>JBFKOW010000013.1:0-34348 GCA_041628615.1 Paracoccaceae bacterium | reverse complement strand
GATCAGCCGCGTCGCCAGCGGCAGGTTGAGGAACACATGGGCAAGGACCACCCCGGTCAGCCCGTAGATCGACAGCGGCGGCAGGCCCAGCGCGACCAGCCCGGCGCTGATCCAGCCGTTCCGCCCGAACACCGCGATCAGGCCGAGGACGGCGACGATCACCGGCAGCAGGAACGGAGCCCCGAGCAGGGTCAGCAGCAGGCCCCGCCCCGGAAACCGCCGCCGTGCCAGCGCCCGCGCCACCGGCACCGCCAGCGCCGCCGAGCACAGCGCCGACAGCGCCGCCTGCCAGACCGTGAACCGCAGCGCCGCCCAGTCCGCCGGGCCAAGCCCGCCGGACCAGTCGCCCCGGATCCCGACCGCCAGGACGGGGCCGAGGACAAGGGCCAGGACCAGCCCGGCGGCGGCGCCGGACAGGCTCACCGGGCCAGCGCGGCGCGCCAGGTCTCGATCGCCTCGTCGCGGACCTCGGGCACCTTCGCCGGGTCGATCAGCAGCGCCGAGATCGGGGTCACCAGCGTGTCGAACCCGTCCGGCAGCCCGCCCGGCAGTTCGGTCACCGGATACATCCAGTTGGTGGTCGGGATCACCGCCTGCGCCTCGGCAGAGACGAGGTAGTCAAGGAAGGCGGCGGCGAGGTCGGGCTGGTCCGACCCGGCAAGCCGCGCGGCGACCTCGATCTGCAGGTAGTGGCCCTCGTCGAAGGCCCAGGCGACCTTGCTGGCGTCCTCCTCGGCGATCAGGTGGTAGGCCGGCGAGGTCGTGTAGGACAGCACCGCATCGGCCTCGCCGTCGAGGAACAGGCTGTAGGCCTCGGACCAGCCGGGGGTCACGGTGACGAGGTTGTCGGCGAGATCGGCCCAGATCGCGCCGGCGTCGTCGCCGTGGACCGCCTTGACCCAGAGCAGCAGGCCGAGGCCGGGGGTCGACGAACGCGGGTCCTGGATCACGATCTTGCGGTCACTCGCCGCCAGGTCGGCCAGCGACGCCGGGGCCGGCTGATCGGCGGTGGCGACGAAGGCGAAGTAGCCCCAGTCGAACGGCAGGAAGGTCTCGTCGGTCCAGTCCACCGGCAGCGCCAGGTCGGCCTCCACCCCGTGCGCGGCGAAGAGCCCGCTTTCCGCCGCGGCGGCCATCAGGTTGGTGTCGAGTCCGACCACCACGTCGGCCTCGGTCGCCGCGCCTTCGAGCCGCAGCCGCGACAGCAGCGCCGCGCCGTCCCCGGCGGCGACGAACTGCAGGTCGCAGGCGCAGGTCGCCTCGAACCCGGCCTCGATCGCCGGGCCCGGACCCCAGTCGGGCACGAAGCTGTCATAGGTGTAGACCGTCAGGACGGGTGTTTCGGCCGCCGCGAGGGCGGGGGCCAGCAGTCCTGCGATCAGCGGAAGGGTCGTTCTCATGTCATCCTCCAATACGCCGGACGGAAAGGGGTATCGAGGATCTCTCAAACCTTCCCTCCGCCGGTTCTAACCGGTTCAGGTTCAACGGGTTCGCATGATGCGCATCTCAGCCCGACAGGCGGGCACCCCGAGGTGACGCGGAACCTAGGCCGGGCGGGCGACCTTGGCAAGCCCACCCCATCCGGCTAAGTGCCGGTGTGCAACGCGGAGCGGGACATGAGCTTCAACACCTACGGACACGTCTTCCGGGTGACGACCTGGGGCGAAAGCCACGGACCGGCGCTCGGCGCGACGGTGGACGGCTGCCCGCCGGGCGTGCCGCTCACCGCGCCCATGATCCAGCACTGGCTGGACAAGCGGCGGCCGGGCCAGAACCGCAACACCACCCAGCGCAACGAGCCCGACGCCGTCGAGATCCTGTCGGGGGTGTTCGAGGACACCACCACCGGCACCCCGATCCAGCTGATGATCCGCAACACCGACCAGCGGTCGAAGGATTACGGCGACATCGCCACCACCTTCCGGCCCGGCCATGCCGACATCACCTATCACCTGAAATACGGGCTGCGGGATTACCGCGGCGGCGGCCGGTCCTCGGCCCGGGAAACCGCCGCGCGGGTCGCCGCCGGCGGGGTCGCGCGCGAGGCGATCAGGGCGCTGGCCCCCGGCGTGTCGATCACCGGCTACATGGTGCAGATGGGCGAGAAGCGGATCGACCGGTCCCGGTTCGACTGGGACGCCATCGGCCGCAACGATTTCTGGTGCCCGGACGCCACCGCCGCGGCGGAATGGGAGGACTACCTCCAGTGGCTGCGCAAGGACGACCACAACTCGGTCGGCGCGATGATCGAGGTGGTGGCCCGCGGCGTGCCCGCCGGGATCGGCGCCCCGGTCTACGGCAAGCTCGATACCGACCTCGCCGCCGCGATGATGTCGATCAACGCGGTGAAGGGGGTCGAGATCGGCGAGGGCATGGCCGCCGCCGCGCTCACCGGCCGGGACAACGCCGACGAGATCCGGATGGGCCCCGGCGGGCCGGAATTCGTCTCGAACCATGCCGGCGGCATCCTCGGCGGGATCTCCACCGGGCAGGACATCGTGGTGCGCTTCGCGGTCAAACCGACCTCGTCGATCCTGTCGCCGCGCCGGTCGATCCGGATCGACGGGACCGAGACCGAGGTCGTCACCAAGGGCCGGCACGACCCCTGCGTCGGCATCCGCGCGGTGCCGGTGGGCGAGGCGATGATGGCGGCGGTGATCCTCGATCACCTGCTGCTCGACCGGGCCCAGACCGGCGGCGTGCGGGGCCGGATCGGCTAGGGCCAACGCAGAGCGCCCACACCCCGCCAGGCAGCGCGCCGCCAGGATTTCCGGTTGCGCTCGCTGCCGCCGTCGATGTTGGCCTGCAGGAGGCCGACGGCGCCCGCGAGACCGTCGCGGCGGAGTCAAGGCAGGTTCATTCGCCACAAGGCGGGCCGCAGCGAACGGGCCTGTCATCTCACGATGCCGTTGGCCGCTGTTTCGACACCTGCACCGCGAGGATGCCGAGGGTGATGACCGCCACGCCGATCACGTCACGGGGGCCCAGCGCCTCGCCCAGCAGGACGGCGGCGGTCGCCACCCCGAAGAACGGGGTGAGGAAGTGGAACACCGCGGCCCGGACCGCGCCGATCCGGTTGACCAGCCAGAACCACGTCACCGTGGCCAAGAGGCCGGGCACGAGGGTGGTGTAGACGAAGGCGACGCCAAGCTGCCAGGTCCAGTCCACCGCGATGGTCTCGGTCGCCAGCGCCACGACCGCGAGCGCCGCCGACCCCACGAGCATCTGCAACCCGACCACCATAAGGTAGTTGCCGCCCGAGGACGCGCCGCGCACCGCAAGCGTCGCGACAGTCAGCGAGACGACCCCGAGCAGGCAGAGCAGGACGCCGAAGCCGTCCGCCCCGCCCGACAGCCGCGCGCCCATGATGAGCGCCACGCCGACGAAGCCCAGCGCCAGCCCGGCGACCCCGAACCACGGCAGCCGCTCGGACAGCACGGCCCACCCCGCCACCGCCACCAGCAGCGGCATCGACGAGGCGATGATCGCCGCCAGCGACGCCTCGACCGTCTGCATCGCGACGAAGTTGAGCCCGAGATAGAGCGCGTTCTGGCACAGGCCGAACACGATGGTCGCGGTCCATTGCCGGCGGGTCAGCCGCCAGGACTGGCCGATCGCCAGTGCCAGCAGGACCCCGATCAGCCCCGAGAGCAGGAACCGCACCGACAGCGCGGTCAGCGGCGGCGCATAGGCGACGATCACCCGGGCCGAGGTGAAGGCCGAGGCCCACATGATCCCGAAGGCCACCCCGCCGGCCACCGCCAGCACGTCGATCCGCGCGCCCATTCCGTCCCTCCACAACGGCAAAAGGGCCGCCCGACGGCAGCCCTTCCGAAACCTTTCGCCGTGGCCGGTCAGCCGTTGACGCTGTCCTTCAGCGCCTTGGCGATGGTCATCTTGACCACCTTGTCGGCCTCTTTCTTGATCTGCTCGCCGGTGGCCGGGTTGCGGACCATGCGCTCGGGGCGCTCGCGGCAGTAGATCTTGCCGACGCCGGGCAGGGTCACGGCGCCGCCGCCGGACACTTCCTTGGTGATGATCCCGGTGATCGCGTCGAGCGCGGCGCCGGCGGATTTCTTGTCGGTGCCCATCTCGTCGGCGAGAGCGGCCACAAGCTGGCTCTTGGTCATCGGTTTGGCCATGTTCTTCGTCTCCTCGTTAGCCCGATCCTTGGGCCTCATGGGCTGGCATTTAACGCGATGTTGTGGGTCCCCACAACAATTTGTGTTTGCCGAAAGCCCAAAAACACCGGGTTTTTGCAGGTTTTTCGGCCGATCCGGGCCGCGGGTCACAGAAATGCGGTTTCCTCGAAGGATCGGAGCTTCCGGCTGTGGATCCGTTCGAGCGGCATCTCGCGCAACCGCTCCATCGCCCGGACCCCGATCATCAGGTGCCGGGACACCTGTGTCTTGTAGAAGGCCGAGGCCATTCCGGGCAGTTTCAGCTCGCCGTGCAGCGGCTTGTCGGACACGCAGAGCAGGGTGCCGTAGGGCACCCGGAACCGGAATCCGTTGGCCGCGATGGTGGCGCTTTCCATGTCCAGCCCGATCGCCCGGCTCTGGCTGAGCCGCTGCACCGGGCCGGACTGGTCGCGCAGTTCCCAGTTGCGGTTGTCGATGGTGGCGACGGTGCCGGTCCGCATGATCCGCTTGAGTTCGTAGCCCTCGAGCTCGGTCACCTCGGCGACCGCGGTCTCGAGCGCGATCTGGATCTCGGCCAGCGCGGGGATCGGCATCCAGACCGGCAGGTCGTCGTCAAGGACGTGATCCTCGCGCAGGTAGCCGTGGGCGAGCACGAAATCGCCAAGCCGCTGCGAATTGCGCAGGCCGGCGCAGTGCCCGACCATCAGCCAGGCGTGGGGCCGCAGCACCGCGATGTGGTCGGTCGCGGTCTTGGCGTTGGACGGCCCGACGCCGATGTTGACGAGGGTGATCCCGGCGCCACCGTCGCGCTTGAGGTGATAGGTCGGCATCTGCGGCAGCTTCACCGGCGGCCGGGTCGGCGCGTGCGGCTCGGTGATGACGTCGTTGCCGGGGCCGACGAAGGCGGTGTAGCCGCTCTCCTTGTCGGCAAGCTGGGTCCGGGCGAAGGCCTCGAACTCCTCGACGTAGAACTGGTAGTTGGTGAACAGGATGTAGTTCTGGAAATGGTCCGCGTCGGTGGCGGTGTAGTGCGCCAGCCGGGCCAGCGAGTAGTCGATCCGCTGGGCGGTGAACGGCGCCAGCGGGTGGGACCCGTCGGGATAGGTGAAGCCGTAGCCGTTGACGATGTCGTCATGGGTCGTCGACAGGTCCGGCACGTCGAACACGTCGCGCAGCGGGAACTCCATCGCGCCTTCCTGCGGCACGCTGAGGTCGGGATCGTTGGCCACCGCGAAATGGACCGGCATCGGGGTGTCCGAGGGACCGATGATGACCGGCGCGCCGTGGTTCTGGATCAGCAGGCCGATCTGCTGTTCGAGGTAGTTGGCGAACAGGTCCGGCCGGGTCACGGTCGTCGCGTAGGTGCCGGGCTGGGCGACGTGGCCGAAGGACAGCCGGCTGTCCACCGCCGCATAGCTCGTCGTGGTGAGCCGGATCTCGGGGTAGAAGGCCCGGCGGCGGGCATCGGGGCGGCCCTCGCTGATCGCGGCGAGGAAGCTCTGGCACAGGAAGCGGACCGCGCCGTCGTAAAGCTCGCGCAGCCGCGCCACCGCCGCCTTCGGATCGTCGAAGGCTTCGGCCGCGGGCACCGTCGGCGAGATCACGTCGAGCGGGCGGCTGGCGTTCATTCCGGGGCTCCGGGGCGGTCGCTATGTGCGGGGATCGGCATTGCCGGATATGGCCCCAAACGCCGGGCAAGCGCAAGACGCGCCCGGGCGGGCTTGCCAATCCGCGCCCGAGGCCGCAGGACGGCGGCATGACGACGCTCCTGTCCATCGGTCACGGCTTCTCGGCGCGGGCGCTGGCGCGGCTGCTGCTGCCCCGCGGCTGGCGGGTGATCGGCACCACCCGCTCGGCGGACAAGGCCGACCGGCTGCGCGCCGAGGGGGTCGAGCCGCTGGTCTGGCCCGGCGCCGATCTCGGCCCGGCGCTCGACGCCGCGACGCACCTCCTTGCATCGGTCGCGCCGGACGGCGAGGACCCGGTGCTCGCCACCCACGGGTCCGACATCGCCGCGCGGCGCGACCGGCTGGCCTGGGTCGGCTACCTGTCCACCACCGGCGTCTACGGCGACCACGGCGGCGGCTGGGTCGACGAGGACACTCCCCTCGCCCCCTCGACCCGGCGCGGCCGGGACCGGGTGGAGGCCGAGGCGGCGTGGCGGGCGCTGGACCTGCCGCTGCACATCTTCCGGCTGGCCGGGATCTACGGCCCCGGGCGCGGCCCCTTCGCCAAGGTCCGGGCCGGCACCGCGCGGCGGATCGTGAAGCCGGGGCAGGTGTTCTCGCGCATCCACGTGGACGACATCGCGCAGGTCCTCGCCGCCTCCATCGACCGGCCGAACCCGGTGCGCGCCTACAACGTCTGCGACGACGACCCGGCGCCGCCGCAGGACGTGATCGCCTATGCCGCCGAATTGCTCGGCCTGCCGCTGCCGCCCGAAGAAGCCTTCGACGAGGCCGAGATGACGCCGATGGCGCGCAGCTTCTACGCCGAGTCCAAGCGGGTGCGGAACGATCGGATCAAGGACGAACTGGGCGTGCGGCTGATCTACCCGGACTACCGCAGCGGGCTCAGGGCGCTTCTGGCCGCGGAAGAAGCCGGCGAATGACCCGCGCCAGCCCGGTCAGCACCGCCAGCAGGACCAGCCCGGCGGCGATGTTCGTGGCGTAGAACGGCAGCCGGTCGGACAGGGCGAGGTCGTTCAGGAACGGGTAGGGCAGGCCCGAGGTGACATCGCCGGCGGGGCTGTCGTTCATCGGCCGCACCACCAGCTCGATCCAGCACAGCCAGGCCCCGACGATGCCGGCCACCCACGCCGCCCCCGCCAGCGGCCGGCGGAACGCCCGGTGCACGAACAGGGCGTCGATCCACTGCAGCAGCGGGCCGAGCCCGTGCAGATACCAGTCCAGCCACCAGGCCGACGGCGTGCCGTCCAGCGTCACCGAGGTCGGGTCGTTGAGGAACAGCGACCAGTAGAGGTAGACCACCATCCCGTTCAGCACCGCCGTGGCCGAAACCAGCCCGTCCCAGCGCCGGTCGGACCGGCCCTCCTCCAGCGCGATCATCCGGCTGGCGCAGAAGAACGACGCGAACAGCGCCCAGATGGTCAGGAACCGGAACGGACCGCCGAAACTGTCGTAGCCCCCGAACAGGACCATCCGCACCGCGTAGAAGGCGGCGAGCAGGAACACGATCCAGCGGAACACGAGGCGCGGCGACATGGCACCAACTTCTCCGGATCCAGGCCGCGGGCCAGCATGACGCTGCGTCATCCGGTGCCGTCGTCGGGCCCTTGCCGCGCCGCGGCGGAGGCCCCATATCGCCCGGAAACGCGAGGACCAGATGACCGCCACCGACCGGACCGCCGCCGCCACGCCCCTGCGCGACAGGGTGGCCGCCTTTCTCGACCGGGCGGCGGTGCGCAACGCGATCCTCGGGGTGATCCTGTTCAACGCGGTGATCCTCGGGCTCGAGACCTCGGAGGCGGCGATGGCCGCCGCCGGACCGCTGATCGGCGCGCTGGACACCCTTTGCCTGACATTCTTCGTGGTCGAACTGGCGCTCAAGCTCCTCGCCCAGCGCGGCGATTTCTTCCGCTCGGGGTGGAACTGGTTCGACGCCGCGGTGGTCGGGGTCGCACTGGTGCCCGCCGGGCAGGGGCTGTCGGTGCTGCGGGCGCTGCGGATCCTGCGGCTCTTGCGGGTCGTGTCGGTCGCGCCCCGGCTGCGGCGGGTGGTCGAGGGCTTCGTGCAGGCGCTGCCGGGCATGGGCAGCGTGTTCCTGCTGATGGGGATTATCTTCTACATCGGCGCGGTGATGGCGACCAAGCTGTTCGGCGGCCCCTGCCCGGCCTGCACACCGGAACAGGCGGCGGATTTCGACCAGTGGTTTGGGTCGCTCGGCGCGTCGCTCTACACGCTGTTCCAAGTGATGACGCTGGAATCCTGGTCGATGGGGATCGTCCGGCCGGTGCTGGCGGTCTACCCCGAGGCCTGGGCCTTCTTCGTGCCGTTCATCATGCTGACCACCTTTGCGGTGGTGAACCTTCTGGTGGGCCTGATCGTGAACTCGATGCAGGACGCCCACCACGAGGAAGCCAACGCCGCCACCGACAGCTACCGCGACGAGGTGCTGCGGCGGCTGGAAGCGATCGAGAAGCGGCTGGGCGAGCGGCGGGACTGACGGCGTCCGAGCGGGCTGCTCAGGCGCGCTTGCCCAGAGTCTCCACCCCCAGCACCGACAGCACCTTGGCCTCGATGTCCTCGGCGTTGAGCCCGGCGACGGCGTACATGTCGCGCGGGCTGGCCTGGTCGATGAAGATGTCGGGCAGGACCATCGACCGGAACTTCAGCCCCCGGTCGAACACCCCGGTCTCGGCGAGGTGCTGGGCGACGTGGCTGCCGAAGCCGCCCACCGCGCCCTCCTCGATGGTGATCAGCGCCTCGTGCTCCGCCGCCAGCCGGTCGATCAGGCCGGTGTCCAGCGGCTTGGCGAAGCGGGCGTCGGCGACGGTGGGGCGGATGCCGCGGGCCTCCAGCGCCTCGGCCGCCTGGCAGACCTCGGCCAGCCGCGCGCCGAAGGACAGCAGGGCCACGCCCTTGCCCTCGCGGACCATCCGGCCCTTGCCGATCTCGAGCGGCTCGGGCGTGGCCGGCATCTCGACCCCGACCCCCTCGCCGCGCGGGAAGCGGAAGGCGATCGGGCCGTCGTCATGGGCGGCGGCAGTGGCCACCATGCGCACGAGTTCGGCCTCGTCGGCGGCGGCCATCACCACGAAACCGGGCAGGTTGGCGAGGAACGCGATGTCGAAGCTGCCGGCATGGGTCGCGCCGTCCGCACCCACCAGACCGGCGCGGTCGATGGCGAAACGGACCGGCAACCGCTGGATCGCCACGTCGTGCACGACCTGGTCGTAGCCGCGCTGCAGGAAGGTCGAGTAGAGGGCGCAGAACGGCTTCATCCCGCCGGCGGCCATCCCGGCGCAGAAGGTCACCGCATGCTGCTCGGCGATTCCGACGTCGAAGCAGCGCGAGGCATAGCGCGCCATGAACCGGTCGAGCCCGGTGCCGTCGGGCATCGCCGCCGTCACCGCCACGATCCGGTCGTCGCGCTCGGCCAGCTTGATGAGGGTCTCGGCGAAGACCGAGGTGTAGGACGGCGCGTTCGACTTCGGCTTCTTCTGCTCGCCGGTGGCGGGGTCGAACTTGGCCACCCCATGGCCCCGGTCGCGGGCGCCCTCGGCGGGGGCATAGCCCTTGCCCTTCCGGGTGATCGCGTGGATCAGCATCGGCCCGTCGGCGCGGGCCTTCACCGTGCGCAGCACCGCCAGAAGCTGCTCCATGTCGTGGCCGTCGACCGGGCCGACATAGCTGAACCCCAGTTCCTCGAACAGGGTGCCGCCCACGGTCATGTGCTTGAGCAGGTCCTTGGCCCGGCGGGCGCCGTCCTGCAGCGGCGGCGGCAGGAAGCTGATCGCCCCCTTCGCCATCGCCCTGAACTCCTGGTAGGGCGCGCCGGCATAGAGCCGGTTCAGGTAGGACGACATCGCCCCGGTGGGCGGCGCGATGGACATCTCGTTGTCGTTCAGGATCACGATCAGCCGCTTGCCGAGGTGGCCGGCGTTGTTCAGCGCCTCGTAGGCCATGCCGCCCGACAGCGCGCCGTCGCCGATCACCGCGATGGCGTCGCCCGGGTCGCCGCCGAGGTCGGCCGCGGTCTTGAAGCCCAGCGCCGCCGAGATCGAGGTCGAGGCATGGGCGGCGCCGAACGGGTCATAGGGGCTCTCGGACCGCTTGGTGAAGCCGGACAGCCCGTCCTTCTGCCGCAGGGTGGCGATCCGGTCGCGGCGGCCGGTCAGGATCTTGTGCGGGTAGCACTGGTGGCTAACGTCCCAGATGATCTTGTCCCGGGGCGCGTCGAACACGGCGTGCAGGGCCACCGTGAGTTCGACCACGCCCAGCCCGGCGCCGAGATGCCCGCCGGTCTGGCTCACCGCGTGGATCGTCTCGCGGCGCAGCTCGTCGGCCAGCCGGCGCAGCTCGCCGTCACTCAGGGTCTTGAGGTCCGAGGGCTGGTGCACGCGGTCCAGAAGCGGGGTCTGCGGTCGGTCGGTCATGGGCCTCGGCCTTCAGGTCTGGCGGGCGATAACGAAGCGGGCCACCTGTTGCAAGCCGGCCGCCCCCGCACCGTAGGAGTCTAGCGCGGCGCAGGCGTCTTCAATCAGCGACGCGGCGCGGCGCTTCGCCTCATCCATGCCGAGGAGCGACACGAAGGTCGCCTTGCCGCGGCCGGCATCCTTGCCCACGGCCTTGCCCATCTCGGCGGCGTCGCCCTCCACGTCGAGCACGTCGTCCCAGATCTGGAAGGCGAGGCCCAGCTTCTCGCCATAGCGCTCGAACGGGGCCACCGGGGCCTCGGCCATCCGGGCGCCGGCGCAGGCGGCCCAGGTCAGCAGGGCGCCGGTCTTGCCGCGCTGCAGGCTCTCGATCTGCGGCAGGGTCAGCGGCGCCTCGGCCCGTTCGGCGGCCATGTCGGCGGCCTGACCGCCGACCATGCCCCGGACCCCGGCGGCGCGGGCGAGGCTCAGGGTCAGGGCGACGCGGGCCTTCGGCGAACAGACGGTTTGCGCCACCTTCTCGAAGGCCAGAGCCTGCAGCGCGTCACCGGTCAGCACCGCCACCGCCTCGTCCCACTTGCGGTGGACCGTGGGCTGGCCGCGGCGCAGGTCGTCGTCATCCATGCAGGGCAGGTCGTCGTGGACCAGGCTGTATGCGTGCAGGCACTCGATGGCCGCCGCCGCCGGGCCGGCCTTCTTGTCGTCGAAGCCGTGCAGGCGGGCGCCTTCGAGCACTAGGAATCCGCGCAGCGCCTTGCCGCCCCGGACCGCGTATTGCATCGCCTCGGGGATCACGCCGGGCAGGCCGCCGATCGCCGCCGCCACCCGCAATTCGATGAAGCGCCCGGTCTCGGCCAGCCGGGCCTTCAGGTCGTCATCCGGCATCGAGCGGTTCGGTCCCCACCGGTTGTCCGTTGCCGTCGAGGGTCAGCTTCGCGACCTTCTCCTCGGCTTCCTTCAGCTTGGCCTCGCAGCGGCGGCGCAGCTGCGCGCCGCGTTCGTAGAGGGAGATCGACTCCTCCAGCGGCACGTCGCCCCGGTCGAGCCGCTCGACCACCTGTTCGAGGGCGGCCATCGCCTCTTCGAAGGACATCTGTTCCACCGGCTTGTCCGTCATCCGTCATCATCCTCCTGCAACGCCGCGACATGGGCCGCCACGGAGGCGCCTAGCGCATCCAAGTCATAGCCCCCTTCCAGCGCAGAGACCACACGGCCGCCGCACAGGTCCCGCGCAAGGGCGCGGATTTCCCGCGTCAGCCAGGCGAAATCCGCCTCGTCCCAGTCGAGATTGGCGAGCGGGTCCGCCCGGTGCGCGTCGAACCCGGCCGAGACGAGGATCAGGTCGGGCCGGAAGGCGCGGACCCGGGGCCAGACCTCGGCGGCATAGACCCGGCGCATGTGGGCGCCGTCGCTGCCCGGCGGCAGCGGCAGGTTCAGCACGTTGTCATGGGCGCCGGTCTCGTCCCGGGCGCCGGTGCCGGGCCAGAGCGGGGACTGGTGCGAACTGACGAACAGCGCGCGGCGCTCGTCCCACAGCAGGTCCTGGGTGCCGTTGCCGTGGTGGACGTCGAAGTCGATCACCGCGACCCGGTCCAGCCCGTGGTGATCCAGCGCGTGCTTCGCGCCGATGGCGACGTTGCCGAACAGGCAGAAGCCCATCGCCGTCTCGGTTTCGGCGTGGTGGCCCGGTGGGCGGACGGCGCAGAACGCCGTGTCGGCCTCGCCGCCGAGGACCATGTCCACCGCCCGGACCACCGCCCCGGCGGCGCGGGTGGCGGCGGCGACCGAACCGGGCGACAGGAAGGTATCGGCGTCGATCTGCGCCCAGCCCTCGTTCGGCTCGGCCTTGCGCAGCTCCGCGATGTAGCCCGCCGGATGGCAGCGCAGCAGGTCGTCCTCGGCCGCCAGCGGCGCGGTCACCCGCAGGAGGTCCATCCCCTCGAGCGCGCCGAGCACGGCGTCGAGCCGGGCCGCCTGCTCGGGATGGCCGGGCGGGGTGACATGGGACAGGCAGTCGGGATGCGAGATCAGGGCCGTGGGCATGGCGGATCCTTCGGCAACGGGTCGGACGGCGTCGGGCCGGGTCAGTCGGGCGCGAGCATGTAGCCCGCCCCGCGCACCGTCTGAAGATACCGGGGCTGCTTCGGGTCGGCCTCCAGCTTGCGGCGCAGCCGGGTAATCTGGACATCCACCGCGCGTTCCTGGGCCTGGCCGCCGGACCGGCCCAGTTCCTCGACGAGGTGGGTGCGGCTCAGGGCTTCGCCGGGGCGGGCCGAGAAGATCCGCATCAGGTGGCTTTCGGTGGCGGTGAGGCGGACGAGGTCCTCGCCGGACCACATCTCGCCGCGCTCGACATCGTAGCGCAGGTCGCCGAGATGCAGCACCTTCGGCGCGGCGACCGCCGGCGCCTCGGCCGGGACGCGGCGCAGGATGGCGTTGATCCGCAGCAGCAGTTCCTTCGGCTCGAAGGGCTTCGACAGGTAGTCGTCGGCCCCGGCTTCCAGCCCGGCGATGCGGTCCTCGGTCTCGGACTTCGCGGTCAGCAGCAGGATCGGCGTGGTAATTGTGCGGCGCAGGTTGCGGCACAGGGTGACGCCGTCCTCGCCCGGCATCATCACGTCAAGCACGATGAGATCGAATTCCAGCCCCGCGAGCAACCGGCGGGCATGGTCCGCGTCGCGCGCCGCGCTGACGAGAAAGCCATTCCGGATCAGGTATTTCTGCAGCAGCCCGCGGATGCGTTCGTCATCGTCGACGATCAGGATATGCGCGTCGTCCATTCCCGTCACCGCCGTCCGTCCGCACCCTTACCGCACTGCCCGCCGGTCCGCACCCGCTCAGCCCCTCTCGGTCAGGGCATGGTAGTGCCGTCGCAGGTCATCGTCCATCATCGCCTCCAGGACCCGCCGGAACCCGGCCACCGCGGCCGGTCCCGCGGCCCGGTAGGCCGCGCGCATCCGGTCTCGCTGGGCGTCGCTGAGCGCCCGTTCGAGCGCCGCGCCGGCATCGGTCAGGGTCAGGTGGCGCTCGCGCTTGTCGCGGTCGCCGACCCTGCTCAGGACAAGACCGTCCGCGATCAGGGTGCGCAACACACGATTGAGCGATTGCTTCGTGACCCCGAGGATCGACATCAGGTTGTTCACCGTCGTCCCCGGCGACCGGTGGATGAAATGGATCGCCCGGTGATGGGCGCGGCCATAGCCCTGGGCCGAAAGAATGCGGTCGGGATCGGCGGTGAAGCCGCGATAGGCGAAGAACATCGCCTCGATGCCCTTGCGCAGCTGGTCGTCGGTCAGGAACAGCAGGTTCTGGCCGGTCTCGATCCGCTGGTTCTGCACCTTGCCCCCCCGCAAACGCTGATTTTCGAGGCGGAGAATACGTCAGCCTTGTTGACATTCCAAGGGCGGACTGGTAGCGAATCCCTGTTTTTGCGCAACTTTGCGCAACTTTATGTCCACTTCGGACCTAACGGCGCAATTTCCGGAAATCTGGGAGCAGAGCATGGCAAGCTACGACGATCGCGACGGTAAGATCTGGCTCGACGGTCAGCTGGTGGACTGGCGTGCCGCGAACGTCCACATCCTGACCCATGCCATGCACTACGCCTCGTCCGTGTTCGAGGGCGAACGCTGCTACAACGGCAAGATCTTCAAGTCCCGCGAACATTCCGAGCGGCTGCATTTCTCGGCCGGCGAACTGGACATGCAGATCCCCTACACCGTCGACGAGATCGAGGCCGCGAAATACGAGACGCTGAAGGCGAACGGCCTGACCGACGCCTATGTCCGGGCCATCGCCTGGCGCGGCGCGGGCGAGGACATGGGCGTGTCATCCGCGCGCAACCCGGTCCGGCTTGCCATCGCCGCCTGGGGCTGGGGCAACTACTACGGCGACGCCAAGATGAAGGGCGCGAAGCTCGACATCTCGAAGTGGAAGCGGCCCTCGCCCGAGACCATCCCGGTCCATGCCAAGGCCGCGGGTCTCTACATGATCTGCACCACCTCGAAGCACGTCGCGGAGGCCAAGGGCTGCTCGGACGCGCTGTTCATGGATTACCGGGGCTACGTCGCCGAGGCGACCGGGGCGAACATCTTCTTCGTGAAGGATGGCGAGGTGCACACCCCGCTGCCCGACTGCTTCCTCAACGGTCTGACCCGGCAGACGGTGATCGGCCTGCTGAAGGACCGCCAGATCAGGGTGCATGAACGGCACATCCTGCCGGGCGAGATGGAGAGCTTCGAGCAGTGCTGGCTGACCGGCACCGCCGCCGAGGTCACCCCCGTCGGGCAGATCGGCGACTACAATTTCGAGGTCGGCGCGCTGGCCCGCGAGATGGTCGAGACCTACGAGGCGCTGGTCCGGGCCTGACGCCCTCCGGGACACGGATCCGGCGCCTGTCGCGGCTCGCCCCGCCCGGCCACGCCCGACCGATTTCAGGTCCACGGGGGACTCGGCCCTCGTCGGCCGATGGGCGCCCGGCATAGTCCCCTTGGCGGTGCGCGCGCTCGCTGGCCTCGCGCTCGCAGCGGCCGAACAGGGACTTCGGCGTGAAGCCGGAACCGACGGCGTCGGCCTGAACCGTCGGTTCGACGACGGATCGGGCGTCGGAACCGCCTCGGCCGGCAACCTCGCCGGAGTCGGAAAGCGGCCCGGCAGCCGCCAGTCCGTCAGCACCGCCGAACCGGCGAATTTGCTGCCGACGGCGGACATCAGCGGCGATCGGCCGGGGACCTCGCGACAACGAAAGCGCAGGGCGAAATGCGGCCTTGAGCCCGGCCGATCACCGGTCAGGTCTTTGCGTCCGATCGCGAAGTCAGGAACAGGGCGGGCTCCTGCCACGGCAGCACGATGCCGTCGCTGCGGAGCTCGTTGATCGTTCCGGTCGCAACGATCTTCTCGTCGTTGGCCGAGGCATAGACCATGGCAAGGTCGCATATCTTGTTGACGAGCCTCGGTATACCGCCTGCATCGCGGTGGATCATGCCCATCGCCGCGGTCGAGATCTCCTGCCCGGTGCCGCCGACCGACACAAGCCGGTAGCGGATGTATTCCTGTGTTGTCGCGAGGTCCATCGGCTGAAGGTGGTAGAACGCGCTGACCCGCTGCGCGAACTGCCGCAGGTCCGGTTGCGTGATGAGAGCCCGAAGCTCGGGCTGCCCGACGAGAATCAGCTGCAGCACCGTGTCCTCGCCGGTGTCGATGTTGTTCAGCATCCGGAGTTCTTCGAGCAGTTCGACACCGAGGTTCTGCGCCTCGTCAACGATCAGCAGCACGCGCCGCCCGCTCGCATACACCTTGATGACGTGCTCCTGGAACACGCGGAACAGGGTGACGTAGTCGGACGAAGCCGGCGCATCCACGTCGAGCGCATAAAGCACCCAGCGCAGCAGGTCTCCCCGGCCACCCTGCGCATTGGATAACAGGCCGACCTCGGTCTTGTCGTCGATCGCTCTCAGCAACGCCTGGACCAGCGTCGTCTTGCCGGTGCCGACTTCCCCGGTCAGCACCGTGATCGGGGCCCCCGTCGTGATGCCATACTCGAGAACCGAGAAGGCCTGCCGGTGCTGGCGCGACCAGAAGAACAGATCCGGGTCCGGCAGCAGGGTGAACGGCCGCGCCCGGAGACCGAAGTTCTTGGTGTAGAGATCGGCGGCCACTTCTTTCCTCTGCATCGTCATCCCACGAACCTCCCACGCTGTCACAGCGCCGATTGAGACGGCCGCCTTGTCCAACCGGCGATGGGCTCGTTCCCGCGGATAGCGGCTAGATGACCCCTCGGCGCCGCCAGCGCAATCGACCTCGCATCATGATTCGCGACTTTGGCGGCCCGAACATGCAGGAATCGTGCAATTGTCGCGGCAGATGACACAGTTTGTACGATTGCGAACGCTTCGTTTCTTCGGCGGCTGACGCCCTCGGCGGCGCCACGCACAAAATAAGAGCCCGAGTTCGTAACAATCAGCTAAAATGCGTTTAGAAGTTCAGGTAACCATATCTAAGCTTTTAATAAACTAGTGCATTTGATAGACATGTGCTTAGCGTTCCGTGTTGGGGGATCGCGTAGGGAAGTGGAACGCCCGGCTCGTTCGGGCAGGGTATTGTGAGGACCGGTTCTCCGGGTTGCTGCCATGACATTGCATTCACCAGATTTTGAAGTCCTTGCGACGAAGGCCTCCCCGAGCGGAGTCCGCATCGGCGCAGCGGCGCACGGCGAGTTCTACCGGCACTTCGCCAAGCGCGGCCTCGACCTCCTGCTGATCGTTCTGGCGCTGCCCGTTGTCCTGCCGCTGATGGCCGTGCTCACCGTTCTCGCGGCGCTCGACGGCGGCAGCCCGTTCTACCTGCAGCAGCGGCTCGGGCGGGATGGCAAGATCTTCAACATGGTCAAGTTCCGGACGATGGTCCCGAATGCCAAGCAGGCGCTCGAGTCCCATCTCGCCGGCGATCCGGCGGCGCGGCTGGAGTGGGACATCTCCCAGAAACTCAAGAACGATCCCCGGATCACGTATTTCGGGCGCTTCATGCGGCGCACGTCGCTGGACGAGTTGCCCCAGCTTCTGAACGTGCTGACCGGGAGCATGTCGCTGGTCGGCCCGCGCCCGATGATGGTCGAGCAGGCATCGTCCTATCCCGGCTCGGCCTACTACAAGATGCGTCCGGGCATAACCGGCTCCTGGCAGGTCTCCGAGCGGAACGACTGCGGGTTCGCGGCACGGGCCCAGTTCGATGAATCGTACTTCGACGAGGTGTCGTTCTCGACCGACGCGCGCATCCTCGCCCAGACGGTCACGGTGGTCTTCCGCTGCACGGGATACTGACCGGGGTCCTGCGACCGCGGGTAGTCGCCGTCCGACTCGCGCTATCACGCCAAGTCGGCCCATGATCCGAATTCGGGGCTCCCAGGCGCCGGGCAGCTGACGCTTCCCGCTTTGTCGGCGCACCTCTCGCCCCTTCTCACGCCCCCCTTTTCGATGCCGTTGCCGGGCCGACCGACCAATTCATCGCGGTCGATCCGACATCAGGGATCATCTCCGGCCACGGATGCGACATTCCCGGTCTGCGGGTTCCCGCTCGGGGGAATCGCGCAACTGCTTGTCGACGTGAGGACTGGTCTCGCCTGGACGCGGCGCGATCGATCGGCCGGCGGCGGCGCGGGCTCCTTCCCCCACGATTCCCTTCCGTCGGCCCACGGCCGATGGCTCCGGACCCGCGGCCACAACCGATCTGAGCCGGAACCGCCGGGCCGGATTCCGAACCCGTGTCCGCGCCGGCCAGATCATCGGCATCCGGGCTTCCGGACCGGCCTCCCTGACGGCACGGCGCCCCGGGCCCTTCCCGATCGGTCTGGTGAGGGGGGACGCTGCGCGAACAGCCCCCGGGATGTCAGCCCTCTTCCGCGAGCCGCTTCAGGAAGGCGCCGTAGCTCGTCTTGGCGAACCGGTCGACATGGCGGAGGAGGTCGGTCTTCGAGATCCAGCCCTGAAGATAGGCGATTTCCTCGGGGGCCGCGATCTGAAGGCCCTGGCGGTCCTGCATCGTGCGCACGAAGTTCCCGGCATCGAGCAGGCTGCCATGGGTTCCGGTATCAAGCCAGGCAAAGCCCCGGCCCATCCGCTCGACCTCGAGATCGCCGTCGTCGAGGTAGGACTGCAGAAGGTCGGTGATCTCCAGTTCGCCCCGTGGCGAGGGGCGGATCGACCGTGCCCTGTCAGATGCCGTGCCGTCCAGGAAGTAGAGCCCGGTCACAGCGTATTTCGACGGCGGGTTCTCGGGCTTCTCGATGATCCGGCGCACCGTCTTGCCGTCTTCGGCGAACTCGACCACGCCGTATTGCCGGGCATCGCTGACGCGATAGCCGAAAACGGTCCCCCCGGTCGGGCGGTTGCAAGCCCGCAGAAGCATCTCGGGCAGCCCGTGGCCGAAGAAGATGTTGTCTCCCAAGACCATCGCGGACGGCGCCCCGTCAAGGAAGGCCTCCGTCAGCAGGTAGGCCTGGGCGAGTCCGTCCGGCGACGGCTGCTCTATCCACTCGAAACTTACCCCCCATTGGCTGCCGTCGCCCATCAGGCGCTGGAACTGGGGCTTTTCCTCCGGCGTGGTGATGATGGCGATCTGCCGGATCCCCGAAAGCATCAGCGTCGACAGCGGGTAATAGACCATCGGCTTGTCGTAGAGCGGCAGCAACTGCTTGGACACGCCAAGGGTGATCGGCCAGAGCCTGCTCCCGGTCCCGCCCGCCAGGATGATGCCTTTGCGTGAAGTCATGACGTCGCTCCCAGTTCGGCGAGCACCCTCGCCAGGTCTTCTCTCCAGTCCGGGCGCCCGATCCCGAAGGTGTCCCGCAGGGACGTGCAGTCCAGGCGCGAGTTTTGCGGCCGCCGGGCGGGGGTCGGGTAGTCCGCTGTCGGGATGTCCGTAACGGCGACCCCGAGCCCGGCCTGCCGGAAGATCGTCCGCGCGAAATCGGCCCACGAGACATCGCCCGCGCCCGCGAAGTGATAGACGCCGGATTTTCCGGGGTCCGCGACGATCTGCGCGGCGGTCTCGACGGCCATCGCGGCGATCCGCTCGGCGCTCGTGGGCCCGCCGATCTGGTCCGCGACGATCGACAGCGCCGACCGTTCCCGGCCGAGCCGCAGCATGGTCGTCACGAAATTTCTGCCATGCGCGGAAAAGACCCAGGACGTGCGGATCACCGCGTGCGGTCCGCCCGCCGCCAGAACGGCCATTTCCCCGGCGCGCTTGGACCGGCCGTAGGCATTGATCGGAGAGGTGGCATCGTCCGGCCGCCAGGCCGCTTCGCCGCTCCCGTCGAAGACGTAGTCGGTCGACAGGTGGATCAGGGGCCGGCCGCTCCGGGCCGCGGCGTCCGCAAGCGCGCCGACCGACACTCCGTTGACGACCGACGCCGCCGGTTCGTCGGTTTCCGCCGCATCCACCGCCGTGTAGGCGACCGCGTTGACGAAAGCGTCGCCCGTCGCCGCCCGGGCGGCCCGCGCAACCCCGGCGGGGTCCGAGAAATCGGCCGCGTCCCGGCCCATGATTTCGAGTTCGAGCCCCGGCCCGGCCAATCGGCGCAACTCCGTCGCGACCTGCCCGGTGCGCCCGAATACCGTCAGTTTCATGCGGCGCCCCTTCCGACGCGGAACCGACCAGGCCGATCCCGCCCGCCATGCGCAGTCACGCGCCCTCCGGCGTTCTTGATGATCCTCGCCGGGCCGTCAACGACGGTGCATCCTGATGAAGGCTCACGCGGCACGGCGGCGTTTATGCCGATCGGGGCCGGGCCGCCCTTGCGGGGTGCAGGGGGTGTCCCTGCGCCGGTCGCACCGGGCCGGGAACGTTGTCGGCGCACCGCCCGGACCCGGCGGATCGGGCAGCCGGATCGACAAGCGCCGGCGGCCCGTTTCGGGCGGGGTGGCGCCAGCCAATTCTGCACAGGGGTTTCGCGGCACAGGTCTGGATCGGTCGCCGATATCGTCATCCGTCCTTGTCGCCTGCTTCATACTGACAATCGCTGCACGACCGATCGCCGGCAATCCTGCCTCCCGAGCCGTCGGCCGGCCCTGGCAAGAGCCGGACTCAGGCTATTGGCTGTTGTCCGGTTCGTCCAGATCGCTCCTGCCCCATATGACCCCTGCGCGTTGCCCGGCCTCCCGGCCCCGGGGTACAGCCTGTCGGCGGTCGCGGACGGATATCCGCTTCGCGACAGCCGGCTCGGCGTCGGACAACGCTCGAAGCGGTCGGACCGCGAACGGCTCATGCTGGCGGTGGAATGCCGCCGGGGCCTGACCCCTGACGGATCCATGTTCGGAGGCGCGAGCCCCCAGCGCAGCCGGGAAACCGGTTTCGCCGGGGAAACCACGAACGCCATCCATGTCGGCCTTCATCGGGCGCTGGCCCGGCGTCCCTGATCGTCGAGGCGGATCCTGCGACCCGGTCCCTACCCCGCCCGGCCCAGCCGGACGCCGACACCCTGTCGCAGTTGCAGCGGCCGCCACCAGGCCTCGTTGTCGAGGAACCAGCGCACGGTCCGGCGCAGTCCCTCGTCAAGATCGACCTCGGGCCGCCAGCCCAGTTCGCCGCGGGCGCGGGTCGCGTCGATGGCGTAGCGCGCGTCGTGGCCCGGGCGGTCGGTGACGAAGGCGATCTGGTCCGCGTGGGGGGCCGGCCGCGGGCGCATCTCGTCGAGCAGGGCGCAGACCTTGCGGACGAGGTCGATGTTGCGCGCCTCGTTGCCGCCGCCGATGGCGTAGCTGCGGCCGGGACGGCCCTTGCGGACGGCGAGCAGCAGCGCCCGCGCGTGATCCTCCACGTACAGCCAGTCGCGCACGTTCTCGCCCCGGCCGTAGACCGGGATCTCGCGCCCGGCAATCGCGTTCAGGATCACCACCGGGATCAGCTTTTCGGGGAAGTGGTAGGGGCCGTAATTGTTCGAGCAGTTGGTCAGGACCACCGGCAGGCCGAAGGTGTGGAACCAGGCCCGCACGAGATGGTCCGACGCCGCCTTGGACGCCGAATAGGGGCTGCGCGGGTCGTAGGGGGTGGTCTCGGAAAACGCCGGGTCGTCGGGGCCGAGCGAGCCGAACACCTCGTCGGTCGAGATGTGATGGAACCGGAAGTCCTCGGGGCGGCCCCGGCCCTCCCAATGGTGCCGCACCGCTTCCAGCAACCGGTAGGTGCCGGTCACGTTGGTATCGACGAAGGCGCCGGGGCCGTCGATCGACCGGTCCACGTGGCTTTCGGCGGCGAGGTGCATGACCGCGTCGGGCCGGTGCCGCGCGAGGATCCGGTCCAGCGCGTGGCGGTCCCGGATGTCGGCCTTCTCGAAGGCGTGGGCGGGGTGGTCCATCACCGGCGCCAGCGACCCGAGGCTCGCGGCATAGGTCAGCGCGTCCAGGCTGACCACGGAATGCCCGTCGGCGATCGCCTGCCGGACGACCGCCGAGCCGATGAACCCGGCCGCGCCGGTGACGAGGATCTTCATGCGCCCGCCTCCGAGAAGGGATTGGCCCAGTCCGCGAAGGCCGGCGCGGCGGCGTCCCTGGCGCTCAGCACCGGGGCGCCGTCCAGCGGCCAATCGATGCCGCAACTGTCCCAGCGCACCGCGCCGTCGGCCTCGGGGGCGTAGTGGTCCGAGCATTTGTAGACGATCTCGCAATCGTCGGTGAGGGTGACGAAGCCGTGCAGGAACCCTTCCGGGATCAGCAACTGGCGACCGTTTTCGAAGCTCAGTTCGACACCGACCCAGCGACCGTAGGTTTGCGACCCGGGCCGCACGTCCACCGCCACGTCCCAGAGCGCACCGCGGCCACAGCGCACCAGCTTGGCCTGCGCGTGCGGCGGGGCCTGGTAGTGCAAGCCGCGCAGGGTCCCGCGCCCGGCCGAGATCGAATGGTTGTCTTGCACGAACTCGATGTCGACGCCCGCTTCCGCCATCCGGCTGCGGTTCCAGGTCTCGCTGAAGAAGCCGCGATCGTCTCCGAACCGGGCCGGCGTCACGATCAGCACTCCGGCAAGCTCCGTCGTCTCGATCTGCATCCGGTAGGACTCCCTGAAACACCGGCTGGACGGGCGCACCGGCATGCGTCCTAGGCCAATCATCGCTGGCGGGGAAATGCAACCCGACAGGTTCCGGACCGGCCATGCGGCCCGAACGACCGGGCCTGTCCAGCCTTTCGTCCCCGACACGGCCTGTCCGCTGTCACGCCAGCCCGGCCTTGCTCCGGCACGTTCCGCCGCTGCGCCGGGGCATGGGTTCCGCCCCTCCGAGGCACCGGGCCGGGAGCCTGTCCCGCGACAGACATGCGCGCGCCCCGGCCGTGACAGCCGAAGGCGCGAAAAGCGGCTTGGCACGCAGGCTCACGGGATGCCTGCCTTGCGCCCGCCGCGCCGCGCCGGCCCTGCCGCGATGGCGTGGGACGGCTGCACCGGCCCGCGAGCGGCATGGCGTCGGATGGGGCCCCGGCCGGCCGGTCGCGTCGACCGGTGCGGATCAGGCCGCGGAGGGGGACGTGCGGCGCCGCGCGCCGCGACTGTGGATGCCGCGTTCCACCAGGGCCCTCGCCATGCGCTGGATCGCCCGGTTCGCCCGGGCGATATCGTCGAGCTGGGAATCGATGGTGGACTGGAATTCGTCGAGCCGGGCGATCACCGCGTCAAGGCTTCCGGCGCCCGCGTCGAGCCGCGCATTCTCGATCCGGCACAGGGTCCGGGTCGTGGCCAGCGACATCACGAAGCGCTTCATTTCCAGCAGGTCCTGGCTCAGCCGCCGGGTCTGGTGGTTGAGCTTGACGAGCGCTTCCCGGGCGCGGAACTCGAAGTCCGACGCCAGCCCGTCGAGCAACGCCATTTCCGCGGCCATGTCGATATGCGCCTCGCCCCGGCGTTCGTGGCGCAGGCTGCGCTCCACCTCGCGCTGAATGGTCGCCGCGGCGGCAAGGTAGTTCGCCCTGGTCATCGCCGCGTGCATCGCCGCGAAGCCGTTCCCGCTCGATGTCAGGAAGGCCTGCACCCAGTCGTCCATCTCGCCGGCCATGTTGGCGTAGCTGATCGCGATGGAGGTGATCGGGCCGCCCACCGGCTCCAGCCGCTTCGCGACGATCCGCATGTTGGCCGGCACCTGGCGGATGCTTTGCACCGCGCGCATCAGGTCACCGACCGAGGTTTCGAGCTTTCCCAGAATCTCGCCCGTCTGCCGCAGGCTTCCCAGCCCCGTCGTGTCGATATGCCCGAGCGCCCGGACGCGGTTCAGCGCCTCGTCCCGGCAGGCCACGGCGCCGAAGCTCTCGTAGTCGGGAAAGCCCAGGGCGGCCACTGCCGCGACAAGCCGTTCGGCGCTCTGCTCGGGGCTCAGTTGCTCGGCCGCCTCCTGCGCCAGCAGGTCGGCGTAGATCTCCCGCACCCTGTCGAAATGCGGCGTGCCCGGCTTGATCCGGACCGACAGGTAGCCCCCCTCGATCGCAGAGACATTGGCGAGAACCCAGTAGTAGGTGCCGTCCTTCGCCCGGTTCTTGACGTAGCCCGCGAAGGACCGTCCCTCACCAAGGCTGTCCCACATCAGCCGGAACACGCCGCGCGGCATGTCGGGATGTCGGATGATCTTGTGTGGTGCGCCGAGAAGTTCGTCCCAGTCGAACCCGGCGATCCGCTGGAACACCCAGTTCGCCCCCTCGATGACGCCGCGGCCGTCGGTCCGGGAATAGAAGATCTGGCCCATCTCGAACGGGCGTTCGGAATTCACCGTTTCGGGCGGGGTGGTCACCATCGGGCCGGGCTCCGTCGCAGTTGCGCCGCGGGGCCGGCGGCGGCGCCCGCGCCCGCATCGCCTAGCACGGCGGCGGTGAGCAGCCGGTTAACGGGGTCCGGTCAGGCCCCGGTGCCCGGCAGGGCGGGGCGCGCCGCACCACGGCCACGGGCGATCTGACGCTCGCGCCAGACGATCACCACGCCGGCCGCGATGATGAGCCCGGCCCCGGCCAGCATCGACGCGGTGGGAAGCTCGGCGAACCAGACGTAGCCGATCGCGATCGACCACAGCATCGAGACATAGGTGAACGGCGCCACCACCCCGGCGTCGGCGAAGCGGTAGGAGGAAGTGAGCAGGATCTGCCCGCAGCCGCCCAGAAGACCCGCGCCGCAGAGCAGCGCCGCCTCCTGCGCCGTGGGCAGGTGCCAGGCGAAGGGCAGCGTCACCAGCGACAGCACCGCCGAGGTGACCGAGAACCAGAACACGATGGCGGTGGTCGACTCGCTCCCCGCCATCGCCTTGACGAAGACCTGCGCCAGCGCCGCGAGCGCCGCCGAGGCCAGCGTCATCAGCGCCCCCAGCGCCGCCAGATCGCCCAGCCCGGCCGAGAACCGGGGCGCGGTGATGATGACCACGCCGACCAGCCCGACGAGGACGGCGCTGATCCGGATCAGGCGGATCCGCTCGCCCAGCAGCAGCGCCGCCATCAGCACCAGCAGGACCGGGGTGACGAACCGCAGCGCGGTGACCTCGGGCAGCGGCAGGTATTTCAGCGACGCGAAGGACAGGCCCATCGCGATGCTGCCGACGATCCCGCGGACCGCGTGGTTGCGGACCGAGTTGGTGCGGATGCCGCTGCGCAAGGCCCCGGTCGCGGCCAGCCAGCCGACCACCACCAGCAGCGCCCCGGCGGAGCGGAAGAACATCGCCTCGCCCGCCGGGATCCGGTCCGCCGCCTTGATGAAGGCGGCCATCACGCTGAACGCGGTGACGGCGAGGATCATCAGCAGGATGCCCCGCGCCGGACGCGGCTCGACGCTCACCGCGCCGGGGCGGCCGGCGCGGGAGGCCGCGTCGAGGTCGTCGCGCAGCGCCACCTCAGCCGCCGGGGCGCAGGCGCATGATGGCGCCGAACGGGGCAGGCGCGTCGATCAGGGCAAGGACCGACCCGTCCGGGGCGACCTCCACGTCGCGGACCCGGCCGATGCCCTCGGCCACCCGCTCCTCGCCGGTGACGCGACCGTCCTGCAGGCGCAGGCGGACCACCGCGTCGCCCACCAGCCCGCCGATCAGCAGGTCGCCGCGCCAGTCGAACAGGCCGCCGTCGTAGAACACCATGCCGCCCGGCGCGATCACCGGGTCCCAGTAATAGACCGGCTGCTCCATGCCGGGGGCGGCGGTGCGGCCGCCGGGGATCGGCGCGCCGCGATACTCGATGCCGTAGGAGATCTCCGGCCAGCCGTAGTTCGCGCCCGCCTCGGGACGGTTCAGTTCGTCGCCGCCGCGGGGGCCGTGCTCCACGGTCCACAGCGCGCCGTCGGGGCCGATCGCCGCGCCCTGCGGGTTACGGTGGCCGTACGACCAGATCGTGTCGTCGCCGTCCTGCCCGACGAAGGGGTTGGACGGCAGCGCCGCACCGGTCAGCGGATCGACCCGGACCACCTTGCCGTAGGTGGTGCCCAGGTCCTGCGCCAGCACCCGCTCGCGGGCGGCGGAATGCTCGCCCGTGGTGATGAAGACCGACGCGCCGTCCGGGGCCAGCACGATCCGGCTGCCGTAATGCATCGGCGTCGGCGACGGCGGGGTCTGGACGAAGATGTCGCGAACGTCCTCCAGCCGGGCGCCGTCGGCGGACAGGACGCCGGTCGCGGCGGCGGTCACGGTGCCGCCCTCGACCGGCTTGGCGTAGGTCAGCCAGACGCGGCGGGTGTCGGCGAAGTCGGGACCGGTCATCACGTCGAGCAGGCCGCCCTGCCGCCGGGCGTCCACCTCGGGCACGCCCGCGACGGGGGGCGACACCGCGCCGTCCGGGCCGAGCCGGCGCAGCGCGCCCGAGCGTTCGGTCACCAGCCAGCCGCCGTCCGGCAGGGGCGCGATGCCCCAGGGCGAATCGAGACCCTCGGCGAAGGTCTCGACCGCGACCGGGGTCGGCGGCAGGGCGTCGGCGCGGGTCTGGCCGGGAAAGGCCGGGGCGTAGTCGGCGTTCGGGGCGCCCTGCGCCACCGGATCGGCGGCGGCAGGCGGCGGCGACAGCGCCGCAATGAGCGCAACGAGGACGAAGGATCGCATGGCAGGTCTCCGGGTGCGGTCGGGTCAGGTTCTCCGGGCCGAGCCCGGCACAGTCAATGACCTAAGGCGCATCGCGGTGCCGGCCATCACTCCGGGGTGAACGCGCCGCCGCCCGGTCCGGTTCCGGCCAGCCGGTCCGCCGCCCAGCGCCCGGCCTCGGCCACCACCGGGTCGGCGTCCCCGGCCAGCCGCAGCGCCGCCGGGCGCAACTCGGGGCGGCCGGAATTGCCGATCGCGTAGGCGACGTTGCGGACGAACCGGTTGCGGCCGATCCGCTTCACCGGGCTGCCCGAGAACAGCGCCCGGAAGGCGGCATCGTCGAGCGCCGCGAGATCGGCCAGCCGCGGCGCGCGCAACTCGTCCCGGTGCCGGTAGCGGATGTCCGAGGCGGCGACGGCGAACTTGTTCCAGGGGCAGACGGCGAGGCAATCGTCGCAGCCGTAGATCCGGTTGCCCAGACCGGGGCGCAGCTCCTCGGGAACCGGGCCCTTGTGCTCGATCGTCAGGTAGGAGACGCAGCGCCGCGCGTCGAGCTGGTAGGGGGCCGGGAAGGCGTCGGTCGGGCAGATGTCGAGGCAGGCGGTGCAACTGCCGCAGCGGTCCTCGGCCGGTGCGTCGGCGGGCAGGTCCAGCGTGGTGAAGATCGCGCCGAGGAACACCCAGTTGCCGAATTCCCGGCTCAGCAGGTTGGTGTGCTTGCCCTGCCAGCCGAGGCCCGCGGCGGCGGCCAGCGGCTTTTCCATCACCGGGGCGGTGTCGACGAACACCTTCACCTCGCCCCCCGCCTGCGCGATCAGCCAGCGGGCCAGCCGCTTGAGCCGCTTCTTCACCAGGTCGTGGTAGTCGCGGTTGCCGGCATAGACCGAGATCGCCGCGCGGTCGGGCCGCGCCAGCACCGCCAGCGGGTCGTGGTCGGGGGCATAGCTGTCGGCCAGCATCACCACCGAACGGGCCTCGGGCCACAGCGCCGCGGGATCGCCGCGCCAGTGCATCCGCTCGGCCATCCACGCCATCTCGCCGTGGCGGCCCGCCTCCACGAAGGCGCGCAGCCGGTCCATCGGACGGACATCGGCGGGGCGGCAGACTCCCATCGCGGCAAAGCCCGCGGCGCGGGCCTCGGCCTCCAGTCTGGCTTTCAGGTCGTCCATGCGCTGTGCCGCCCGGACCCGCGAAACGGCCGGCGGCCCCTAGAAATCGAGATCGGCGTAATGCGCCGGCGGCGGGAACCCCGGCACCTGGTCGGCGAGGATGCTGCGGAAGGCCGGACGGCTCTTGATCTTGGCATACCAGTCCTTGACCACGTCGGACCGGTTCCAGTC
This sequence comes from Paracoccaceae bacterium, assembly GCA_041628615.1. Taxonomy (GTDB): domain Bacteria; phylum Pseudomonadota; class Alphaproteobacteria; order Rhodobacterales; family Rhodobacteraceae; genus JAMWZF01. The sequence goes on along the minus strand of JBFKOW010000013.1, from coordinate 7,231 downwards.
CACGTCCGAGATGTAGTCGAGGCAGCTCAGGTGCCCGGCGGCGGCGAAATCGGCAAGGCTCATCGCGTCGCCCGCCAGCCAGCGGCGCTGGTCCAGCAGCGAGGCCATGTAATCGATGTGCACCTTGATCGCCCGGGCGCCAGCCTTGACGTTGGCGCTGTCCGGATAGCCGGTGCCCATCACCTTGCGGAACACCCGTTCGCCAAGCAGCTTGGCCGTCACGTCGCGGTAGAAACCGTCGTCGAACCACGCCGTCAGCCGGCGGACCTCGTAGCGGTCCTCGGCGGATTTCGGCATCAGCGGCGGATCGGGGACGGTCTCTTCGAGGTATTCGCAGATCGCGGTGCTGTCAGACAGGTTCCGCGACCCCATCCGCAACACCGGCACCCGGCCCGCGGGGTTGCGGCGCAGGAACTCCGGCGACCGCTCCCAATAGCGTTCCTCGACCAGTTCGACCTCGATCCTCTTCTCGGCGAGGGTCAGGCGGACCTTCCGGGAAAACGGCGACAACGGGTAATGATAGAGCCGGTTCATTCCCCCTCAGTGGCCCATCCCGCGGCGCCGATCAAGCTACTCGAAACAGTCGTCGCGGCCATCGGCGGCGATGGTGGCGGCGCCGTCGCGGATCGCCGTGGCGCGGCGCTGGACCTGAACCGAGGGATCGGCGGCCGAGCGGCCCTTGGGATTGGGCAGGACCGCGGCCAGCCGGGCCGCCTGCTGCGCCGACAGGTCGGCGGCGGAGACCCCGAAATAGTGCCGCGCGGCGGCCTCGACCCCGAACACGCCGCGGTCGAACTCGGCAACGTTGAGATAGACCTCGAGGATCCGGCGCTTGGTCCAGACCGCCTCGACCAGTGGCGTGAGCAGGGCTTCCAGCGCCTTCCGCGGGTAGCTGCGGCCGTGCCACAGGAACACGTTCTTCACCGTCTGCTGCGAGATGGTCGAGGCGCCGCGGCTGCCGCCGGCCTCCAGCGCGGCGCGGATCGCGGCGAGGTCAAGCCCCCAGTGCAGGCAGAAGTTGGCGTCCTCGGCGGCGACGGCGGCGCGGGCCATCTCCGGGGCGATGCGCTCCATCGGCACCCAGTCGCGGCGGATCTCGCCCTCTCGGAACGCCTCGGCAACCATGTAGGGGGTCAGGCGCGGGTTGACGACGGCGAACAGCAGGATCAGCGCCGCGACCGCCGCCACCACGCCAAGGACCGCGCGCAACAGGACACGGCGCAGCCGGACCCAAAGGCTGCGCGGCGGGGCCTTGCCGGACCGGCTGGCGGATTTCCTGGACCTGCTCGTCGCCATGCCGTCAGCATACGACCGGCGCGGGCGGCCCGAAACCTCGATCTCCGGGGTGATCTCTGCCGTCATCCTGCCGCGCGCCCTCAGGCCACCAGAAGCCGGGCTTCGCGGGCCCGGGCCACCGGACGGGCGACGCGCGGCACGGGGGCGAGCCGGCTCGCCATCTGCGGCAGGCGGGCGAACAGGGCGGCGCGCAACTCGGGGTCGGTGCGGACCAGGTCGCCGCCCGGATCGAAGCTCTCGGTAGGCAGGCCCTCGGCGTGGATCACCTCGTGCCGGTCGAACAGCAGGTGCAGGTAGGTCACCTCGCGGCAGGGTTCGACCCGGATCGCGGCGCCGTCGACAAGGTGGGCGGCCGAGACGAACACCTCGTCGGCGCCGAACAGCAGCTCGGCCCGCCAGCCTTCGATCAGGACGCGGTGCTGGCGTGACACGACAAGGTCGCGGCGGTTGCCCAGCGCGCCGCGGCGGATGCGGACGGGGGCGTTGCGGCCCTTGCCCGGCACGGCACGGCGGCTGACCCAGCGGACCGGCTGCGGGCCGCGGTCGCGGGTCACCACAAGGTCGCCCTCGGCGATGTCCTCGACCGGGCAGGGGCCGGTCGCCGTCTCGATCAGGGTGCCGGGGGTGAAGCAGGGCGGACCCAGGTCGGCCACGTCCATCTGGGTGTTGGGCGACACCCAGGTCGAGCGGACGAACGTCGCGTCCTGCAGCACGCTGCCGTCGGTCGGGATGAACACCCGCGACCCGTCGGCAAGGTAGAAGGTCGCGCCGGTGACCGTGAACTCGGGCCCGGTTCCGATCCGGACCGTCACCGTGTCGCCGTTGTAGACCGCGGTGATGTCGATGCCGTTGATCGTGTCGCCCCCCGCCGCCGAGAAGTCCAGATCGTCGTCGGCGTCGGTCATGCCGTAATTCTGCATGGTCAGAAGCGTGCCCACCGGCGGTGGGGCATAGGGGTCGATCAGCCAGAACTGGTCGCTGTAACTCGTCGGCATGAAAACCTGTCGCCCTTGTGGTCGCGGCAGCGATGCTGCGATCCCAGTCCGGCGAAAGTTTGAGACAATTTGGGAATCACTCGTCCGGCTGTGTCGAAGGCGTGGCCATTCCCGGGCCTCCCGCCGTCATTGTCGCCGCGACGTGCCGGCCGATCAGTGCTGAACCCAGTGGCGACGGATGCACCGCGTCCACGGCAAAGAGCGCCGGGTCGTCGCGGTCCATCACCGGCCGGGCGGAGACGAAGGTCAGGCCCGGCAGCCGCTCTGCCAGCGCCGCCATCCGGTCGTGCAGGGCGTCGAAATCGGCGGTGCACTCCGCCATGTAGCCCCGCGACCGGGTCCGGTAGTAACCGATGTAGACGACCCGGCTGCCCGCCGCGATCAGGCCCGCGACGAAGTCGGGGATCTCGCCCGTGAGCCGGGCGTCGATCAAGCTGTCGCGAACCCCGGCGCAGGCGCCGCAGGTGCATTCGGCGCGCAGGTCGTTGGCGCCGCCGGTCATCACCACCACGGCCGGCCGGTCGCGGCCCAGCTGGCGGCGGATATCGAAGCCCAGCGCCCGGCCAAGGCCGCTGTCGTTGCTGAACCGCGCGCCCGAGACCGCGCGGTTGTCCACCGGCAGGCCCAGCGCCCCGGACAGCGCGTCGGCGATCGACCGGCCCTGCCCGGCATTCCACGCCATCACGCTGTCGCCGATGGCGACGATCCGCTGCGCCGCCGCCGGTCCGGCGGGGACGAACAGCGCCAGGAGGACGGCGGCAAGGACGGAACGGAACGGGCAGAGCATCGGCGTGCCGGAAACGGTGGTGGAACCCGCCGTCAGCTAGCGCGCCGCCGGCGGGGTCAACTCACGTCCGCGGCAATTGCCGCTACTCGGCGGGCACTGCCGCCGGGCCCTTCTCCGAAATCGGATGCGACAGCTTGTTCAGCATCTCCTTCGGGCAGACCTGGACGAAGCGGGTCACCTCCTCGTCCCAGTGCTGCAGGATCTCGGCGGCGCGGCGGCTGCCGGTCTCGGCGGCGTGACGCTCGACAAGACCCTTCAGCTGGTCGTGCCAGTGGTCCACGGTGACCGGGCAGGTGACCAGGGTCTCGTGGTTGATCAGCGGCCCGGCCTCGCCCTCCGGATCGTAGAGATAGGCCATGCCGCCGGTCATCCCGGCGCCGAAGTTGGCCCCCACCGGCCCGAGGATCACCGCGACGCCGCCGGTCATGTATTCGCAGCCGTTCGAGCCGCAGCCCTCGATCACCACCTTCGCGCCCGAATTGCGGACGGCGAAACGCTCCCCGGCCCTTCCGGCGGCGAACAGGTAGCCGTCGGTCGCGCCGTAAAGCACGGTGTTGCCGATGATGGTGTTCCGGTGCGCCACCAGCGGGCTCGCCATCGGCGGGCGGACCACGATGGTGCCGCCCGACAGGCCCTTGCCGACATAGTCGTTGGCGTCGCCCGAAACCTCGAGCTTCAGTCCCGGCGCGGCGAAGGCGCCGAGGCTCTGCCCGGCCGAGCCCTTGAGCTTCACCGTCAGGTGGTCGGGCTGCAGGTGGTTGCGCATCCCGAAGTTCTTGACGATGTGGCTCGACGTGCGGGTGCCGATGGTGCGCAAGGTGTTCTGCACCGCGTATTCCAGCTGCATCTTCTCGCCATCGTCGAGGAACCGCGCGGCGTCCTTGACGATCTGCGCGTCGACCGTGTCGGGCACGGCGTTGCGCGGACGGGTGCGGTCGTAGGTGATCTCCTTCGCCCCGTCCACGGTGATGAGAAGCGGGTTGAGGTCGAGATCGTCGAGATGGGCGGCGCCCCGGCTGACCTGGGTCAGCAGGTCGGCGCGGCCGATCACCTCGTCGAGGCTGCGGGCGCCGATCTCGGCGAGGATCTCGCGCACCTCGGTGGCGTAGAAGGTGATCAGGTTGACCACCTTGTCGGCGGTGCCGGTGAACTTGGCCCGCAGCCGTTCGTCCTGGGTGCAGACCCCCACCGGGCAGGTGTTGGACTGGCACTGGCGGACCATGATGCAGCCCATCGCGATCAGCGCGGCGGTGCCGATGCCGAACTCCTCGGCCCCCATCATCGCCGCCATCACGATGTCGCGGCCGGTGCGCAGCCCGCCGTCGGTGCGCAGGGTCACCCGGTCGCGCAGGTGGTTCATCGCGAGGACCTGATGCGCCTCGGTCAGGCCCATCTCCCACGGCAGGCCGGCATACTTGATCGAGGTCGCGGGCGAGGCCCCGGTGCCGCCGTTGTGGCCCGAGATCAGGATCACGTCGGCCTTGGCCTTGGCCACCCCGGCGGCGATGGTGCCGACGCCGGACGAGGCCACCAGCTTGACCGTCACCTTGGCGCGCGGGTTGATCTGCTTGAGGTCGTAGATCAGCTGCGCGAGGTCCTCGATCGAGTAGATGTCGTGGTGCGGCGGCGGCGAGATCAGGGTCACGCCCTTGGTCGAGTGACGCAGCCGGGCGATCAGGTCGGTGACCTTCATGCCGGGCAGCTGGCCGCCCTCGCCGGGCTTGGCGCCCTGCGCGACCTTGATCTCCAGTTCCTCGCACTGGTTGAGGTATTCCGCGGTGACGCCGAAGCGGCCCGAGGCCACCTGCTTGATCTTGGCGGACGGGTTGTCGCCGTTGGGTTCGGGGACGAAATGCGCCGGGTCCTCGCCGCCCTCGCCCGAGTCGGACTTGGCGCCGATCCGGTTCATCGCGACGTTCAGGGTCTTGTGGGCCTCGGGCGACAGCGCGCCGAGACTCATCCCCGGCGTGACAAAGCGCTTGCGGATCGCGGTGATGCTCTCGACCTCCTCGATCGGAACCGGCTTGCCCAGCGGCTTGATCGCCAGCAGGTCGCGCAGGTGGATCGGCGGGTTGGCCTGCATCTGCTGCGCATAACGCTTCCACAACTCGTAGGAGGCGCGGTCGCAGGCGGACTGCATCAGGTGCATCGAGGTGGCTTCCCAGGCGTGCTTCTCGCCCGACCGGCGGGCCTTGTAGAAGCCGCCGATGGGCAGCACGTCCTGGCCGTCGCGCCAGCCCCTGGCATGGACCTCCTCGACCTTCCTCTGCACCCCGCTGACGCCGATGCCGGAAATCCGGCTGTGCATGCCGGGGAAATACTCGGCCACCATCGCGCGGCTGAGCCCCACGGCCTCGAAGTTCAGGCCGCCGCGATAGGACGACACGACGCTGATCCCCATCTTCGACATGATCTTGAGCAGGCCGGCGTCGATCGCCTTGCGGTAGCGGGCCATCGCCTCGGTCAGGGTGCCGTCGATCAGGCCGCGGTCGATCCGGTCGGCGATGCTGTCCTCGGCGAGGTAGGCGTTCACCACGGTCGCGCCGCAGCCGATCAGCACCGCGAAGTAATGCGGATCGATGCATTCGGCGGAGCGGACGTTCAGCGAACAGAAGGTGCGCAGGCCCTTGCGGGTCAGCCAGGAATGCACCGCCGAGGTGGCGAGGATCATCGGCATCCCCACCTTCCCGGCGTCCTGGTGGTGATCGGTCAGCACCAGGTGCCCGGCGCCCGAGCGCACGGCGTCCTCGGCCTCGTCGCGTATCCGCGACAGCGCCTTCGACAGGGCGTTGGGGCCGGGGGCGAAGGTGCAGTCGATCTCCACGTAGGGCGCGTTGAAGGCCTCGGTCAGCGCCTCGAACTGGGCGTTGCCGACGAAGGGGCTTTCCAGCACCAGGATCTCGGTCTGGCTGCTGTCCTCGTCCAGCACGTTCTTGAGGTTGCCGAAACGGGTCTTCAGGCTCATCACCCGGTATTCCCGCAGGCTGTCGATCGGCGGGTTGGTGACCTGGCTGAAGTTCTGCCGGAAGAAGTGGCTCAGCGGGCGGTACTGCTTGGACAGGACCGCCGGCGGGGTGTCGTCGCCCATCGAGGCGATGGCCTCCTTGCCGTCCTCGGCCATCGGCGCGAGGATCTGCTCCAGTTCCTCGATCGTGTAGCCGGCGGCGACCTGCCGGCGGCGCAGTTCGGCGCCCGAGAACAGCGGCCGCTCGGTGACGGCGGCAAGGGTGTCGTCGAGGTCGGTGATCTTGCTCACCCACTCGCCGAAGGGCTGGGCGGCGGCGAGCTTGTCCTTGATCTCGGTGTCGTGGAACAGCGTCCCCGAGGCCATGTCGACCGCGATCATCTGGCCGGGGCCGAGGGCGCCCTTCTCGACCACGGTCTTTTCGTTCACCGGCACCATGCCGGCCTCGGAACCGGCGATCAGCAGGCCCTCGCCGGTGACGACATAGCGCATCGGGCGCAGGCCGTTGCGGTCGAGCCCGGCGCAGACCCAGCGGCCGTCCGTCATCGCCAGCGCGGCGGGGCCGTCCCACGGCTCCATCACCGAGTTGCAGTAGGAATACATGTCGCGCCAGGCCTGCGGCATCTCCACCGCCAGCTTGGACCAGCTTTCCGGGACCAGCATCGTCTTGGCCATCGGGGCGTTGCGCCCGGCCCGGACCAGCACCTCGAACACCGCGTCCAGCGCCGCCGAATCCGACGCCCCCGAGGCGATGATCGGCTTGATGTCGTCCGCGAGGTCTCCGAAGGTCGCGCTGGCCATCCGGATCTCGTGGCTCTTCATCCAGTTGACGTTGCCCTTGAGCGTGTTGATCTCGCCGTTATGGGCCAGCATCCGGAACGGCTGCGCCAGCCACCACTGCGGGAAGGTGTTGGTGGAATAGCGCTGGTGGTAGATCGCGAAGGCGCTCTCGAACCGCTCGTCCAGCAGGTCGGGATAGAACTCGGCCACCTGCTCGGCCAGCATCATGCCCTTGTAGATGATCGACCGGCAGGACAGCGAGGCCAGGTAGAGATCGCGGACCCCGGCGGCGGCGGCGGCCTTCTCGATCCGGCGGCGGATCACGTAGAGCTCGCGCTCGAAGGACTCCTCGTCGATGCCCTTGGCGTTGGAGATCAGGATCTGCTCGATCTCCGGCCGGGTGGCGTT
>JBFKOW010000012.1:0-34572 GCA_041628615.1 Paracoccaceae bacterium | reverse complement strand
CGGCGCGGCCGAATTCACCCCGGGATATTTCGGGTCCGAAGAAGGCGGGGCCTTGGCCCGGCGGCGCGGTCTGCTAAGACCGGCGGATGGACCACTTTCTCTACCGCGACGGGCAGCTTCATGCCGAGGACGTGCCGCTTGCCGAGATCGCCGCGGCCGTGGGCACCCCGGTCTACGTCTACTCGACCGCGACCCTGACCCGGCATTTCAAGCTCTTCGACGAGGCGCTGAAGGGCATGCCCCACCTCGTCTGCTACGCGGTGAAGGCGCTGTCCAACGTCGCGGTGCTGCGGCTGCTGGGCGACCTCGGCGCCGGGATGGACGTGGTGTCGGGCGGCGAATACGCCCGCGCCCGGGCCGCCGGGGTGCCGGTCGACCGTATCGTGTTTTCGGGCGTGGGCAAGAGCCGGGCCGAGTTCGAGCAGGTCCTCGCCGGCGGCGTCCGGCAGGTGAACGTCGAGAGCGAGCCCGAGATGGAACGGCTGTCGGCGATCGCCGCGGCGATGGGGGTCACGGTGCCGGTCACCGTCCGGGTCAACCCGGATGTCGATGCCCGCACCCATGCCAAGATCGCCACCGGCAAGGCCGAGAACAAGTTCGGCATCCCGATCGAGCGGGCCCGCGCGGTCTATGCCCATGCCGCCCGGCTGCCGGGGCTGAAGGTGGTCGGGATCGACGTCCATATCGGCTCGCAGCTCACCGACCTGGCCCCGTTCGAGGCCGCCTACCGCAAGGTCGCCGACCTGACCGGGGCGCTGCGCGCCGACGGCCACGACATCGTCCGGCTCGATCTCGGCGGCGGGCTGGGCATTCCCTACATGCGGTCGAACGAGGCGCCGCCGCTGCCCACCGAGTACGGCGAGGTGATCCGCCGGGCGGTCGGCCATCTCGGCTGCGAGATCGAGATCGAGCCCGGCCGCCTGATCGCCGGCAACGCCGGCGTCCTGCTCAGCCGGGTGGTATACCTCAAGTCCGGGCAGGACCGGGATTTCCTGATCCTCGACGCGGCGATGAACGACCTGATCCGGCCGGCGATGTACGACGCCCACCACGACATCGTCCCGGTGACCGAGCCCGCCGCCGGGGCAGAGATGCGCCGCTTCGACGTGGTCGGCCCGGTCTGCGAGACCGGCGACACCTTCGCCCGGGCGCGGGACCTTCCGGCGTTGGCCGAGGGCGACCTGGTGGCGTTCCGGTCGGCCGGGGCCTACGGGTCGGTGATGGCCTCGGAATACAACACCCGGCCGCTGGTACCCGAGGTTCTCGTCCGGGGCGATCAATTCGCGGTTATCCGCGCACGTCCCACCTTTGACGAAATGATCGCGCGAGATACCATTCCGGAGTGGCTCTGAGTGCATGACCCTGTACCGGATCCGCGTTCTCGGTCCGCAGCCCAGGGAGCCAGACCGCTGACCGATCCGACCCGATCCTTGAGCCATCTGCGCTGGCCGGTCCGGCTGACCCGGGCCGGGCTGGTCGCGGAGCGCGTCACCCAGGCCTTCTGGCCGTTCTGGACCGTGCTGTTCGCGGCGCTGGCGCCGCTGATCTTCGGCTGGCACGAGGCGCTGCCGGTCGAAGTGGTCTGGGTCGGCGGGCTGCTGGCCGTCGCCGGGCTGGTCTGGACGCTGGGGCGCGGCCTGCGCCGGCTGCGCTGGCCGGGCCGGGACGAGGCGGTGGCGCGGGTCGATGCCCGGCTGCCGGGCCAGCCGATCGCCACGCTGGCCGACGAACAGGCGATCGGCGCGCGCGATCCCGACTCGGCGGCGGTTTGGCGGGCCCACAAGGCCCGGATGGAAGAGCGCAGCCGCGCCGCGCGGCCGGTGGCCCCGGACCTGCGGGTGTCGCGCCGCGACCCCTTCGGCCTGCGCTACATCGCGCTGCTGTTCTTCGTCGCGGCCCTGCTCTTCGGGTCGATCTGGCGGGTCGGGTCCGTGGCCGACATGGCCCCCGGGGGCGGTCAGCAACTCGCCGCCGGGCCGGTCTGGGAAGGCTGGATCGAACCGCCGCTCTACACCGGGCGACCGGCTCTCTACCTCGCCGACATCCCGCTGGGGCCGCTGCGGGTGCCGCGCGGCACCGACGTCACCCTGCGGCTTTACGGCGAGGTCGGCGCGCTGACCGTGGACGAAACCGTGTCCGGCCGGACCGGCGAGGATCTCGGCGCCGCCTCTGACCTCGAACAGAGCTTCCGCGTCACTCGCGACGGCCGCATCGCGATCAACGGTCCGGGCGGCGCGACCTGGGAAGTGACGGTGATCCCGGACACCCCGCCAGAGGTCGAGGTGTCGGGGCCGGTCAGTGCCGAGGCGCGGGGCGAGATGTCCCAGCCGTTCCGAGCCGCCGACGACTACGCGGTGATCTCGGGGACCGCGACCATCGAGCTGAACCTCGCCGCGGTGGAGCGCCGCCACGGCCTTGCCGTCGATCCCGACCCGCGCGAGCCGCTGGTGCTCGACCTGCCGATGCCGTTCTCGGGCGACCGGGCGGCCTTCGACGAGACCCTGATCGACGACCTGTCCGAGCATCCCTTCGCCAACCTGCCGGTGACGCTCACCCTCGCGGTGCGGGACGCGGTGGACCAGACCGGGCAGAACGAACCGGTCGAGATGATCCTGCCGGGGCGCCGGTTCTTCCAGCCGATCGCCAAGGCGGTGATCGAGCAGCGCCGCGACCTGCTGTGGTCGCGGGCCAATGCCGGCCGGGTGGTCGACGTGCTGCGCGCGGTGTCGCACCGGCCCGAGGGGTTCTTCCGCTCCGAGACGACCTACCTGCGGCTGCGCTTCATCCTGCGCCGGCTGGACAACATGGCCACCTACGGCGACGGGCTGACCGCGGACCAGCAGGCCGAGATCGCGCAGGCGCTCTGGGACCTCGCGATCCAGCTCGAGGAGGGCACCCTCGCGGATGCCCGCGAACGGCTGCGCCGGGCGCAGGAGCGGCTGGCCGAGGCGATGCGCAACGGCGCCACCGACGAGGAGATCGCGGAACTCATGCAGGAGTTGCGCGACGCCACCAACGACTACATGCGGATGCTGGCCGAGCAGGCCGAGCCCCGCGACGGCGACGGCACCGACCAGCCCGACAGCGGCGAAGGTCCGATGGAGTTCTCGATGAGCGAGCTTCAGCGGCTGATGGACCGGATCCAGGAGCTGATGGAAGAGGGCCGGATGGCCGAGGCGCAGGAGCTGATGGAACAGCTCAACCAGCTGATGGAGAACATGACCGTCGAGCTGGACCCCAATGCCCAGGGCGGGCAGGGACAGGGCCAGCAGCTGATGCAGGACCTCGGCCAGACCCTGCGCGACCAGCAGGGGCTGTCGGACGAGGCGTTCCGCGACCTGCAGGAGCAGTTCAACCCCGGTCAGCAGGGGCAACAGGGCCAGCAGGGGCAGCAGCCCGGCGGCCAGCAGCAGCCCGGCCAACAGGGCGGCCAGGGTCAGCAGGGCATGCCGCAGCCCGGTCAGCAGGGTCAGCCAGGCCAGCAGCCGGGCGGCACCGATCCTTCCGAGCAGGGGCAGGACGGCCCCGGCGGCGACCGGCCCGGCGACGAACAGGGGCTTGGCGACAGCCTCGCCGACCGGCAGGAGGCGCTGCGCCGCGAGCTCGACCGCCAGCGGCAGAACCTGCCCAACCTCGGCGGCGAGGCGGCGGACGAGGCGCGGCGGTCTTTGGACCGCGCCGGCCGGGCGATGGACGGGGCCGAGGACGCGCTGCGCGACGGCGACCTGCCCGGCGCCATCGACCGGCAGGCCGAGGCGATGGACGCGCTGCGCGACGGGTTGCGCAATCTCGGGCAGGCGCTGGCCGAGAACCAGCAGGACGGCCAGCCGGGCCAGGGCCAGCAGGCCGGCGACGCCCAGGGCGGGGTCGAGCCGATGCGCCGCGACCCGCTGGGCCGCCAACTGGGGCAGGACGGCCAGTTCGGCACCAACGAGAACATGCTGCAGGGCGAGGACGTCTACCGCCGGGCCGAGGAACTGCTCGAGGAACTGCGCCGCCGCTCCGCCGACCAGGAACGCCCGGAACTGGAACGCGACTACATCCGGCGGCTGCTGGAGCGGTTCTGAGCGCCCGGGAACGCGTCGAGGACGAGCACGACGCTGAACCCGAACATCGCCCGCTGCATCAGGCCCCGGATCTCGGGCAGAGCGGCCATCAGCAGCGGCACCGCGACGGCGACCAGCAGTCCGGCCCAGGCCAGCCGGTCGCCGATGGACCCGGCGATCCGGGCGGCGCAGGCGAGCGCGAAGGCGGTTCCGACGACGCCCGAGGCGACGGAGTGCAGCCAGTCCTCGCGCGGGTCCGCCGGCAGGCCGGGCGCGACCGGCGCGTTCGACCACAGCGCCGCGGCTAGAAGGCCCAGCCCGAACATCGCCAGCGCCGCCCGCACCGGGGGGCGACCGTGCCGGTCCGAACCCGCGGCGACGAGGACGCCGAGACCGTAGGCGGCAAAGCCCGTCCGGATGATCCAGGCCCCGGCCTGGCCCTGTCCGGCCTGTTCGGAGGTGGTGTGCCGGATCCACGAAAATCCCTCGGGCGCCCAGAGCGGCCCGATCAGGATGGCCGCGGCGAGGACCGCGATCCCGGTCCGCGGGGCCCAGGCCGCCGCTGCCGCCGCCCGGCTCATGCCGCCGAGGCGGCCCAGTCCCAGTACATCTCGCGCACCCGGCGGGTGACGGGACCGACCTGGTAGGAGGTGTCCTCGAAACCGGTCACCGGGGTCACCTTGTTCATGTTGCCGGACATGAAGACCTCGTCGGCGGCCTCGAAATCGGCGAAGGACAGGACGGTCTCGCGCACCGTCATCCCGTCGGCCTTCAGGTTCGCGATGTGCCGGGCGCGGGTAATCCCGGCGAGGAAGGTGCCGTTGGCGATGGGGGTCAGGACCTCGCCGTCGCGGACCATGAAGATGTTCGCCGTGGCGGTCTCGGCCACGTTGCCCATCGCGTCGGCGACCAGCGCGTTCTGGAACCCGCGGGCGCGGACCTCGACCAGCATCCGGGCGTTGTTGGGATAGAGGCATCCGGCCTTGGCGTTGACCACCGCGTCCTCGAGCACCGGGCGGCGGAACCGGGTCCGGCCGAGGGTTGCGCTGGCGGTAGCGGGGGCCATCGGGATCTCCTCGAGGCAGACCGCGAAGCCGGTCCGCTCGGGCGAGGGCACGATCGCCGTCGCGTCGCCGTCGATCGACCAGTACATCGGCCGGATGTAGACCGCGGCGTCCTTCGGGTAGGCGGCCAGACCCTCGCGGACGAGGTCCACCATCGCCCGGGTCTCGACCGTCGGCGTGATCATCAGCGCTTCGGCCGACCGGTTCACCCGGGCGCAATGGGCATCGAGGTCGGGGGTCAGCCCGTTCACCGCCCGCGCCCCGTCGAACACCGACCCGCCGAGCCACGCGCCGTGATCGGCGGCCCGCATGATCGGCGTGTCGCCGGCGTGCCAGGTGCCGTCGAACCAGGTGCGGATGTTCTTGCCCGTCGCCATGCGCTGCCCTCCGTTTGGCGCGAGGCTAGTCGGCACGGCAGGCGGGGTCCAGTCATCCCCGGCGTCGGGCTCGGGCGGATCGGCAGGGGGCGGGAAGGGGCGCGTCCGGGCGGGGAGACCCGGACGCGCAGGACCGCCGGCCGGGACAGGCCGGTGCGGGCCCGCCGGCGAGGGACATAGCCGGCACGGGACCCCGGTGCGCCCGGTATGGTCCGATTCTGCGACGGCAGTGTGACGGCTGTTCGATCAGGCCGGAGCGGCGGACGCCTCGGCCAGCAGCGCGGCGACGTCGAGCCGGGCGTTGACCATCCGCAGGCTGCCGTCGGGCGCGCGCGGCCAGTCGGCCTCGGGCCGGTCGCGATACAGCTCGATGCCGTTGCCGTCGGGGTCGCGCAGGTAGACCGCCTCGCTCACCCCGTGGTCCGCGGCGCCGTCCAGCGCCACTCCGGCCGCGACGACCCGCGCCACCGCCGCGCCGAGCGCGGCCCGGTCGGGATAGAGAAAGGCGACGTGGTAGAGCCCGGTATGGCCGGCGGGCGGCGGCGTGCCGCCGGCGCTCTCCCAGGTGTTGAGCCCGATATGGTGGTGATAGCCGCCGGCGCTCAGGAAGGCGGCACCGGGCCCGTAGCGCTGCATGACCTCGAAGCCGAGAACGTCGCGGTAGAAACCGATGGCGCGGTCGAGGTCCGCGACCTTCAGGTGGACGTGACCGATACGGGTGGCGGGATGGGCGGTGTAGGACATGGCGTGACCCTCTTGCAGCGACAGCCGCAAGATAGGGCATTGCGCCAGCGCACAAAAGCGGCCGGATCGCACCAAATCTGCGCGGATGTGCTGCGCGGCCCTAGCCGCGGACGAAGCCCATGATCTCGGCGGTCCGGGCGAGGATCGGCGCGGCGATCGCCTGCGCCTGCCCGGCACCGTGGGCGAGGGTGCGGTCGATCTCGGCCGGGTCGGCCATCAGGCGGCGCATCTCGTCGGCGATGGGCGACAGCTTCTCGACCGCGAGATCGGCCAGCGCGGGCTTGAACCGGCCCCATCCGGCCCCGGCATATTCGGCGATCACCGCCTCGGGCGAGGTGTCGGACAGCGCGGCGTAGATGTCGACGAGGTTGCGGGCCTCGGGGCGGTCCTTGAGCCCGTCCACCGCTTCGGGAAGGGGCTCGGGATCGGTGCGGGCCTTGCGCAGCTTCTTGGCGATGGTGTCGGCGTCGTCGGTCATGTTGATCCGCTCCATGTCCGACTCGCCCGACTTCGACATCTTCTTGGTGCCGTCGCGCAGGTTCATCACCCGCATCGCCGGGCCCTCGATCACCGGGTCGGTGATCGGGAAGAACTCGACGCCGTAATCGTGGTTGAACTTCGCGGCGATGTCGCGGGTCAGCTCGACATGCTGCTTCTGGTCCTCGCCCACGGGCACGTGGGTGGCGTGGTAGAGCAGGATGTCGGCGGCCATCAGGGTCGGGTAGGCATAGAGACCGAGGGACTGCTTTTCGGCGTTCTTGCCGGCCTTCTCCTTGAACTGGGTCATCCGGTTCATCCAGCCGACACGGGCGACGCAGTTGAACAGCCAGGCCAGTTCGGCGTGCTCGTGGACCCGGGCCTGGTTGAACAGGATCGACTTGGCCGGGTCGATGCCCGAGGCGAGCAGGCCCGCGGCCACCTCGCGGGTGCCGTTGCGCAGGTCTTCCGGGTCCTGCCAGACGGTGATCGCGTGCAGGTCCACGACGCAGTAGATCGTGGTGTCGAAACCGCCGGTCTCCTGCATCTCGGCCCACCGCTTGATCGCGCCGAGGTAATTGCCGAGGGTCAGGCCGCCGGACGGCTTGATCCCGGAAAAGACGCGCGGGGCGAAGGTGGTCTCGGTCATGCGGACGGTCCGGCTGGATTGACAGGCGCGGCTGGCTTACCCATGCCCTCGGAAGAGGTCAACCGGAGGCCCAGATGCGCCAGAGCCAATCGCCCTTCAACACGATCCCGCCGGTTGCGCTCGCGCTCGTGCTGGTGATCGCCGGGCTCGAGATCGCGTTCCAGCTTCGCCTGCTCGGGCTGGCCGGCGGGCAGGGGGTGGACGACTGGAGGCAGCAGGCCTTCGACACCTGGGCCTTCGCGCCGGCGGTGCTCGAGGTGCTGGCCGAACGCGGGGCCGATCCGGGGCTGCTGAAGCGATTCGTGACCTATCCGTTCCTCCATGCCGGATTCATGCACGCGCTGTGGACCTCGGTGCTGCTGCTGGCGTTGGGCAAGTTCGTGGGCGAGGCCTACCGGCCGCTGCCCTTCATCGCGATCTTCTTCGGCGCCGTTATCGTGGGCGCGGTGGTCTACGGGCTCGCCGCCGGGCGGAATTTCCCGCTGATCGGGGCCTATCCGGGGATCTACGGGCTGATCGGGGCCTATACCTACCTGATGTGGCTGACGCTGGGCCGGATGGGCGAGAACCAGTTCCGGGCCTTCACCCTGATCGGCATTCTGATGGGGCTGACGCTGATCTACTCGATGCTGTTCGGGTCGTCGCCGTGGTGGATCGCCGAGTTCACCGGCTTCGTCACCGGCCTGTTCCTCGCGCCGCTGGTGGCGCCGGGGGGCTGGCGGGCATTCCTGAACCGGCTGCGGCGGCGGTAGCGCGCGCGCCGGCCCGGCCGTCTCAGCCCCTGCGCATCGCGCCGCGAAGCTCGGACAGCCGGATCGCGCCAAGCGCCTGCGCGACGCCGAAATAGACCGCCATCCCGCCGCCGACGAGGATCGCGAGGGCGATCCACTTGCCGGACCCGGCGAACAGCGGTCCGAGCACGACCTCCAGCGCCCAGAGCGCCACGCCCATGATCGCCGAGGCCAGCAGGATCCGCCAGATCCGCCGCCGGGAGCGGCTGTCGAGCGCCGCCGCCTCGCCCATGCTGCGGCTGCCGCGCCAGAGCAGGAAGACCATCGCCCAGCCGGCCAGCGTGGTGCCGATGGCGGCGGCGATGTAGCCGATGGTCCCGGCCAGCCCCACCGCGATCCCGGCATTCAGCACCATCGCCACCACCGCGTAGTGGAACGGCCGGCGGGTGTCCTCGCGGGCGAAGAACAGCGGCTGCAGGGCCTTCTGCATCACGAAGGCGGGCAGGCCGAGCCCGTAGACCGCCACCGCCAGCGCCGTCGCCGCGGTGTCGTCGCTGCTGAAGGCGCCGCGCTGGAACAGCACCTCGACCAGCGGGATCGGCGCCACCACGAGCGCCACCGCCGCCGGAACCGTCAGCGCGAGCGCGAATTCCAGCGCCCGGTTGAACGCCGCCTGTCCTCCCGCGGTATCCCCGGCCTGCAGCCGGCGGCTGAGATCGGGCAGCAGGACCACCCCGATCGCCACGCCGACGACGCCCAGCGGCAACTGGTAGAGCCGGTCGGCGTAGGCCAGCCAGGCGATCGCGCCGTCGAAGAACGACGCCACCTGCCGGCCGATCAGCAGGTTGATCTGCACCACCCCGCCGGCCAGCGCCGCAGGGGCGGCGATCCGCGCCAGCCGCCGCAGGTCCGGGGTCAGCCGCGGCCAGGACAGGGTCAGGGTGTAGCCGGCCCGCCGGGCCGCGAACCAGACCAGCGCCAACTGCGCCACCCCGCCCAGCGGCACCGCCCAGATCAGCATGTCGCCCACCGGCCAGCCGCGCCACTCCGCGAACACCATCGCCGCGATGAACAGGATGTTGAGCAGCACCGGCGCGGCGGCGGCGGCGGTGAACCGCCCGGTGGCGTTCAGCAGCCCCGACAGCAGCGCCGCGAGCGAGATGAACAGGATGTAGGGAAAGGCGATCCGGCCATAGTTCACCGCGAGGTCGAAGCGGTCGTCGCCGACGAACCCCGCGGCCATCGCGATCACCAGCCAGGGCATCGCGATGTGGGCCACCACCGACAGCGCCACCAGCACCGCCGCCAGCCCGGAAAAGGCGTCCCGGGCAAATCCCTTCGGGTCGTCGCCGGCCTCGTATTTCTTCGAGAACAGCGGCACGAAGGCCATGTTGAAGGCGCCCTCGGCGAAGAACCGGCGGAACATGTTGGGCAGCGCGAAGGCGACGAGAAAGGCCTCGGCCACAGGTCCGGCGCCAAGATAGGCGGCAATCAGGATGTCGCGCCCGAATCCCAGCAGGCGCGAGGCGAGGGTCCAGATCCCGACGGTGAGAAAGCCGGTGATGAGGCGGATGGGTTTCATGTCTGCCTGCCCGTTTGCCCAGCCCTAGCCGGTTTGCCGGCGGCGGGGAAGCGCCGACCTGCGCACCGGCCGCGCATTCCGCGGCCCGGACGGTGCGGCGGCCGCCCGGCGGGGAGGTAGGGAAAACCGGAACACCCCGGGCGTTCCGGACGTGCTAGGCTGCCGCCGTGGTCACAGGGGGACGCGAGATGAGAATTGCCGCCTTCAACGTCGAGAACCTCTTCGACCGGGCCAAGGTCTTCAACGACGACAGCGACGCGCACCGCGACGTGCTCGATGCCCATGCCGAGATCAACACCCTGTTCGAGAAGGACAGCTACAGCGCCGCCGACAAGGCGCGGATGATCGAACTGCTCGAGGCGCTGGGGCTTCTGAACGACAACGACGGGCCCTTCGTCCGGCTGCGCAAGATCCGCGGCCAGCTGATCCGGCGGCCCCGCGACCGGTCGCTCCCGCGCGAGATCGTCGCCGATGGCCGGCAGGACTGGATCGGCTGGGTCGAACTCAAGACCGAGGCGGTGGACGAGACCGCGATCCTGCTGACCGCCAAGGCGATCTTCGAGGTCGGCGCCGACGTGCTCGGCCTCGTCGAGGCGGAAAGCCGCCCGGTGCTCAAGATGTTCCAGGAGAAGATGGCCGAAAAGCTGAACCTCCCCGAGACTTACCGCCACGTGATGCTGATCGACGGCAACGACATGCGCGGCATCGATGTCGGGCTGGCCACCCGCGAAGGTTACCGCATCGGCACCGTGCGCAGCCATGCCGACGATCTCAAGGAAGACGGTTACCCGATCTTCAGCCGGGATTGCCCGGAATACGAGGTCTTCACCCCCTGCGGCACCCGGATCATGGTCCTGGTCAACCATTTCAAGAGCAAGTTCGGCGGCAATTCCCGCTCGGCCCGCGACAAGCGGCTGGCCCAGGCCACGGCGGTGAAGGGCCATTACGAGCGGCTGCGCGCCGAAGGGGTCGAGCACATCGTGGTGATGGGCGACCTCAACGACACCCCCGACAGCCGCGAGCTGGCCCCGCTGGTCACCGGCACCGACCTGCGCGATGTGTCCGAGCATCCGAACTTCACCGATTTCGAATACAACGTGACGAACGACGACCGCGGCATCGGCACCTACGGGCTCGGCAACGACGAGGACAAGATCGATTTCCTGATGCTGTCCCCGGCGCTGTTCGGCCGGGTGCGGGCCGGGGGCATCTTCCGCAAGGGGGCCTGGCCCGGATCGCGGCCGCCGCGCTGGGAGGTCTACCCGGAACTGGTCCGCGAACACCACGCGGCGTCCGATCACCACCTGATCTGGGCCGATATCGACCTCTGAGCGGGCCGTCCCGCCCCGGTGCCCGCTAGAGCGACAGCGGCGCGATGCCGCCGGCGAAGGCGGCGAGGATCGGGGCGGTCAGCGCGAACCCGGCGCGCAGGTGGTCCGGCGTGCTTTCCTTCAGGCCGCGGGCGTCGCGCCACTTGGCGGGATCGCTGTCCGGCACGCCGTCGCCGCCCCGGCAGGCGCGCTCGGCGAGGCTGCGCACCCGGTCGTCGAGCACCAGCGCCACCGGCAGGTAGAAACTGAGGATCAGCAGGCTGAAATAGGTGCCCATGTAGAGCGACGACCCCAGCACCAGCGACCCGAAGGCGGCGCGGTCGCTGTCGGCCACCAGTTGCATCGGCCAGTGCATCCAGCTTGTCGCGAAAAGCATCCCGAACGTCAGGATCAGGCTGGAGAGGTAGAGCTGCTGACGCATCTGGCGCAGGTTCTCGGCCAGCACGACCGCTTCCGTCTCGGGGTCCGCGCCGTCGCGGCGCTGCAGGCACAGGATCATGCCGACGATCAGCGCCCCGACGCCAAGCCCCGCCAGCAGGTTGATGATGTCGATCACCCGGTCGAACAGGGTGACCACCGGCATCTCGCCACAGCGGCCCAGCAGCCAGCGGTCGTCGGGGGCGGCGCAGCCGGGCAGGGTGCCTCGCGACAGGGCGGCCTCGAACAGATCCGCGCCCAGCCGGTCATAGACCCGGCGTCCGTCGGGGTCAGTGGCGTTGCGGATCGTCGGGGTGAGCGCGAGCACGGCGAAGAACAGCACCGTGCCGATGGCCGCGGCCCGCGTCGCCGGGGCGGTGGGCCGGGCGAGGGTGCGGACCAGCAGCGCCAGCGCCAGCACCGTGAAGGCCGCGAAGAACCACGTCGTCGCGAGGAACCGGTAGCGGCCGCCGGCCTCGAGCCAGGGCCGGCCGTCCTGCAGGATGGTGGCGGGGACGCCCGGATCCGCGGGAAAGAGCTGGGCGGTGATGACCGCGTTGATCCAGAAGATCGCCACCGGGACCAGCGCGATGGCGAAGTAGCGCAGGTCCACGCGGCGAACCGGCAAGGCCGGGTCCTGATGCGGCGGCGCGGTCATGGTCGAGACCTAGCATGGCGTCCGCCCCGCGCGAAGCGCCGCGTGGACGCCGGGCCGAAGTTCCGAACGCCGCACCGGAATGTCGGACCGCCGGAAACGCGAAGGGGCGGTCCTGCGACCGCCCCCTGCTTCGACGGTGGCGCGCTCCACGAGGGTGAGACGCGCCGTCCCGCGATCAGTTGAAGTTGTAGACCACCGACACGCCGAGGGTGTTCTCGGCATCCTGGAAGCTGTCGTCGGTCAGGTCGTTGTAGCGGGTCGCGTAGGAGGTCCGCAGCGCCAGCGCGTCCGACAGGGCGACGTTCACGGCGAAGTCGTTCGACACCGTGGTCGCGAATTCCGACCAGATCACGTCGGTGTCGTTGGTGACGTAGACGGTTTCGGTCAGGCTGTAGAACAGGTTCGACGAAACCGACGCCGCGCCTTCCTCGACGGTGTCGCCGCCGACGACTTCGGCCACCCGGTAGCCCGGGCCGGCCTGGACCGACCACTGCACGTCATCGGTGTTGAAGATGCGGTAGCCGAGGCCCGCGCCGATGAAGATGTCCTGGGTGTATTCGTCCGGGGTCGTGGTCAGCTTGTCGACCGACAGGTCGGCCTGGCCGTAGACGAAGACGGTCGGGTTCAGGTTGCGGCGGTAGTCCGCGCCCAGCAGCAGCCGGTTCTCGGTCTCGACGCCGTTCTCCTCGCCGTAGGCGTAGGAGGCCGAGGTGTCGATGCCGTTCACGCCGTCGAAGTAGCCGTAGCGCAGGCCGACGCCGATGTCGGTCGAGGTGTCGCCGTCGTTCGAGGTCGAGGTCAGGCGCAGGGCGACCGAGCCGTAGGTGCCGGGCTGGCGGCCTTCGGTGCCGAAGGCGTCGAGGTCGCGGTCCGCGTCGTCCTCGATCTGCTCCTGCAGGTCGTCGACGGCGTCGGCGGCGGCGCCGGCGTTGTCGAAGGTGGAGGTTTGCGCGAGGGCAGCCGAAGCAACAAGGCCGCTGATGGCCGACGCGATGAGAAGGGAGGTTTTCATGGTGTCTTCCTTTTTCCCCAGGTTGCGATTGCACCCCGGGATCAGTCCCGTGGCGTTGAGGGCTATTTAGGAAGTTGTTGGCGGTAACTTAAATTCAATAAAACGATGGTTATCTTGAGAAATACTCATTCATTAGTGTTTCCAAGGGTTTCCACGTTCCGGTCGTCCGAAAGCGCTGCGAGGTTTTTCAGGACGTGGTCCGTCTCTTTCCTCAGGGCGGTTCCGGTCTGATGCAGGCATTTCCTTGCGTAATCAAGGAGTTCGCCGTCGATATCGTCCCTCCAGATGGCCCAGATCGGGTAGGGGAACCGTGGCGCATTTGCAACAAGGTGCAGCCGCCCCTCGTCGATGTAGCGCTTGACGTAGCGGGCGGGAAGATAGGCGGCGGCGCGCCGGTTGACGATGAAGTCCGCCGTCAGCGCCCCCAGCGCGGCCATCAGGCCGGTCTTGCGCAGCTGCGGCAGCTCGATGGCGTGGGCCTGCACGAATTCCGGGCCCCAGTCCGCCATCACGTAGTCGCCGTCCAGCGAACCGACCGTCGCGCCGGGGAACGACGCGGCCAGCACCAGTTCGTCGTGCAGCACCTGTTCCGCCTCCAGGCCGGGGCGCAGCTGCGGCGTGTAGAGCAGGGCGATCTGCACCGCCCCTTCGATCAGGTGCCGGGTCAGCCGCTCGGGCATCCCGAGATCGAGCCGCAACGCGAGACCCGGCCGGCCCTGCCGCAGCCTGTCGACCCAGCGGAACCCGAGCCGGGGCCAGAGGGAGTACTGCGCCCCGATGGTCAGGCTCTCGTCATAGCCCTCCGGGATCGCCACCTGCTGCCGGGCTTCCTCCCAGATCCGGATCAGCGACTGGGCGTAGCGTTCGAACTTCTCGCCCGGCGGCGTGAGGATCGCCCCGGCGCGGGAGCGTTCGAACAGCGTCTCGCCCAGCGACTCCTCGAGCCGCTGGATCCGCAGCGAGACCGCTGACTGGGTGACGAAGAGCTTCTCGGCGGCCGCGACGAAAGAGCCGGAGGCGGCCACTTCGAGGAACGTCTTGAGCAGCGCGATATCCAAGCCGTCAGTCCCTCGCCCGCTCGGCGCCGCGCTCGATCGCCTCGCGCAGCTTGCGTTCCAGCGACCGTTGCTTGCTCTCGGAATAGAACTTCAGCCCGAACATGTCCTTCACGTAGAAGGTGTCGACCACCTGTTCGCCGTAGGTCGCGATCACCGCGCTGGCGATGTAGACGTTGGCGTTGGCGAGGGTCCGGGTCAGGTCGTGCAGCAGGCCCGGCCGGTCGCGGGTGTCGACCTCGACGATCGTGTAGATGTCCGACCCGTCGTTGTCGAAGCTGATGTTGGTGGCGACGCGGAACGCCTTTTCCCGGCGCTTCATCTTGTCCTTGTCGGCCAGCGCGGCGCGGGGAATGACCTCGCCCTGCAGGGTCCGCTCGATCATCCGGCGCAGGCGGGGCAGGCGGCTTTCGTCATAGGGGCTGCCTTCGGCGTCCTGCACCCAGAACGCGGCGGTGGCGAAGCCGTCCTTCGAGGTGAAGGTCCGGGCGTCCACCACGTTGGCCCCGACAAGGCTCAGCGCGCCGCACATCCGGCTGAAGATGCCCGGATGGTCGGCCATCGCGAAGCAGACCCGGGTGGCGTCGCGGTCCTCGTCCGGGGTCAGCTTGACCCGGATCTCGTCGTCGCCGATGCCGCGCAGCAGGTTGGCGAAATCGACATGGGCGGTGATGTGCAGCCCCTGCCAGTAGGGCTCGTAGTGCCGGCCCAGTTCGGTGCGCAGGTCCTTGCCGTCCCAGTCCGCCAGCGCCTCGCGCAGCTTCTTCTTGGCCTCGGCGCCGCGTTCCTCGCGGTTCAGCGCCTCCAGCCCGTCCTCCAGTCCCCGCTTGGTCTGCCGGTAGAGCGCCCGGATCAGCACCGCCTTCCAGTTGTTCCAGACCCCGGGGCCCACGCCGCGGATGTCGCACACCGTCAGCACGCAGAGCAGGTCCAGCCGCTCGACCGTCTTCACCGCCTTGGCGAAGTCGCGCACCGTGCGCGGGTCGGCGATGTCGCGCTTCTGCGCCATGTCCGACATCAGCAGGTGATACCGGACCAGCCATTCCAGGGTCTCGGCGTCCTTCTTCTTGAACCCGAACCGGGGGGCCAGCCGCCGGGCGATCTGCGCGCCCAGCACCGAATGGTCCTCGGGCCGGCCCTTGCCGATGTCGTGCACCAGCAGCGCGGCATAGAGCAGCTTGCGGTTGATCCCCCGCTTCAGGATCGAGGAGGCGACCGGCAGTTCCTCTTCCAGCTCGCCCCGCTCGATCATCGACAGGTGCGAGATGCACTGGATGGTGTGTTCGTCCACCGTGTAGTGGTGGTACATGTTGAACTGCATCATCGCCACGATCGGTTCGAACTCGGGGATGAAGGCGGCCAGCACGCCCAGTTCGTTCATCCGCCGCAGGCCCCGCTCCGGGTTGCCGTGCTTCAGCAGCGTGTCGAAGAAGATCCGGTTGGCCTCGGGGCTGTTGCGCACGCCGTCGTCGATCAGCCGCAGGTTGGCCGCCAGCATCCGCATCGCGTCCGGGTGCAGCAGGGTGCCGGTGCGCAGCGCCTCCTCGAAGATCCGCAGCATGTTCACCGGATCCGACAGGAACGCCGCCCGGTCGGCGATGGTCAGCCGGTTCTGCAGGATCGCGTAGGGCGGCTTGGCGGTCTTTCGGCGGCTGAACAGCCGGGTGAGCATCGGCTCGGGCTTGGTGTGGTTGGCCTCGAGGTCGGTCAGCACGATCCGGGTCAGTTCGCCGACCCGGGTGGCGTGGCGGAAATAGTCCTGCATGAAATGCTCGACCGCCCGGCGCCCGCCCTTGTCGGCATAGCCCAGCCGGTCCGCCACCTCGACCTGCATGTCGAAGGTCAGCTGGTCCTGCGCCCGGTCCGCGATCAGGTGCAGCTGGCAGCGCACCGCCAGCAGGAAGGCCTCGGCCTTGCGGAAGGTCTCGTATTCGTCGGCCCGGAACACGCCCCTGCCGACAAGGGCGCCGACATCGTCGGTCTGGTGGACGTACTTTGCGATCCAGTAGAGCGATTGCAGGTCGCGTAGCCCGCCCTTGCCTTCCTTCACGTTGGGTTCGACCACGTAGCGCTGGCCGCCCTGCTTGACGTGGCGGTTGCCACGCTCGGCCAGCTTGGCCTCGATGAACTCGGCCTCGGTGCCGTGGAACAGGTCGGCCCGCAGCCGCTTGCGCAACTCGGCGATCAGCGCGGCGTCGCCGGCCAGCCCGCGCATCTCGAGCAATGAGGTCCGGATCGTCATGTCGTCGCGGGCGAGCCGCAGGCAGTCCTTCACCGACCGGCTGGCATGGCCGATCTTCAGCTTCAGGTCCCACAGCACGTAGAGCAGCGATTCGATCACCGTCTCGGCCCAGGGGGTGACCTTGTAGGGGGTCAGGAACAGCAGGTCGACGTCCGAGAAGGGCGCCATCTCGGCCCGGCCGTAGCCGCCGACCGCGACGAGGGCGAGCCGTTCGCCGCCGGTGGGCGTCGGGTTCGGGTGCAGCCGGGTGCAGACGCTGTCGAAGGCCGTGACGACGATCCCGTCGGTCAGGTGGGCATAGGCCCGCACCGCGGCGCGGGCGTCGAACGGGGTTTCGGTCAGGGCGGCGTCGATCACCGCCCGGCCGGCCTTGCGGGCGGCCGCGAGGCGCTGGACGATCGCCCGGCGCCGGGCCATCGGCTCGGTCTCGCCGTCGAGCGCGGCGTCGATCCCGGCGATCACGGCGGCGGGGTCGAAGATCTCCTCGGCCGGCCGGATCAGCCGCGGCGGCTCCGCTGCCGCCGCCGGCGGCGGGGCGGCGCCGGGGGCCGTGCCGGGATCCGGGTTCTGGACCGGGTTGGGGATCAGGATCCTGCCCCGCCGAAGCTGCGCGGCGCCGGGTCCACCACGACGACGCGGTTGTCGCGGATCGTCGCCACCGCGAGCGCCCGCTGGTTGGTGCCGTCCGCCCGCAGCCGGAAGATCCCGTTCGAGCCCTGGAAGCCGGCCCCGGTGGTGAGCGCGGCCCCGGTCAGGGCATTGCGGTCGCCCGCCGCGACCAGCGCGCCGATGGCGGCGATCCCGTCATAGGCCAGCGACGCCAGCGGGTGCGGCGCGGCGCCGTAGGCGGCGGCGTAGCGGGCCTCGAAGGCGGCGCTGCGGCCCTGGTCGGGCAGGGCGAAAAGCCCGCCCTGCAGCCCCGGCAGGCTCAGCGCCTGCGGCGTGGCGCTCCAGCGGGTCAGCCCCATGAACCGGGTCGTCGCCGGGTCGATGCCGGCTTCGGGCAGGGCGGTCGCGAGGATCGGCAGGTCGGCATTGGCGCCGCCGGTCATGAACACCGCCTGCGCCCCCGAGGACCGGACCGCCGCGGCGATCCCCGGCGCCGCGTTCAGGATCGCGGTCTGGGACATCGCGTAGCTCTGCACGCCCGCGAGGGTGGCGCCGTTGCGCCGCACCGCCGAGGCGATCGCGTCGCGACCGACCTGGCCCTGCAGGTCGTCGCCATGGGCGATCAGGTAGCGGTTGATGCCCTGCGACCGGCCGTAGGAGACCAGCCGCGAGGCGGTGTTCTCGAAGGTCGGGCCGAGGATGAAGACGTTGCCGCCGGCGATGGTGGGGTTGTTGGAGAAGGCCAGCACGTTGATCCCGCGCCCGGCCACCGCGACGCCGGCCGCATTCGCGGCGTCGGCATAGAGCGGGCCGAGGATGATCTTGGCGCCGTCATTGGCCGCCTCGGTGGCCGCGGAGGCCCCGCCGGCGGCGGTGGCGCCGGTGTTGTAGATGCGCAGGTCGATCCGGGCGCCGTTCAGGTCGGCGATGGCCATGCGGGCGGCGTTCTCGAGATTGCTGGCGATGAAGGCGTCGCTGCCCGCGCCCGAGCCGCCCGGCACGAGGAGGGCCACCTGCACCGGCGCGCCGGGGTCGATCGAGGGGCCGCCGGTCGGGCCGCCCATCGCCACCGGCTCGCAGGCGGCGAGCCAGGCGAGCGACAGCAGCGCCACGAGGCGGGCGGCGATCTTGCCAGAGACGGGGAGACGGGCAAACATGGGTCAGGTCCTCCAAAATCACGGCCGCGGCTGGCCCGGAGGGCTGTCCCCTCCCGCGTTTGGGGCATAATACGGGCCGGACACCGGGGGTCTAGGATGATTTTCGAAACCAGGCGGCTGGACCCGGGGCTTTACATCGTGGCGACCCCGATCGGCAATGCGCGGGACATCACGCTGCGGGCGCTGGACGTGCTGGCGTCCGCCGGCACCCTCGTCGCCGAAGACACGCGAACCACGCGCAAGCTCATGGAAATCCACGGAATTCCATTGGGCGGGCGGCCGATTCGAAGCTACCACGACCAGAGCGGGGCGGGCGACCGCGCGCGGATCCTCGCGGCGATCCGGGACGGGCAGGCGGTCGCCTACGTCTCCGACGCCGGCACGCCGCTGATCGCCGATCCGGGGTTCAAGCTGGTGTCCGAGGCGGTCGCGGCCGGGCTCGATGTCCACGCGGTGCCCGGGGCCTCTGCGGTGCTCGCGGCGCTCACCGTGGGCGGGCTCGGGACCGACGCGTTCCACTTCGCCGGGTTCCTGCCGGCGGCGCGGGCGGCGCGGCGGCGGGCGCTGGGCGAGCTCGTGGCGGTGCCTGGGACGCTGGTGTTCTACGAAACCGGCAGACGGCTTCAGGAATCGTTAGGGGACGTCTGCGACATTCTGGGCGAGGAGCGCCGGGCGGCGATTTGCCGGGAACTGACCAAGCGCTTCGAGACCGTGGACCGGGGCCGGCTCGGTGACTTGCGCGCCGTGGCCGATCGGGAAATCCGCGGCGAATTCGTCCTGCTCGTCGGCCGCGCCGAACGGGCCCAGGCGGCGGAGACGGAGATCGACCGGGCGTTGCAGGAGGCGCTGAACACGATGCGGGTGAAGGATGCGGCGAATACCGTTGCCGGCGCGCTGGGCCTGAACCGCCGCGAGGTCTACCAGCGCGCGCTGGCGCTGTCCCGTGGCGGGCCCGGCGCCGACGACGAGGGGACGGCGTGATGCAGCTGGCGCTCGACTTCACCGCCCCGCCGCCCGTCCGCGTCGTGTCTGGCGGCATCTCCCCTGTCGTGCCCCCTGCCGTGCCGTCCGCCGCCGCACCGTCCTCCGCGCTGCCGGTCCGTGCCGCGCCGGGACACGCCGAGGCCGGCCGCGCCGCCCGCGCCCGGCGCGGCCTGACCGGTCATCTCGGCGGACTGGCCGCCGAGAACAGCGTCGCCCGTTGCTACGCCCGGGCCGGCCTGCAGGTCCTGCGCCGCCGCTACCGGGGACCCCACGGAGAGATCGATCTCGTGCTGCGCGACGGCCCGGTCCTCGTCTTCGTCGAGGTCAAGCGCGGCCGCAGCCACGACGGCGCCCTGCATCGGATTTCGCGCCGGCAGGTGGATCGGATCCGTGCCAGCGCCGCCGTCTTCGCTGAGACCGAGGCCGGCGCTCCGGGGGCCGAAATGCGATTCGACCTCGCCACCGTCGACACCGCCGGCGACGTGCGCCTGCATCCCGGCATTCTCTCGCATTTCTGACGCGCCCCATTGCGCCGCCGGTGCGCCCGGGCCATGTAGGCGCCGGATCGCAGTTTCGAGAGAGACCGGATGGCCCTCACCGTCGCCCTGCAGATGGACCCGATCGGCGCCGTCGACATCGATGCCGACAGCACCTTCCGCCTTGCCGTCGAGGCCCAGGCCCGGGGGCACCGGCTGTTCCACTACACCCCCGACCGGCTGGCCTTCCATGGCGGCCGGGTCACCGCCCGCGGCTGGCCGGTCACCGTGTCGCGCACCCGCGGCGCCCATGTCGAATTCGGCGCCGAGACGACGATGGACCTCGCCGCCGACACCGATGTCGTCCTGCTCCGCCAGGACCCGCCCTTCGACATGGGCTACATCACCAGCACCCACCTGCTCGACCTCGTCCATCCCGAGACCCTGGTGGTGAACGACCCGTTCTGGGTCCGCAACTACCCCGAGAAGCTGCTCGTCCTGCGCTTCCCGGACCTCACCCCGCCGACCACCATCGCCCGCGACCTCGGCACCCTGCGCGAGTTCCGCGCCATCCACGGCGACATCATCGTCAAGCCGCTCTACGGCAACGGTGGCGCCGGGGTGTTCAAGCTGGGCTGGGGCGACGGCAACCTCGCCGCGCTGCACGAACTGTTCACCGGCATCAACCGCGAACCGCTGATCGCCCAGGCCTTCCTGCCGGCGGTCGAGAAGGGCGACAAGCGGGTGATCCTCGTCGATGGCGAGCCGGTCGGCGCGATCAACCGCCTGCCCGCCAAGGGCGAGACCCGCTCCAACCTCCATGTCGGCGGCCGCGCCGAGCCCGCCGAACTCACCGACCGCGACCGCGAGATCTGTGCCCGGATCGGCCCGCTGCTGCGCGAGAAGGGCCAGATCTTCGTCGGCATCGACGTGATCGGCGACCACCTGACCGAGATCAACGTGACCTCTCCCACCGGCATCCAAGAACTGGAGCGGTTCTCCGGGATCAACGTCGCCGCCCGGATCTGGGAGGCGATCGAGGCCCGGCGCGCGGGCTGAGATGGCCTCGGTCCGGCTCCGCCTGCTCTCCGCCGCGCTGCGGCTGGCGGCAAAGCCGGTGCTGCGCCGGACCGCGACGCCCCAGGCCGCCGAGCGCGACTTCGCCCGCACCGCCCGCCTGCTGTTCCGGCCGCCGCCGGGGCTGGTCCGGCAGACCGCCCGGCTCGGCGGCGTCCCCGTCCACTGGCTGCGCCGGGCGCAGGCCGACACCAGCCGGGCGATCCTCTACCTGCACGGCGGCGCCTTCGTCTCGGGCTCGGGCGACACCCATGCGGGGCTGGCGGGGCGGCTCGCCGGGTTCAGCGGGGTGCCGGCCTGCCTGCCCGACTACCGGCTGCTGCAGGACGCCCCGTTCCCCGCCGCCTTCGACGACGCGCTGGCGGCCTGGGACGGCCTGCGGGCGCTGGGCTACCCGGCCCGACGGATCGCGCTGGCCGGGGACAGCGCCGGCGGCGGGCTGGCGCTGGCGCTGCTCGCCCGGCTGCTGGCGCGCGGGGAGCGGCCCGCCGGGCTTCTCGCCCTGTCGCCCTGGGCCGACCTGACGCTGTCGGGCGCCACCCTGCGGACCCGCTCGGAGGCGCTGATCCCGTGGCAGCGGATGGCCGAGGTCGCCGACCGCTACCTCGACGGGGCCCCGGCCGACGACCCCCGGGCCTCGGCGCTCTTCGCGGACTGGGCCGCGCCGCCGCCGGTGCTGATCCAGGCGAGCCCCGACGAATGCCTCTACGACGACGCGACCCGGATCGCCGACCGGCTCCGCCGGGCGGGCGGCGCCGTCACCCTCGACCCCTGTCCCGGCGCGCCCCACGTCTGGCAGATCTTCGCGCCCTGGCTGCCCGAGGCCGAGGCCGCGCTGCGTCGGGGCGGCGCCTTCCTTCAGACCTCCTTCGTGAGCGCCAGCCGGTAGCCCACCGCCTCGGACAGGTGGGGCCGGCGGATCGCGTCGGAGCCGTCGAGATCGGCGATCGTCCGCGCCACCCGCAGCACCCGGTGATAGCCCCGGGCCGACAGGCCGAACCGGTCGGCGACCCGCGCCATCACCTCCCGTCCCTCGGTGTCGAGCGCGGCGACCTCCTCCAGCATCCGGCCCTCGAGATCGGCGTTGAGCCGCGGCCCGGACAGGTCGCCGTAGCGCCCCGCCTGCACCGCGCGGGCCCGGGCCACCCGTTCCGCCACCGCGGCGCTGCCGTCGCCGGTCGCCGGGAGGTCGAGATCGGTATAGGCCACCGGCGGCACCTCCACCCGCAGGTCGAAACGGTCCATCAGCGGCCCCGAGATCCGGCCCATGTAGTCCTCGCCGCAATTCGGCGCGCGGGAACAGGCGCGGGCCGGGTCGGTGAGGTAGCCGCAGCGGCAGGGATTCGCGGCGGCGACCAGCAGGAACCGGCAGGGATAGCGGACATGGGCGTTGGCGCGGGCGACCACCACCTCGCCGGTCTCGATCGGCTGGCGCAGGGTTTCGAGCACGGCGCGCGGAAACTCCGGGAACTCGTCGAGGAACAGCACCCCGTTATGGGCGAGGCTGATCTCGCCGGGCCGGGCGCCGCGGCCGCCGCCGACGATGGCGGCCATGGAGGCGGTGTGGTGCGGTTCTCGGAACGGCCGGACCCGGCTGATCCCACCGTCGTCGAGCAGGCCGGCCAGCGAATGGATCATCGAGGTCTCGAGCGCCTCTTCCGCCGATAGCGGCGGCAGCAGGCCCGGTAGCCGGGCGGCCAGCATCGACTTGCCCGACCCCGGCGTGCCGACGAGGAACAGGTGGTGCCGGCCGGCGGCGGCGATCTCGAGCGCCCGCTTGGCACGTTCCTGACCCTTCACGTCGCGCAGGTCGCGGCCCGACACGTCGCCACGGACCTCGCCGGGGGCGGCGGGGCTGAGCGGGGTCTGCCCGGTCAGGTGGCGGATCACCTCGGCGAGCGTCGCCGCACCGTAGACCCCGCAGCCGCCGACCCAGGCCGCCTCGGCGCCGCAGGCGGCCGGGCAGATCAGCGCTCGGTCGGCTTCGGCGGCGGCCATCGCGGCGGGCAGCGACCCGACGACCGGCACCAGCCGCCCGTCCAGCGACAACTCGCCCAGCGCCACCGTCTCGGCGAGCACGTCCCGCGGCAGCACCTCCATCGCGCCCAGCAGGGCCAGCGCGATGGGCAGGTCGTAGTGCGAGCCCTCCTTGGGCAGGTCGGCGGGGGACAGGTTCACCGTGATCCGCCGCGACGGCAGGGCGATGGCCAGCGATTCGAAGGCGGCGCGGACCCGTTCGCGGGCCTCGCTCACCGCCTTGTCCGGCAGGCCGACGATCGAGAACGCGGGGACGCCTGCGGTGACAGCGCATTCGACCGCGACGCCGCGGGCCTCCACGCCTTCGAAGGCCACGGTATGGGCGATTGCGGTCATGCCCCCCTCCGGAAGAACCGAAGGAATGGTTAACGGCGCCCGGTTGACAATTGGTTAACCGGAAATGGCGGGACCGGACCGGGGCGACCCGGCCATCGGGAACGGCGTGCGGGGCAGGTTCATCTCGTAGTAGGCCACCTCGGCGTCCCGGGCGAGACCCTCGGCGCGCCAGCGGACCAGCGCCGGCAGCGACAGCTGCGCCGCAACGTAGCCCCGCGCGGTTTCCGAGACCGGCAGCCCGTAGCCCGCGATCCGCACCGCCACCGGCGCGAAGAAGGCGTCCGCCAGCCCGTAGCCGCCGAACAGGAACGGCCCGCCCGAGCGGTCCAGCGCGGCGCTCCACAGCGCGTCTATCCGTGCGACGTCGGCCCGGACCGTGTCGTCGGGCCGGAACCCGCGCCAGGCGGTGGCGAGGTTCATCGGGCAGGCGCCGCGCAGCGCCGCGAAACCGCTGTGCATCTCGGCCATCATCGACTGTGCCGCCGCCCGGTCGACCGGGTCCGCCGGCAGCAGGCCGCGGTCGGGAAAGGTCTCGGACAGGTGCCAGCCGATGGCGATGCTGTCGGTCAGGACCCCGCCCTCCGGAGTGCGCAGGACCGGCACCGTGCGGTGTCCGCCGAAGGCCGCCACCCGTTCGGCGAAGCCCGGGTCGTACAGCAGCGCGTCCTCCACCGTGACCGGGATCCGGTGGACGGCGAACGGCAGCCAGGCCCGCAGGCTCCAGCTCGAATAGGTGCGCTGACCGATCAGGAGCGTGTATTCCATGGCCTGCAGCCTAGGCGCGGTTCGCGGCGCGGTTCCAGCGCGATTTCGTGACCCGGCAGATCATGGCCGGTGATTGATCCGTTCGACGCGCCAGGCGGCGCCGCCGGTGTCGATCACGGTCACCGACAGGGGCTCGATCCGGTGGGCAAGGACCTCCGCCGCCCGCACCCCAAGGGCGCGGCGCAGCTGGGTCAGGATCACCCCGAAATGGGCCACCGCGACGATCGGGCCGGGCCGGGCCGCGATCAGGGCGTCCACCGCCGCGTCGATCCGGGCGGCGGCGGCGTTCCAGCTTTCGCCGCCGGGCGGCGCGGTGTCGCCCGGGTCCTCCCAGTAGCGCCGCGACAGGTCCGGCCAGCGGTCCGCCACCTCGTCCCAGCGCAGCCCGTCCCAGGTGCCGAAGTCGAACTCGCGCAGGCCCGGCTCGGCGGGCAGCCGGGGCCGGTCGCCAGCCAGGGCAGTGGCGGTATCGGCGGCCCGCGACAGGTCCGAGGACACCACGGCCGCCCCGTCCGGCAGGAAGCCGGCGAGCCGGGCGATGGCCGCCCTGTCCGACAGGTCGGCGGGCACGTCGCGGTGGCCGACGAAGCCGGTCTCGTGGGTCGGGCCGTGGCGGACCCAGTAGATCCGGCTCACGGCAGCGCACCCTTGAGCACCAGCGGCAACCCGGCGGCGACCAGCACCGCGAGGTCCGCCTCCGCCGCCGCCGCCCGGTTCAGCGCACCCTGCGCGGCGGCGAAGGCGCGGCTGGCGCGGTCAGGCGCGACGCCGCCAAGGCCGATCTCGTTCGACACCACCACCACCGGCGCCGGGCAGCGGGCCAGCGCGTCGAGGAAGGCGGCGGGCGCGGCTGCGGCCTCGCCGCCGGCTTCCAGCCAGCCCATCAGCCAGAGCGTCGCGCAGTCGAGCAGGACCGCCGCGCCGGGCTCCACCCCGGCCAGCGCCGGGCCGATCCGTTGGCCGGTCTCGATCACCCGCCAGCCGTCGCCCCGCCGCGCGGCGTGGCGCGCGACCTTCGCGGCCATCTCGGCGTCGCGCACCTCGGCGGTGGCGACATAGACCGCGGACCGGGCCGCCGACAGCACGAGGTCCTCGGCGAAAACCGACTTCCCGGAACTGGCGCCGCCTAGGACGAGTGTGCGCAGGGGCAAGGGCATCTGTGCGTCATCTTGTGATCCGGTTCGCGATACGTTGCGTAAACGAACCAAAAGCAGCGGAAAAGCACAACAATCCTTGCCAGGGGGAAAGACAATGGCCCTAGACGCAACTTCGGAGATGTCCCTGCCGCGCCGCGCCATGAAGGCCGAGCTTCTGGACGCGGAAACCGAGCTTCAACTGGCCTACGCCTGGCGCGACCACCGGGACGAGAAGGCGCTGCACCGGCTGATCACCGCCTACATGCGGCTCGCGATCTCGATGGCGGCGAAGTTCAAGCGCTACGGCGCGCCGATGAACGACCTGATCCAGGAGGCAAGCCTCGGCCTGATGAAGGCCGCCGACAAGTTCGACCCCGACCGCGGCGTGCGCTTCTCGACCTACGCGGTGTGGTGGATCAAGGCGTCGATCCAGGATTACGTGATGCGCAACTGGTCGATGGTGCGCACCGGGTCCACCTCCTCGCAGAAATCGCTGTTCTTCAACATGCGCCGTGTGCAGGCCCGTCTCGAACGCGAGGCGGCGGCGGCGGGCGAGGTGCTCGACAAGCAGAAGATGCGCGAGATGATCGCCACCGAGGTCGGCGTGCCGCTGGCCGACGTGGAGATGATGGAAGGCCGTCTGTCGGGCTCGGACTTCTCGCTCAACGCCACCCAGTCCACCGACGAGGACGGCCGCGAGTGGATCGATGCGCTCGAGGATGACGGCGAACAGGCCGCCGAGCGGGTCGCCAATTCGCACGACGCCGAGACCCTGCGCCAGTGGCTGGTGACCGCGCTGGCCGCGCTGAACGAGCGCGAGCGCTTCATCGTCCGCGAGCGCAAGCTGCGTGAGGAGCCCCGGACGCTCGAAAGCCTCGGCAACGAGCTCGGCCTGTCCAAGGAGCGGGTGCGCCAGCTCGAGGCCGCGGCCTTCGGCAAGATGCGCAAGAGCCTCGAGGCGCAGTCCAAGGAAGTTCACAACTTCCTGCTCTGACCGGTTCGGGCCGGGGCGCGGCGTTGTGCGCCGTCCCGGCCCCGGCTAGACAGGGTCCGCAGGCGGAGGGTTCCATGCTCGCGGACAAGCGCATTCTGCTGATCATCGGCGGCGGTATCGCGGCCTACAAGGCGCTGGAGCTGATCCGGCGGCTGCGCGACCGCGGCGCCTCGGTGACCCCGGTGCTGACCCGGGGCGGGGCCGAATTCGTGACCCCGCTGTCGGTCTCGGCGCTGGCCGGGCGGAAGGTGTTCCAGGACCTCTTCGACCTCACCGACGAGGCCGAGATGGGCCATATCGAACTCAGCCGCGCCGCCGATCTGGTGGTCGTCGCCCCCGCCACCGCCGACCTGATGGCCAAGATGGCGGGCGGACATGCCGACGACCTCGCCTCGACCCTGCTGATGGCCACCGACAAGCGGGTGCTGATCGCCCCGGCGATGAACGTGCGGATGTGGCAGCACCCGGCGACCCGGCGCAACCTCGCCACGCTGCAGGCGGACGGCATCCTCACCGTGGGGCCGAACGAGGGCGACATGGCCTGCGGCGAATACGGGCCGGGCCGGATGGCCGAGGTGCCCGAGATCGTCGCCGCCGCCGAGGCGGCGCTGGGCGGCGGGCCGCTCGCCGGGCGGCGGGTGCTGGTCACCTCCGGGCCGACCCACGAACCGATCGACCCGGTGCGTTACATCGCCAACCGGTCCTCCGGCGCGCAGGGCGCGGCGATCGCCGCCGCCTTGCGCGACCTCGGCGCGGCGGTCACCTTCGTCACCGGTCCGGCGGCGGTGCCGCCGCCGCCCGGCGTGGCCGTGGTCCCGGTCGAGACCGCCCGCGAGATGCATGCCGCGGTCCTCGCCGCACTGCCCGCCGACGCGGCGATCTTCGCCGCCGCCGTGGCCGACTGGCGGGTCGGCGCCGAGAGCGACCGCAAGATCAAGAAATCCGGCGACGGCCCGCCCCGGCTGGACCTGGCCGAGAACCCCGACATCCTCGCCGAGGTCAGCCGCCGGACCGAGGGGCGGCCCGGCCTGGTGATCGGCTTCGCCGCCGAGACCGACGACGTGGTCGCCCACGCCACCGCCAAGCGGGCGCGCAAGGGCTGCGACTGGATCCTCGCCAACGACGTGTCGCCCGGCACCGGGATCATGGGCGGGACCGAGAACGCGGTGGTCCTGATCACCGCCGAGGGGGCCGAGGAGTGGCCGCGCATGGACAAGGACGCCGTCGCCCGCAAGCTGGCCGCGCGGGTGGCCGCGGCGCTGTCGTGACCGATACGGCGGCACGGACGGGCGCGGCGCCGACGGTCGGCGTCGCCTGGGTCGCGGGGGCGGACACCGCCCTTGGCCTGCCTGCCTACCAGACCGCCGGCGCGGCGGGGGCCGACCTGCGCGCCAACCTGCCGGACCGCGGAGCGCTGGTGCTGCAACCGGGCGAGATCGCGCTGGTGCCCACCGGGCTGCGGCTGGCCATCCCGCCGGGCTGGGAGGCGCAGGTGCGGCCACGCTCGGGGCTGGCGCTCAACCACGGGATCACCCTGCCCAACAGCCCCGGCACCATCGACAGCGACTACCGCGGCCCGCTGGGGGTGATCGTGCAGAACGGCGGCGCGGCGGCCTTCGAGATCGCCCACGGGATGCGGATCGCGCAGCTTGTCGTCGCCCCGGTGGCGCGGGCCGACTTCGCGCTGGCGGCGCTCGACGGCACCGACCGCGGGGCGGGCGGCTTCGGGTCGACCGGCGCGTGACCGTCGTTTTCGCCATGGCCGCGGCGCTCTGGGGGATCGGCGCCGCGATGCGGGCCCCGCACCAGGCCCGCTTGACGATGATCGGGCTGCTGCTGGTGGCGGTGATCGCTGTGCAGGTGGTGCTGCCCGCCGGGCACCCGCTGCGCGAGGCGACCGGCGGATCGCCGCAGCTCTGGCTGCTGATCCTCGGGGCCGCCGCCGTGGTCTGGGCCTACCGCGCGGTGTTCCGCCGGGTCGCGGCGAAGGCCCGTGCGGTCGAGGCCAGCCGCGCCCCGGCCGCCGACGCCCCCCGGAGCGGGTTCTCCGAGGCCGAACTCACCCGCTATGCCCGCCACATCGTCCTGCGCGAGATCGGCGGACCGGGGCAGGCGGCGCTGAAGCGGGCGCGGGTGCTGGTGGTGGGCGCAGGCGGGCTCGGCGCGCCGGCGCTGCTCTACCTCGCCGGGGCCGGCGTGGGCCGGATCGGGGTGATCGACGACGACACCGTGTCGGGCGACAACCTGCAGCGGCAGGTGCTGTTCCGCGACGCCC
Source organism: Paracoccaceae bacterium (assembly GCA_041628615.1). Taxonomy (GTDB): domain Bacteria; phylum Pseudomonadota; class Alphaproteobacteria; order Rhodobacterales; family Rhodobacteraceae; genus JAMWZF01. Next base: position 6,341 of record JBFKOW010000012.1, on the reverse strand, counting down.
AGATCGGCCTGCCCAAGGTGCAGGCGGCGCAGGAGAACCTCCGCGCCCTCAACCCCTTCATCGAGATCCGGCCCTACCAGCGCCGGCTGGACGAGACCATCGCCGCCGACCTCGTCGCCGAATACGACCTCGTGCTCGACGGCACCGACACCTGGGAAACCCGTCGGCTGGTCAATGCCGTCTGCGCCGGGGCCGGGGTGCCGCTGGTCTCGGGGGCGATCGGCCAGTGGGAGGGGCAGGTGTCGGTCTTCGACCCGGCCTCCGGCGCGCCCTGCTACGCCTGCATCTTCCCCGAACGGCCCGCCGACGGCATCGCGCCCTCCTGCGCCGAGGCCGGGGTGGTCGGGGCGCTGCCCGGCATCGTCGGATCGATGATGGCCGCCGAGGCGATCAAGCTGATCACCGGCGCGGGCGACCCGCTGCGCGGCCGGATGCTGATCCACGACGCGCTGCACGCCGAAACCCGCGTGATCGCACTGACCCGCCGCCCCGACTGCCCGGTCTGCGGCGCCGTCCCCGGCGCCTGACCCGGAACCGCCACAGGAGACCCGACGATGACCAACCCGCTGCTCTCCGACTGGGACACGCCCTTCGGCCTGCCGCCCTTCGACCGGATCGGCGACGACGACTTCGCCGCCGCGCTCGATGCCGCGCTGGCCGAGGACCGCGCCGAGGTGAACACCATCGCCGCCGACCCTGCCGAACCGGATTTCGACAACACGGTCGGGGCGCTGTTGCGGTCGGGCCGGGCGCTCGACCGGGTGCTGTCGGTGTTCTGGACGCTGGCCGGGACCGACAGCAACCCCGCCCGCGAGGCGCTGCAACGGGACTTCGCCCCCCGCGTCGCGGCCCATTCCGCCGAGACCTACGCCAACCGGGCGCTGTTCGACCGGATCGCGGCGGTTTGGGCGGCCCGCGACGGGCTCGACCTCGACGACCAACAGCGCCGGGTGCTCTACCTCGTGCATCGCGGCTTCGTCCGGGCCGGGGCGGCGCTCGACGGCGACGCGGCCGCGCGGATGAAGACGATCAAGGGGCGGTTGGCCACCCTCGGCACCAGTTTCACCCAGAACCTGCTGGCCGACGAACGGGGCTGGCAGATGCCGCTGGCCGAGGCGGATCTCGACGCGCTGCCCGGTTTCCTCGCCCGCGCCGCGCGGGCGGCGGGGGCCGAGCGGGGCGCGGCGGGGCCGGTCATCACGCTGAGCCGGTCGCTGGTGGTGCCGTTCCTGCAGTTCAGCCCCCGGCGCGACCAGCGCGAGGCCGCCTGGCGGGCCTGGACCGCGCGGGGCGCCGGCGGCGGCGAGACCGACAACCGCGCTATCGCCGCCGAGATCCTCGCCCTGCGCAAGGAACGCGCGGCGCTGCTCGGCCACCCCGATTTCGCCGCCTACAAGCTCGAGACCGAGATGGCGGGCACGCCGGACGCGGTGCGCGACCTGCTGATGGCGGTCTGGACCCCGGCGCGGGCGCGGGCGCTGGCCGACGCCGCCGAACTCGAGAAGATGCTGCACGCCGACGGCATCGCCGGGCCGCTCGAACCCTGGGACTGGCACTACTATTCCGAGAAGCGGCGGCGGGCGCTGCACGATCTCGACGAGGGCGAACTGAAGCCGTATTTCCGGCTCGAGGCCATGATCGAGGCCGCCTTCGACTGCGCCAACCGCCTGTTCGGGCTGGAATTCGCGCCGGTGGACGTGCCGCTGCACCACCCCGACGCCCGCGCCTGGGAGGTGACCCGGAACGGCGCCCACGTGGCGGTATTCATCGGCGACTACTTCGCCCGCGGCTCGAAACGGTCCGGGGCCTGGTGCTCGGCGCTGCGGATGCAGAAGCGGTTCCCCGAGCCCGAGGCGCCGGTGGTGCTGAACGTCTGCAACTTCGCCAAGGACGACCCCGCGCTGCTGAGCTGGGACGACGCCCGCACCCTGTTCCACGAATTCGGCCACGCGCTGCACCAGATGCTGTCGGACGTGGATTACGGGATGATCGCCGGGACCTCGGTGGCGCGGGACTTCGTCGAGCTCCCCTCGCAGCTGTTCGAGCACTGGCTGGAAGTGCCCGAGGTGCTCGACCGTTTCGCGACCCATGCCGAGACCGGCGACCCGCTGCCCGCCGCGCTGCGCGACCGGCTGCTGGGCGCGGCGACCTACGACATGGGGTTCCAGACGGTGGAATACGTCGCCTCGGCGCTGGTCGATCTCGCCTTTCACGAGGGCGACCCGCCCGCCGACCCGATGCAGCGTCAGGCCGAGGTGCTGGACGCGATCGGGATGCCGCGGGCCATCGCGATGCGCCACGCGACGCCGCATTTCGCCCATGTCTTCGCCGGGGACGGCTATTCGGCGGGCTATTACAGCTACATGTGGTCCGAAGTGATGGATGCCGACGCCTTCGCCGCCTTCGAGGAGGCGGGCGACGCCTTCGATCCCGAGGTGGCGCGGCGGCTCGAGACCCATATCCTGAGCGCCGGCGGCTCGGCCGAGGCGGACGACCTCTACACCCGCTTCCGGGGCAAGATGCCCGAGGTGTCGGCGCTGCTGCGCGGACGCGGGCTCGACAGCGCCGCCTGAGGCGCGCCGCCGGGGCGGCTAGCGGGCCGACGCCGCCTCGGCCTCGGCCTGTTCCGCGGCCCAGGTCCCCGCCGCCTCGACCGCCACGACCGAGGCGGTGGGCAGCACGCCGAGATAGGTCTCGGTCTCGTCTGCCGGGATCGTCGCGCGCCGGGTCATCCGGTAGGCAGCATAGACCGCCATCGCCGTGAAGGTCGCCCCTAGGACCAGCCAGAAGGCGTAGGGCCCGACGCCCTGCATCGCCCAGCCGGCGATCAGCGGCCCGAGGATCGCGCCCAGCCCGAAAGTGAACACGAGCCCACCCGAGGCGGCGGCCATGTCCTCGGCGGGCAGGTAGTCGTTGGTGTAGGCGAGCAGCAGGGCATAGAGCGGCGTGGTCATGCCGCCGGCCAGGAAGGCCGCGCCCATCAGCGGCCAGAGCCCGCCGCCCGCCGGGTCCGCGCCGCCCGCGCCCGACAGCCAGCCCAGCCCGCAGGCCACCGCCCCCATCGCCGCGGTGCCGCAGATCACCTGCCGCCGGTCGAGCCGGTCCGACAGCCAGCCGATCGGGAACTGCAGCACCAGTGCCCCGGCGAACAGCATCGCCACGAACAGCGCGATCTGGTTCGCGCTCAGGCCGATCTCGCTGCCGAACACCGCGCCCATGCCCGACTGGGTGGCGTAGATGCCACCCAGCAGGAAGATCCCCACCGTGCCCAGCGGCGAGCCCGCGAACAGTGCCCCGAGCGACATCGGCCGCGCCACCTCGACCGCCGGGGCCGGGGTGACCGACAACAGGATCGGCGCGAAGGAGATCGAGACGAGGATCGAGGCGCCGATGAACAGCGCCGAGGTGGCCGCGTCGCCCAGGGTGAGCAGGCCCTGCGCGCCGATGATGCCGAGGGTCTGGGCGATCATGTAGGCCGACAGCACCTTGCCCCGGCTTTCGTTCGGGGTGGCGTTGTTCAGCCAGTTTTCGGCGGCGACGTAGATCCCCGACATACAGAAGCCGATCAGGACCCGCAGCACCGTCCAGGCCCAGGGCTCGGCCAGCAGGGTGAAGGCGATCAGCCCCGCCGACATGAAGCTGCCCAGCGCCGCGAAGACCCGGACGTGGCCGACCCGCTGGATCAGCAGCGGGGTGAGCCGGGCTCCCGACAGGAAGCCGGCGAAATACCCCGAGGTGACGACGGCCAGTTCCGCGGCCGAGAATCCCTCGATGCCGCCGCGCAGGCCGATCAGGGTGAAGTGCATGCCGTTGCCCAGCATGATCAGCACGATGCCGACCAGCAGGGCCCAGACACCGGACAGGACGTTGAGCATGGCGGCGGCCTTTCGGCGGGCGGGACGGGTCGGCCCCGGCCTCCCACGGGACGGCCCGGCCTGCCGTTGCCGCAACGCCGCATGAGGCACGGTTTGCGACACCGGGGCGCGGGCGGCGCCTAGTCCACCACTTCGGCGGCGGCCACGCCCCAGTAGCTCCCCTTCGGCGCCCAGCCGCGGTAGCCGCCGGCCACCAGCCGGCACCAGTCCGCGGTGCATTCGTCGATCCGGGCGATGACGCCGGGTTCGAGCACGGCGTTCTCGGGGGCGGCGGGGTCGGGCCGGGCCAGAAGCACGGTCCGCGCGTCGATGATAACGGTGCGGACCCCCGACAGGAGCGAGTAGTGAACCCAGCCGCCCTGGCCGTCCCGGTCAACCACCCGGCGCCAGTGACCGTATTCGGCGGTGACCCGCAGCGGCATGTTGCGGCGGACGAAGACCCAGTCGATCCGGTGCGACAGCGACGGTCCGCGCCGGACATTGCCCTCGGCGGCCTTCAACGACACGTAGCGCGGCAGCGGCAGGTTGGTTTCGGGGCCGAGGCTCAGCGGCGGCTGCGCGCTCTGCGCCGGGGCCATGACCGGGGCGCAAAGCGCCAGCACCGCCGCCGCGACCGCCCCGAGACCCGCGCGGGAAACGCCCATGTTCCAGACCCTGCTCTGCCTCTGCCTCTGCCCGACCGCGCCGGCCTTGTTCTTGTGGTCGCCGGCGGTCTCTGGTCAAACTGCCACCAAAGCGGCGCGCTGGGAAGCGAGGGAGCGAGCGACATGGGTGGCAAGCGGTTGAGTGTTGTTGTCACGCGACGGTTGCCCGAACCGGTCGAGACCCGGCTGCGCGAACTGTTCCACGCGACGTTGCGCGACGACGACACCCCGCTCGACCGCGACGCGCTGGTGGCGGCGATGGCGGCGGCCGACGTGCTCGTGCCCTGCGTCACCGACCGGATCGACGCGGCGATGCTGGCGCAGGCCGGCGACCGGCTGAAGCTGATCGCAAGCTACGGCGCCGGGATCGACCACATCGACGTGGCCAGCGCCCGGCAGCGCGGGATCCTCGTGTCCAACACCCCCGGCGTGGTGACCGAGGACACCGCCGACATGACGCTGGCGCTGATCCTCGCGGTGACCCGGCGGATCCCCGAGGGGCTGGCGCTGATGCAGTCGGGCGACTGGACCGGCTGGGCCCCCACCGCGATGCTCGGCGGGCGGATCGCCGGGCGGCGGCTCGGGATTCTCGGCATGGGCCGGATCGGGCAGGCGGTTGCCCGGCGGGCGGCGGCCTTCGGGATGCAGGTGCATTACCACAACCGCCGCCGGCTGCGCCCCGAGATCGAGGAGGCGCTCGAGGCGACCTACTGGGAAAGCCTGGACCAGATGGTCGCGCGGATGGACATCCTGTCGATCAACTGCCCGCACACGCCCTCGACGTTCCACCTGATGAACGCCCGGCGGCTCAAGCTGATGAAGCCCTCGGCGGTGATCGTGAACACCTCGCGCGGCGAGGTGGTGGACGAGAACGCCCTGACCCGGATGCTGCGCGCGGGCGAGATCGCGGGGGCCGGGCTCGACGTGTTCGAACGCGGCGCCGAGATCAACCCGCGGCTGCGGGCGCTGCCCAACGTGGTGCTCTTGCCGCACATGGGTTCGGCCACCCGCGAGGGCCGGATCGAGATGGGCGAGAAGGTGATCATCAACATCAAGACCTTCGACGACGGGCACCGGCCGCCCGATCTCGTCGTGCCGTCGATGGTCTGAGCGATGGGCCGGTTGTCGATCTTCCTGTTGATGGTGGTGATCGCGTGCCTGCTGGCCGCGGTCTACGGCGCGCTGCACAACCAGGTCAGCTACACGGTGGGGCCGGACTATTTCCACCACCTGAAATTCGCCCAGTTCGGGATCGCCGACACCGTGTCGCCGCGGCTCGGCGCGGCCCAGGTCGGGGTGGCCGCCAGCTGGTGGATGGGGCTGGTGATCGGCCTGCCGCTGGCGCTGCTGGCGCTGCTGATCCGGGGGCCGGAACGGGCGATGATCCGGGCCTTCCTCGTCGCCGTGGTGCTGGTGATCGGGACCACCGCGGGGTTCGGGATGATGAGCCTCGGCCTGCCGCTGTCGCCCGAAATGGCCGACCGGGTGCCGGTGCCGGCGGCGGCGGCGGATCCCGAGGGGTTCCGCCGGGCGGCGCTGCTGCACGGGGCGAGCTACCTCGCCGCCGTGATCGGCATGGCTGCGGGTCTCCTGGTGATGGGCGTGGCGGTGATCCGGTCCCGGCGGGGCTGAGCCCCGGGGCGGAGGGCCGGTGGGTCGAGACCCACCTCACAGGCTCGTTCCGGACGCGGGTGATCGGGATGGCGGCGGGCCTTCGGCCGCGGCTGGCGCGGTGATGCTGCCCGTCCTCCGTGGAGACCGGCTCCGGGTGGCTCCGGGCGGCTTCTGGCGGCTGCGGGGGGGGGGGGGGGGGGGGGGGGGG
>JBFKOW010000011.1:0-35425 GCA_041628615.1 Paracoccaceae bacterium | reverse complement strand
GTCACCGGCCGGCCGATCGGTCCGCTGCACGGGCTGCCGGTCGGGCTGAAGGACATCATCGACGTGACCCGGATGCCCACCGGCAACGGCTGCGCCCTCGACGCCGGCAACGTGCCGCTGCGCGACAGCTTCGTCGCCGAGCGGCTCAGGGCCGCGGGGGCGGTCATCCTCGGCAAGACGGTGACCACCGAACTGGCCTTCCTGCACCCCGGCAAGACCCGCAACCCGCACAACCCGGCGCATACCCCGGGCGGGTCGTCCTCGGGCTCGGCGGCGGCGGTGGCCGACGGGATGGTGCCGCTGGCAGTGGGCACCCAGACCGGCGGATCGGTGATCCGCCCGGCGGCGTTCTGCGGCGTCACCGGGTTCAAGCCCAGCTTCGGCGCGATCCCGCGGCGCGGCGTGCTGATGCAGTCGCCCAGCCTCGACACGATCGGCGTGTTCGCCGCCGACCCGATGGGCGCCGCCATGCTGGCCGAGGTCCTGTTCGGCCACGACGAGGGCGACCCCGCCACCGCGCCGCGCCCGCATCCCCGGCTGTCCGAGACCGCCGCGTCCGAACCGCCGCTGAAGCCGGTCTTCGCCTTCGTGAAGCTGCCCGGCTGGGACGACGCCGACGCCGACACGAAGGACGCCTTCGCGGAACTGGCCGAGGCGCTTGGCGAACAGGTCTTCGAGGTCGAGCTGCCGTCGGTCTTCGACCAGGCCGCCCGCGAACGGCAGGTCGTCAACTTCGCCGAGATGGCCCGCTACTACTACCGCTACTGGCGCGACGGCCGCGACCAGCTCGGCCCCGAGACCCGGGCCGCGCTGGAGGAAGGCAACGCGACGCTGGCGCGCGACTACCTGGCCGCGCTGGACTGGAAGCGGGTGCTGGGGTCCGGGCTCGACGAGATCTTCGAGCGCTGCGACGCGATCCTCTGCCCGGCGGCGCCGGGACCGGCGCCCGAGGGCCTGGGCTCCACCGGCAACGCCATCTTCAACGGGCTCTGGACCTTTTGCGGCACCCCCGCCGTCACCCTGCCGCTGCTGACCGCCTCCAACGGCCTGCCGATGGGGGCCCAGCTTGTCGGCCCGCGCGGCAACGACGCCCGGCTGCTGCGCACCGCCCGCTGGCTGAACGACTGGGCGGCGGCATGACCGTCGCCCCGCGCCATCCCGCTTCGGACCGAAAGGACCTGCCATGAACCGGCTTCTCGCGCTCTTCGCCTTCCTGATTCTCGGCGGCTTCCTCGCCATCCTCGCCTTCGAGGTGCCGAGTCCCGACCTCGTGGCGGTGATCCTGCTGACCGCGGGGCTCGTCGCCTACGACCTGCTGACCTCGAACGGCAAGAAGCCCGGCGAGTGACATGACCCGCCCCGTGGTCTGGATCCCCCGCCGGCTGTCGGAGGCCACGCTGGCGCGGGCCGCGCGCGATTACGAGGTGATCCTGAAGGACGCCGACACCCCTGGCACCGCCGACGAGATCGTCGCGATGAGCGCCCGCGTCGACGCGATGATCCCCTGCCATTCGGAGCATTTCAGCGCCGAGGTCGTGGCCCGGCTCGACCCGCGCCTGAAGATCGTCGCCAACCATTCGGTCGGCACCGACCATTGCGATCTCGCGGCGCTGGCGGCGCGCGGCATCGTGGTGACCAACACGCCCGACGTGCTGACCGACGCGACGGCGGAACTGGCCTTCATGCTGATGCTCGGGGCGGCGCGGCACGCCGTGAAAGGCGACCGGATCGTGCGAACCGGGGCCTGGGATTCGTGGTCCCCGGCCTTCATGGTCGGCAAGCAGGTGACCGGCGCCCGGCTGGGGATCGTCGGCATGGGCGGGGTGGGCCGCAGCCTGGCCCGCAAGGCGCGCGGCTTCGACATGGAGATCCACTACCACAACCGCCGCCGCCTGCCGCCCGAACAGGAAGCCGGGGCGACCTTCCACGACAGCCTCGACAGCCTGCTGGCGGTGGCGGATTTCCTGTCGCTGAACTGTCCCGCGACGCCCGAGACCGAGGGCCTGATGAACGCCGAGAGGCTGGCCCGGATGCCCGCCGGCAGCGTGCTGGTGAACGCCGCGCGCGGGTCGCTGGTGGACGAGGCTGCGCTGCTGGAGGCGATCCGCTCGGGACACCTCGCCGGGGCCGGGATCGACTGCTTCCGGACCGAGCCGGGCGGCAACCCGGCCTTCGCGGCCCACGACAACATCGTCATGATGCCCCATGCCGGCAGCGCCACGGTGCGCACCCGCGACGCGATGGGGTTCCGGGCGCTCGACAACCTCGACGCCTTCTTCGCCGGACGCGCGCCGGGCGACCGGGTGGCCTGACCCCCGGCCCGGCAGCGCGGCGCTCCGGGCTCGCGGCACTCGACTCAAGCACCCTACCCAACGGCCGGGCCGCCCCGCTGACCGGGCCACGGTTGCGGCTGCGCCGGCCCCCGCGCCGCGGCCCCGCATGACGCTTGACCGACCGGTTTTGATCGTTTATGCATTTTTGTGATCGATATTGGGGGGAGATCATGGCGGCTGACTTCAACAAAAGCAAAATCGCGCAGTGACGGATAATTTCCGTCTGGGCGCCGCGCGCCGCCGCAAGATCGTGGACCTTGTCGAGGGCCGCGGCTCGGTCGCGGTGGTCGAGCTGTCGCGGGAACTGGGCGTCTCGGAAGCGACGATCCGCCGGGACCTCCGGGAGCTGGGCGAAACCGGCGCGGTCACCCGCACCCACGGCGGCGTCCTGAACAACGCCAGCGCCTTCGTCGACCTGCCGAACGACGAGCGGATGCTGCTCAATTCCGAGGAGAAGCGTCGGATCGGGCGCGCCGCCATCGACCTCCTCGGCGGTGACGAGACCGTCTTTCTGGACGCCGGCACCACCGCGCTCGCGGTGGCCGAGAACGCCGGCCGCAAGCCGGGCTGCCGTTATGTGACCACCTGCCTGCGGATCGCGTCGCGGCTGCGCGACCAGGGGATCCGGGATTTCTACCTCATCGGCGGAGCCTATATCGACGTGAACGATTCCTTCGGCGGCCATCTCGCGATCTCGGCGATCCGCACCCTGTCCTTCGACATCTCCTTCCTGTGCTGTTCCTCCATCGACCTCGACCACCGGTCGATCTCGATCAGCGACGAACGCTACAGCCAGGTCCAGGTCGAGGTGGTGGCGGCGTCGCGGCGCAACATGGTGGTGGCGCACCACGACAAGCTCGAGGCGGGGGGCTTCATCCGCACCGCGTCGTTCGATGACATCGACTGCATCGTCACCGACGACGGCATCGACGCGGACAGCCGGCAGCGGCTCGAGGCCTCCAACATCTCGCTGGTGCTGGCATGAGCGCGGCGGGCGTGTCCCTGGAGGTGGCGGACCTCCGCAAGAACTGGGGCGCCGTCGAGGTGCTGCGAAACGTCAACTTCTCGATCGAGCCGGGCGGGTTCCTGACCCTTCTCGGCCCCTCCGGCTGCGGCAAGAGCACGATCCTGCGTCTCGTGTCCGGGCTGGACGAGGTCAGCGGCGGGCAGATCCTGATCGGCGGCAAGGATGTCGCCCGGGTATCGGCGGCGGACCGCAACATCGGCATGGTGTTCCAGAACTACGCGCTGTTCCCGCACATGACGATCGCCGAGAACATCTCGTACGGGCTGACGGTCCGGAAGGTGCCGAAGCCGGAGAAGGAAAAGGCCATCGCCCGGGTCGCCGACCTGATGGCGCTGGGCAAGCTGCTCGACCGCAAGCCGGCGCAGCTCTCGGGCGGCCAGCAGCAGCGCGTGGCGCTGGCCCGGGTGCTGGTGTCGGACCGGCCGCTGGTGCTGATGGACGAGCCGCTGTCGAACCTCGACGCCAAGCTGCGCGTCGAGATCCGCAGCGAGATCCGGTCGCTGAACAAGAAGCTGGGGATCACCGTCGTCTACGTCACCCACGACCAGAGCGAGGCCCTGTCCATGTCGGACAAGGTGGTGCTGATGAACGCGGGCGATGTCAGCCAGGTCGGCACGCCGCAGGAACTGTATGACCGTCCGGCCAACACCTTCGCCGCCGGCTTCATCGGCACGCCGCCGATGAACCTGCTGGCCGCGCAGGATGTCCAGGCGCCCGCGACCCTCGCGCCGGCGGGGAACGCGGCGGCCGGCGACGTGCTGTTCGGCGTGCGGCCCGAAAGCCTGACCCTCGGCGCCGAGGGCGCCGACTTCTCGGTCGCTGCCCGGGTCGAAAGCATCGAATACGAGGGCAAGGTGTTCCTGGTCCACCTGGTGACCGCCTCCGGAGCCCGTTTCGTGGTCGCCCATGCCGGCGAAACGGCGCCCGAGGAAGGCGCCGAACTGACCGCCGGCTGGAGCGGTCCGGCCACCCACCTGTTCTCGAAGTCGACCGGGGCCCGCATCGATTTCACCCTGTGATCGCGCACGAACAATCCGCCGGATCCGGCGTCAACGAGGAGGAGAAAACATGAAAACCGAACGGAAAGCGGCCCTGTCGCTGGCCCTCGGGACGGCGCTGGCCTGCGTCGCCCCGGCGGTCAAGGCGGCCGATCTCGAGTTCTATTTCCCGGTCGGCGTGAACGCGCCCGCCGTGGCGACGATCGAGCAGCTGACCAACGCCTGGGCCGCGCAGAACCCGCAGCACACGGTGAAGGCGGTCTATGCCGGCAACTACGAGGAAACCACGACCAAGGCGCTGACCGCCGCGCAGGCGGGCGACCCGCCGCAGGTCGCGGTGCTGCTGGCGATCGACATCTTCACGCTGATCGAGGAGGACGTGATCCAGGCGATCTCGGACATCGCCACCTCGCCCGAGGACCAGGCCTGGATCGACAGCTTCTACGAAGGCTTCATGGTCGACACCCGCTACGACGGCAAGACCTACTCGATCCCGTTCCAGCGTTCGACCCCGGTGTTCTACTACAACAAGGACGCCTGGCGCGCCGCCGGGCTCGACCCCGAGGTCACGCCCGCGACCTGGGACGAGATGGTCGAGATGGGCCGGCAGCTCACCGTCAAGGACGCGAACGGCAACGTCGTCCAGTGGGGCACCCGGATCCCGAACCTCGGGCTGGCCGGGGCCTGGCTGTTCGGCGGCCTGGTCAAGTCGAAGGGCGATGTGCTGTCCACCGACACCGGCACCGAGGCCCGCTTTGACACCGAGGCGGCGCGCGCCTCGCTCGAGTTCATGCTGCGTCTCGCCGAGGAGGAGGTGATGGCGCCGGGCGGCATCACCTGGGGCGACACCCCGAAGGCCTTCCTCGAAGGCCAGGCGGCGTCGATCTGGACTTCCACCGGCAACCTCGCCTTCATCAACGAGAACGCCGAGTTCGACTGGGGCGTCGGCTTCCTGCCCGGCGGTGACGGCCCCGGCGCGCCGGTCGGCGGCGGCAACTTCTACATCTTCAAGGGCATCACCGACGAAGAGCGCGACGCCGCCCTCGATTTCGTCCGGTTCATGACCACGCCGGAAAACCAGGCGATCTGGAGCATGGCGACGGGCTATGTCGCGCCGAGCGCGGCGGCCTGGGAAACCCCCGAGATGCAGACCTATGCCGCCGAACTGCCGCAGGCGCTCGTCGCGCTGGAGCAGATGCCCCACGCCTATCGCGAGTTCGCGACGTTCCAGCGGGCCCGGGTGACGCAGTTCCTCGTCGATGCGATCGAGGGCGTCGTCACCGGACAGGCGGACCCGGCGACCGCGCTGGCCGAAGCCCAGGAAAAGGCGGACGAGGTGCTCGGCGAATACCGCTGAGCCCCGACCGCGACCTGCGCGCCATGCCCTCCGTGGCGCGCAGGCCTTCACGCCACGACAGACCGGTGAGCTGAGTCATGAACATGCGCTTGTCATACGGGATGGGGTTCATCCTGCTTGTCGTGCCCTGCTCGCTGCTGGTGGCGTTCACCCACTACCCGGCCTTGAAGGCGCTGCTGAACTCCTTCTGGAACAACGGCAGCTCGATCCGCCCGTCCCGGTTCGTCGGCATCAGCAACTACGAGACGCTTCTCGAGGACGACAAGCTGATGCAGGTCCTCACCAACAGCTTCATCTACGCCATCGGCACGGTTCCCCTCGCCATCGGGCTGGCGATCGGCATGGCGCTTCTGGTCAATTCCAAGCTGCCGGCGACCGGGCTGATGCGGCTGTCCTTCTTCCTGCCGACCATGCTGCCGATGGTGGCGGTGGCCAATATCTGGCTGTTCTTCTACGCCCCGGGGATCGGGCTCGCCTCGCAGATCCTGAACGCCGTCGGCCTGCCCTCGGTGAACTTCCTCGGCAGCACCGAAACCTCGCTGGTCTCGATGATGGTCGTGGCGGTCTGGAAGGAGGCCGGGCTGTTCATGATCTTCTACCTCGCCGCGCTCCAGTCCATCCCCACCAACCTCAAGGACGCCGCCCGGCTCGAGGGCGCGGGGTCGGTGCGGATCTTCCTTGACGTGGTGCTGCCGCTCCTGCGGCCGACGACGATCTTCGTCGCCGTCAACGCCCTGATCAACGCCTTCCGGCTGGTCGACCACATCGTGGTGATGACCCGGGGCGGCCCGAGCAACTCCAGCTCGCTGCTGCTCTACTACATCTACGAGGTCACCTTCGGCTTCCGCGACTTCGCCTACGGCGCGACGCTGACCGTGCTGATGGTGGTGATCCTCGGGATCCTCGCGGCGTTCCAGTTCTGGATCCTCGACCGAAAGGCGCATTACCAATGACCTCCGGATTGAACAGGATCGCCTTCGCGACCGTCGCCTTCGTGCTTGCCGCGATCTGGGGCCTGCCGTTCCTCTACTCGGTCTGGACCGCGTTCCATCCCGAGAAATACTCGGCCAACTTCGTCTGGAACGCGCCGCTGACGCTGTCGAACTTCACCGAGGCCTGGCAGGCCGCGCCCTTCGCGCTCTACTTCCTCAACACGGTGATCCTGATCGTCACGGTGCTGGTGGCGAACCTGATCCTGTGCACGCTCGTCGCCTATGCCTTCGTCCGCTACCGGTTCCGCTGGGCGGGGTTCCTGTTCAGCCTGGTGATGGTCCAGCTTCTGATCTCGCCCGAGATCCTGATCGTCGAGAACTACCTGACGCTGTCGACCATCGGCCTGACCGACACCATCATCGGCATCGCGCTGCCCTACCTCACCTCGGCCTTCGGGATCTTCCTGCTGCGGCAGACCTTCCTGACCGTGCCGAAATCGCTGGACGAGGCGGCGCAGATGGAGGGGGCGGGGGCCTGGCGCATCCTCTGGACCGTCTACGTCCCGCTCGCCCGCCCGGTCTACCTCGCCTACGGGCTGGTCTCGATCAGCTTCCACTGGAACAACTTCCTCTGGCCGCTCATCGTCACCAACTCGCCCGAGGTGCGCCCGGTCACCGTGGGCCTGAGCGTGTTCGCGACGGTCGAGAGCGGCATCGAATGGTCGCTGGTCAACGCCGCCACGCTGATGACCACAGCGCCGCTGATCGTCGCCTTCCTGATCTTCCAGCGGCAGTTCGTCGCCAACTTCATGCGGGCGGGGATCAAGTGACCGCCGCCGCCGCATCCGGCGTCCGATCCGGGACCGGACGATGAGGCTGGCCCATGTCTCGGACCTCCATCTCGGCATGGAGGGCGCGGCCGATCCGACCGAGGTGGCGCGGGCCGTCGCGGCGGACCTGACCGCGATTTCCGGCGCGCTCGACCTCGTGGTCGTCTCCGGCGACCTGACCGAGCGGGCCGAGCCCGGGCATTTCGCCGCCTTCGAGGCGATGTTCGGCCGGATCGGCCGGCCGGTCGTCGTGGTGCCCGGCAATCACGACGGGCCGGCGGGGTTGCGGGCCCATTGCCGGACCTCGCCGGTCCTTGCGGACTGGACCATCACCAACCGGGTGGTCGAGGTCGGCGGGCTCCGGTTCCTCGGCCTCGACACCTGCATCGAGGGCGCGACGGAGGGGGCGCTCGACCCCGACGGGCTGGCGCTCCTCGAAGCCGAGGTCGCGCGGGCGACCGACAGCCGGCTGGTCGTGGTCATGCATCACCCGCCGCTGGTCCTCGGTCTCGCGCAGTTCGACGGCTTCTGCCGGCTGGAGGGCCGCGACCGGTTCCTCGGGATCATGGGCGCGGCGCGCGGGCAGGTGATCGTCCTGTCGGGCCACGTGCACCGGCCCTACACCGCGACCGAGGGCAACATCGCCTGTTTCGTCGCGGGCAGCATGGTCGCGCCCTACGACGCCGCCGTGCCGTTCGGCGACCGGCCGATCCGTCCGGCGGCGCTGCAGGATTTCTACTTCGTCCACGACATCGGCCCCGGCGGCCGCCATGTCGTGACGCCGCAGCGGGTCGCGGGGCTTGCGCGATGATCCCGACGGCGCGGGACATCGATGATCTCGTCGAGGTCGTGCGGCGGGCCGGCGCGGAGATCATCATGCCCGGCTTCCGCAACCTCGCGGCCGGCGACGTGGCGACCAAGTCGGGCCCGAACGACCTTGTCACCGTGGCGGACCGCGCCGCCGAGGAGGCGATCCGGCAGGGCGTGGGCCGCATCCTGCCCGGCGCCGCCGTGATCGGCGAGGAAGCCGTGGCCGAGGATGCCGGGCTGCTCGACGCCATCGACACGAGCGAGACCTGCGTCATCGTCGACCCGATCGACGGGACCGGCAACTACGTCGCCGGGCTCGCCGTCTTCGGCACGATCCTCGCCGTCCTGCACCGGGGCGAGACGGTCTTCGGCCTGCTGCACGATCCGGTGCTGGACGATTGGTTGGTCGCGGTGCGCGGCGAGGGGGCCCGGTTCCGCCGCAAGGACGGGGCGGTGACGCCGGTCCGGCTGCCCGAGGACGCCTGTCCGCTCGATCGCGCCCGCGGGTTCGTGACGCTGGACGACTACGATGCCGGGACCCGCGAGATCGTCCGGCGGCGCTTCGATCCGGTGCAGCATGTCCGCGACATCCGCTGTTCCTGTCACGAATACCGCGCGCTGGCCCTCGGCAGCGTCGACTTCCTGCGCTCCTACGGCCTGAAGCCCTGGGACCACGCAGCGGGCATCCTCGTCGTCGAGGAGGCCGGCGGATGGGCGGCGGTGGACGGCACCCGGCGCTACCGCCCGGCGATGCGGCAGGGCCGGATGATCGCCGCGCGGTCCGAGACGCTGGGCCACCGCGTCGCCGAACTGGCGGCGCCGCTGCCGTGACGGGGCGCGCGGCGGTTCCGCCGCCGGGCCGGAAAGAGATCGCAAGATGAACCACGACGACCATCCGCATCGCCGTTTCAACCCGCTCCGCGGGGAATGGGTGCTGGTCTCGCCGCACCGCGGCCGGCGGCCGTGGCAGGGCCAGTCCGAAGCCCCGGCGGCCGACGCCCGCCCGGCCCACGACGCCGGATGCTACCTGTGCGCCCGCAACCGCCGGGCCAATGGCGAGACGAACCCCGATTACCGGGGAGTCTTTGTCTTCGACAACGATTTTCCGGCGCTGCTGCCGGACACCCCGCCCGAGACGGACGCGGCGTCGCCGCTGTTCCGGTCGCAGTCGGTGCGCGGCGCCTGCCGGGTGATCTGCTTCTCGGAGCGCCATGACCTGACGCTCCCGGCGCTGCCGGTCGAGTCCATCCGCAAGGTCGTCGATACCTGGGTCGCGCAATACGAGGACCTCGCGCGCGACTTCGCCTGGGTGGCGATCTTCGAGAACAAGGGCGCGGTGATGGGCTGCTCCAACCCCCATCCCCACGGCCAGATCTGGGCCTCGGACTTCGTGCCGAGCGAGGTCGGCAAGGAGGACCGGGCGCAGGCGGCCCACCTCGCCGACACCGGGCAGAACCTGCTGCTGTCCTATGCCGAGGAAGAGCGCAGGCGCGGCGACCGCGTCGTCGTCGAGAACGGGGACTGGCTCGCCGTCGTGCCGTTCTGGGCGGTCTGGCCGTTCGAGACGCTGCTTCTGCCGCGCCGCCACCGGCCCCGGCTGACCGACCTCGACACCGGGGAGCGGCAGGCGCTGGCCGACATCCTCAAGCGGCTCTGCGCGCGTTACGACAACCTGTTCGGGACCGAATTCCCCTATTCGATGGGCTGGCACGGCGCGCCGCCGGGGCAGGAGGACGCCGCGCACTGGCAGTTGCACGCGCATTTCTACCCGCCGCTGCTGCGCTCCGCGACGGTGCGCAAGTTCCTTGTCGGCTACGAGATGCTGGCGGAGCCCCAGCGCGACCTGACCGCCGAGCAGGCGGCGGCCCGGCTGCGCGCCCTGCCCGAGACCCTCGGGACGGATGCGGCGGGCTAGATGCGCGGAATGATTGGAAATCAGCGCGCCCGCGAAGTGGTGTATGCTGGAGATTGCCGCGGCACGGTCGCGGCAGGGGCGCCGTTCCGCCTGCGGAGCGTGGCGCCGCACAGGACATTCGAATCGCGGACGACGGGCTGACGCAATGGAGACCTCGCCGATCATGATCCTGCTCAACATGGCCGCCGCCGCGGCCCTGCTGATCTGGGCTGTCAGGCTTGTCCGGACGGGGTTCGAACGGGCCTTCGGAGCCCAGCTCCGGCGCTGGCTCCGGCGGTCGACGGCGAACCGCGTGAGCGCCGCCGCGACCGGCGCCGCCGCCGCGATCTTCATGCAGAGTTCGACCGCGGTGGCGATGCTCCTGGCGGGCTTCATGTCGGCGGGCACGATCGGCGGCGCCGCCGGTCTCGCGATCATCCTCGGCGCGGATCTCGGCTCGGCCATCGTGGTGCAGATCCTCAATTCCCGCGTCGCGCTGCTGACCCCGCTGCTGCTGCTGGCGGGGGTCATGGTGTTCCTGCGAAGCTCGCGCCGCGGACTGCGCCAGATCGGCCGCATCCTGATCGGGCTGGCGCTGATCTTCCTGTCGCTCGACCTGATCCGCGAGGCCAGCGCGCCGCTTGCCGGCGGCGGCGGCGCGCGGTCGGCGATGGTCTATCTGGCGGGGGACCCGGCCACCGCCTTCGCGCTTGCGGCGGTCTTCGCCTGGCTGGTGCATTCGAGCGTCGCCGCCGTCCTGCTGTTCGCGACGCTCGCCCAGCAAGGGCTGCTGCCGCTCGAAGCCGCCTTCGCCATGGTGCTGGGCGCGAACCTGGGCGGGGGGCTGATCGCCTTCGTCCTGACGCTGCGCGCGACCCATTCGGTCCGGCGCGTGGTCTGGACCAATCTCGCCCTGCGCGGCGGCGGCGCGGCGCTGGCGGTGGTCGTCCTCGCCGTCGCGGTGCCGCCGGAGCTCGTTCCGGGGGGCACCGCGGCGCAGCAGGCGCTGAACGTTCACCTCGGCTTCAACCTGCTGCTCCTGGCGATCGGCCTGCCCCTGATCCGCCCGCTGATCTGGGCCGCGGAACGCCTGCTGCCCGATCCGGCGCGGGACGAGGCCGCGCCCCCGGTGCGCACCGCCCTCGACCGCAGCGTGCAGAACCAGCCGCTGCGGGCCTTCGCCTGCGCCCAGCGCGAACTGGTCGAGATGGGCAACCGGATCGAGGTCATGCTGCGCGAGTCGATGGGCCTGTTCGAGACCTTCAGCGATCCGGTCGCGCAGCGGCTGCGCGCCGACATGACCGAGATCGCCCGGATGTCGCTGGACCTGCGGGTCTACCTGTCCGGCGTCCGGAGCAGCGATCCCGAGGAGGACACCGGCACCCGCGCGTTCAACCTGTCCGGCGTCGCCGTGGGTCTCGAAGCCGCCGCCGACCTGATCGTCCGCAAGCTGGTCGACCTCGCCCGCCGAAAGGATGCCGAAAAGCTGAACTTCTCCGCCGAGGGCTGGCGCGAGCTGTCCGACTTCCACGATACCGTCCTGCGCAACGCCCAGCACGGGATCACCGTGCTGATGTCCGAGGATGCCGGGCTGGCCCGCGAACTGGTGGAGCAGAAGGAACGGGTGCGGGACCTGGAACAGGTTCTCGAACGCACCCACCTCAAGCGCCTGCGGCAGGGCCTGACCGAGTCGCTCGAGACCAGCGCGATCCACCTCGAGCTTCTGCGCGCCCTGAAGATGATCAACACCTCCTTCGCGATGATCGCCTACCCGGTGCTGGAGCAGGAGGGCGAACTGCTCGACAGCCGGCTTGCCGGCACCTGATCCCGGTTGCCGCCGCCGCCCCGCATCACCCGGGTTTGCGCGCCCGGATGAAGGTGGGGCAATGCTCGCCGCTCTCCAGAACCGGCACCATCGCCGCCCAGATGGCGATGTTGCGGTCCACGAAGTCGGGGCCGAGACGGGCGTCCACCGCCGCGCGCCAGGGTCCCCGCATCCGCGCGAGTTCGGCCTTCGCCACCTCCCGGTACCAGGGGTTGCGATCGACGGTTTCGACCTCCGCGAGGCCCGCCGCCTCGGCCGCGGCGCGGTAGCGGGCCGGGGAGGCCATGCCGAAATCCAGGTCCTCCGCCGCCATGTAGTCCCGCATCGCCGGTGACGGTTCGCCGTCATGGCCGATCAGCCAGTCCGACGCGAGGAAGCGGCCGCCGGGCTTCAGCACCCGTGCGACCTCGGCCATCAGCGCGTGCTTGTCGGGGATGTGGACGATCGAGTCCTTGGAGAACACGATGTCGAAGCTGGCGGGCGGGAAGGGCAGGGGGCCGGGCGTGACCTTGACGAGGCCGATGCGGCCGCCGAGCCCCGCCGCCGCCACCAGATCGCGGGCGCGGGTCAGCACCCCGTCCTCGACATCGATGCCGGTGACGTAGCCCGCGCCGTGGCGTTGCACCAGCGCGAGGTCGATGCCCCCCGCGCCGCAGCCGATGTCGAGCACCGAGGCCCCGGTGATGTCGTGCGGTCCGAGGACCCGGGCCACCTCCTCGGGGCCCCCCGGAGAGAGGAAACCGGCGCCCCAGATCGCCTCGAGGATCTCGATCAGGTTCTGCGGGTAGTGTTCGGTCATTCGGAACTCCTGCGCGGGGAGATGGTGGGGATCGGGGCCGTGCCCGTGCTGTCGGGGCGGGGCGTCATGGCGTCAGCCGTCGAATGCCGGGTCGCGGTGGACGGGGCGCCCGCCGAACAGGGTGAGGAGCACCCGCGTTCCGCCGATCTCGTGCGGCGGGCAGGCGAAGATGTCGGTGTCGAGCAGCACGAGGTCGGCGGCATTGCCCGGTCTGAGCGTTCCGGCCCCGTCGCGCCAGATCGCGCGGGCCGCGTGCAGCGTGTATCCGGCGACGCATTCGGCGACGGTCAGCGCCTCCTGCGGCAGGAACGGCGGCGTGTCGCCCTCGGCGCGGCGGGGCTGGCGGGTCACCGCGGTCTCGATGATCTCGAACGGGTTCAGGCTGCTGACGGGGAAGTCCGACGACAGGCAGTATGCCGCGCCGGCGGTCAGGAGTTGCCGGAACGGGTAGGTCTGCGGCAGCCGGGCCGCGCCGATCATGTCCAGCGCGATGTCCGGGATCACCGGGTCGCGGCGCGCCCAGAGCGGCTGGAGGTTCGCCATCGCGCCAAGCGCCGCGAAGCGCGGCAGGTCGGCGGGATCGACAAGCTGGCAATGCGCGATCTGCGGCAGCGAGGGCCAGGGGCCGGTGGCGGCCAGCCCGGCCGCGACGCAGTCCAGCGCCGCGCGCAGCGCGGCGTCGCCGATACAGTGGAAATGCATCTGGAACCGCGCCGCGCCCAGCAGCGCGGCATGGTCCGCGAGTTCGGCGGCGCCGAACATCACCGGCGCGTTGCCGCCCGGCGCGTCGGCGTAGGGCGCCAGCAGGGCGGCGGTGCGGTTCTCGAACACCCCGTCGAGAAAGAACTTGGCCGAGTGCAGGTGCCAGTGCCCGTGGTTGCCCTCGCGCAGCGCGATCAGCCTGTCGCGCGCGGCGGCCGGGTCCTCGCCCGGCCGGACCCAGGCGGCGCCGCCGGCGGCGAGGCTGAGCGCGCCGTCACGGGCGAGCCCGGCCCAGGTCCCGGCAAGATCGTCGGTCACCTTCGGGTCGATGATGCCGGTGATGCCGTGCCGGTTGGCATGGGCCATGCCCGCCAGCGCCCCGTCGCGGCGTTCGGCCGCGGTGGTCTCGGGCAGGAAGGTTTCGAGGAAGGCGACGGCGTCCTCGTGCAGCATCCCGGTCAGCCGCCCGTCCCGGTCGCGCACCAGGTGGCCGTTGGGCGGGTCGGCGCTGGTGTCGTCGAGCCCGGCCAGCGCCAGCGCGGCGGAGTTCGCGCAGGCATTGTGAAAGCTCGAATCGTAGAGGATCGCCGGGCGGTCGGGCACCACGTCGTCGATCACCGCGCGGGTGAGGTTGTGGTCGCCGAACAGCCCCGCCTGCCAGCCGCGCGCATGGGTCCCGAGCGCGGTCCGAAGCCCGTCGAGATCCCGGGCCCGGAACAGGTCGGCGCAGGAGATCAGGCCGAGCCCGCCCTCGGCGAGGTGGCAGTGGGCGTCGATGAAGCCGGGCAGGCAAAGCCGCCCGCCCGCGTCGATCCGGACCGTCGCGGGCCCGGCCAGCGCGCGGATGTCGGCATCGGTTCCCAGCGCCAGCACCCGGCCGCCGCCGATGGCGAGCGCTTCGGCCGCGGGCCGGGCGATGTCCATGGTCCGGATATCCGCGTTCAGCAGGACGGTGTCGGGGGTCATCGCTCGTGGAGGTCCCAGTCGTCCGCGGGCACGATCCGCGCCGCGGCCTGCGGAAGGTCGAGCCAGGCGTAGAGACAGAGGAACGGCGTCGCGCCGACGAGGGTGGCGTGGGGCTGGTCCGGGTCGTTCCAGACTGGCGCGAAGGCGGGCTTGTCGACGAGCGGCGCGCCGGGGGCCCGCCGCCAGCCATGCGGTCCGGTGAGCGGCAGGTAGAGTTCCGGCGCCGGGTGGGCGTGGTCGCGGTAGAACAGGCCCGGGGCCATCAGGAACAGGCCGATGTCGAGGCCCCGCACGGTCCAGGCGGCGTCGGTCTCGCCGAGCAGCGAGGCGTAGGCGTGGCTGGCGGCGAAGGCCGGACCGATCTCGTCCTCGGGGTAGTCCGCGTAGGTCAGCCACGGCAGGAACGGGGCCGCGGCCCGGAGGCTGGCCGCCAGGGCCGGCGCCTCGGGGGCCAGCGCGGCGAGGGCGGCGGGCAGGTGCGCTTCGACCACCGGGTTCGCCCGGCCCCGCCCGCCGGGCGGCCCCTCGACCGCGCCCATCGCGGCCCTTGTTTCGGCGATGCCCGGCCCTTCGATCCCGCCGGTCAGGTCCATGAGCCCGCGCAGCAGGTCGCCGATCGCGGTTGCGCGGGTCGCGGCGTCCTCGGGGGGCGGCGGCAGCGCGTGGCCCCGCAGCAGCGGCGCCGGGTCGTCGCCGTCCCTCGGGGCGAGGACGCGGAACACCTCGAGCGTCTCGGGGGCAAGCTCGCCGCGGGCGTGGAACCACATCGCCGCGGCATAGCGGTGGCGGCCCGAGCCCGGCAGGCCGGGGGCGAGGTGCAGGTCCCGGGCCATCTGCTCAGAGGTTGTCACGGGTGGCCACCGAGATTTCGCGCCGCCGCCGCCGCTCGGCCCGCATCATCAGCACCCCGGCAATCGTCACGCCGCCGCCGACCAGCAGGACGATCAGGGTGGCCAGCGCGTTGATGTCCGGGGTCACGCCGAACTTCACCTTGGACCAGATCAGGATCGGCAGCGTCGTCGCCCCGGGGCCGGTGGTGAACGAGGTGATCACCACGTCGTCGATCGAGATCGTGAAGGCCAGCAGCCAGCCCGACAGGATCGCGGGCGAGATCACCGGCAGGGTGATGTCGCGCATCACCTGCCACGGCCGCGAGCCGAGGTCGATCGCCGCCTCCTCGATCGAGCGGTCCATGGACAGCAGCCGGGCGCGGACGATGGTGGCGACGAAGACGAGGCTGAAGGTGATGTGCGCGATGGTGACGGTGGTGAACCCGCGCCGCACCGGCCAGCCGATCCATTGCGCCAGCAGGATGAACAGCATCAGCGAGGCAATGCCGGTGATCACCTCGGGCATCACCAGCGGCGCGGTCACCAGGCCCGAGAACAGCGTCCGGCCCCGGAACCTCCGGGCCCGGGCCAGCGCGATCCCCGCCATGGTGCCGAGGATGGTGGCGCAGGTGGCCGAGACGACGGCGATCTGCAGCGACAGGATCGCGGCGTCGATCACCCGGTCGTTCATGAACAGTTCGCCATACCAGCGGGTCGAGAACCCGCCCCAGATCGTCGCCAGCCGGGAGTCGTTGAACGAATAGACGATCATCGACAGTATCGGGATGTAGAAGAACGCCAGCCCGAGCCCGACCATGATCCTGAGGAAGCGGTAGTTGTGGCTCATCCCGCCGCCTCCCGTTTCAGCCGGGTCTCCTCGGCCCGGGACTCCGCCCAGGTGTAGACCATGAAGGGCACCACCAGCAGGAACAGGAGCGCCACCGCCACGGCGGAGGCCATCGGCCAGTCCCGCGCCACGGCGAATTCGTCGTTGATCACCCGCCCGATCATCGGCCGCGAGGCATCGCCCACCAGCGTCGGGATGATCAGCTCTCCGCAGGCCGGGATGAAGACCAGCATCCCGCCGGCGACGATGCCGGGTAGGCTCTGCGGCAGGGTGATGTCGCGGAACACCTGCAACGGCCGCGAACCGAGGTCCATGGCCGCCTCGTCCAGCGTCAGGTCCAGCCTCTCCAGGTTGGCGTAGAGCGGCAGGATCATGAACGGCAGGTAGGAATAGATCACCACGAGGATCACCGCGAAGTTGGTGTTCATCATCGGGATGAAGGCGCGCTCCATCGCCTCGGGCACCAGCAGGTTCCAGCCGCCGGTCAGCAGCTTGTTGAACCACGAATGCGACCCCATCAGCCCCATCCAAGCGTAGACCCTGAGCAGGAACGAGGTCCAGAACGGCAGGATCACCAGCATCAGCAGGATCGGCCGCCAGGTGGCGCTGGCCCGCGCGATGCCGAGCGCGATCGGATAGCCGATCAGCAGGCAGAGCGCCGTCGCGAGGCCCGCGTTCATCACCGAGATCAGATAGGCCCGGACATAGAGCGTGTCCTCGAACAGGCGGGCATAGTTCGACCAGTTCACCACCGGGTTGTCGCCGCCGAAGCCGAAGGGCGGCGCCGTCGGTGTCCGGGTCGCGACGCTCATCGCGAAGACGATGGCGAAGGGCACCAGGAACCAGACGATCAGCCAGACATAGGGGATGCCGATCACCGTCTTCAGCCAGCCTTCGCGGTTGAACCAGCGGCGGAAGCGGGAGCGGGGGCGCGGCATCGCCGTCACTCCGTCAGCAGGATCGCGGCGGTGGGCTGGAACCCGATCCAGACCGCGTCCTCCCAGTCGGCGGCGCGTTCGCCCTCGCCGACCCGGCGGGCGTTCTGGGCCATGACCTGCACCACCCGCCCGGTGGCCAGCCGCACCCGGTAGAGGGAATCCTTGCCGAAATAGGCCAGGCTCTCGACGGTGCCGGAGATGCGGTTCGGGTCCTCCGGTTCGGCCCGCCCGATCGACAGCTTCTCGGGCCGGATCGCCAGCGTCACCGCCGTGCCCTGCGCGAGGTCCGGGGTCGCGGCCGCCGTGACCATGCCCCCGAGATCGGGCACCTCGACCTCGGCGAACCCGTCCGCGACGCCCCGCACCGTGCCCTCCGCCATGTTGATCGATCCGATGAAGTCCGCGACCAGCCGGGTGCGGGGGAACTCGTAGATCTCGGTGGCGGTGCCCACCTGCACCAGCCGGCCCCGGTCCATCACCGCCATTCGCGACGACAGCGTCATCGCCTCTTCCTGGTCGTGGGTGACGACGACGAAGGTGACGCCGGTGCGTTCCTGGATCGCCATCAGCTCGAACTGGGTATGCTCGCGCAGCTTCTTGTCGAGCGCGGCGAGCGGTTCGTCGAGCAGAAGCAGCTTCGGCGCCCGCGCCAGGGCGCGCGCGAGCGCCACGCGCTGCCGCTGGCCGCCGGAAATCTGGTGCGGCTTGCGCCCGGCCAGGTCGCCCAGCTGCACGAGGTCCAGCATTTCGCGCACCCGGTCGCGGCGCTGGGCGGCGGTCATCGGCTCGTGCTTGAGCCCGTAGCCGACATTGCGCTCCACCGTCATGTGCGGGAACAGCGCGTAGGACTGGAACATCATGTTCACCGGCCGCTCGTAGGCCGGCACGTCGGTCATGTCCTGCCCGTCGATCAGCACCCGGCCCGCCGTCGGCGTCTCGAACCCGGCGAGCATCCGCAGCAGCGTGGTCTTGCCGCAGCCCGACCCGCCGAGCAGCGTGAAGATCTCGCCGCGGGCGATCTCGAAGCTGACGTTCTCGACCGCCCTGAAGGCGCCGAAGGCCTTGGTCAGGCCCTCGACCCGCACGAAGGCGGACGGGTCGGAGGCGTCTGTGCCCGCCTCCGCCGGCAGGGCCATGCCTAGCCCGCCTTGATCGTTTGCCATGCCCGGTTGATCGCCCGGTCCTGTTCCTCGGAGAACGGCTTTGGCGCCCACATCCGGCTGATCGTCTCCGCGTCGGGATAGACTGCCGGATCCTCGAGGATTTCCGGCAGCACGAATTCCCGCGAGGCCGCGTTGGCGTTGGCGTAGTAGGTATAGTTGGTGCAGTCGGCGATCACCTCGGGCCGCAGCATGTAGTTCAGGAAGGTGTAGGCATTGTCGACGTTGCCGGCGTCCGACGGGATGCACATGACGTCGAACCAGGCGGGCGCGCCGGTCTTGGGAACGTAGTAGGCGAGGTTGATGTCGATCCCGACCTCGGCGGCGCGGCCCGCGGCCACCGCGTAGTCGCCCGACCAGTTGTTGACCACGCAGACCTCGCCCGTGGGGATCGTGTTGAGGTAGTTGGCGTTGTCGAAAGTGCGGATGTAGGGCCGGATCGGTGCGAAGGCCTCCACCACCCTGTCATAGTCCGCGAGGTTCGTGGTGTCGCCGTCGAGGCCGAGGTACTTGAGCACCATCAGCATGATGTCGGTCGGCGAATCGAGGATCGAGATGCCGCAATCGGCGAGCTTGGCCGCGTTCTCGGGGTTGAACACGATGCCGAGGTCGGTGAGGTCGGCATCGGGCAGGCGTTCCCTGACGAGGTCGACGTTGAAGGTGAAGCCGACCGAACCCCACATGTAGGGCACCGAGTATTCGTTGCCCGGATCCCAGCCCGACAGGATGCGCAGGATCTCGGGGTCGAGGTTGTCCCAGTTGGTGAGCCGGGACCGGTCGAGCTTCTGGTAGATGCCGGCGCCGATGGCCCGCGGCATCTCGATCCCGGCGGCGAAGACCACGTCGTAGCCCGTCATCCCGGCCAGCATCTTGGCCTGCATCTCTTCGGCGGAGGCGTAGTTGTCGTAGAAGGTCTTGATGCCGAACTCGTTCTCGAAGTCCTCGAGCGTCGTCTCGCCGATGTAGTCGGACCAGTTGTAGATGTTGACGGTGCCCGACTGCGCCCAGGAGGGGCGCACCCAGGGGGCGGCGATGCCGCTGCCCAGCGCCGCGAGCGTGGTTCGTCTGGTGAGTTTCAAGGTCCTTCTCCCTGGTGTCGTTGTTGGGTCGAGATTGATCCTCATTTGCCGTCCGCCAAAGCGGAATCTGCGTTGATCGCCGCGATCCTGTCCTCGGGCGGGGCCTCGGGCAGCCGCATCACCGGCAGCAGCGCGCGCAACCGGTCGTGGTGGGTCCGGACGCCGTATTCGAGATCCGACAGGTGGAATCCCTCGAAGGCCGTCGATCGCATGGATTCGTCCGACCAGATCGCCAGCTGGCGGTCCTCTAGCCCGGTCTCGCGGTCGATCCGGAAGGCGAGATAGCGGGCGACGCGTTCGCGGCGGGTCTCGTTCGGGCGGCGGTAGAGCCGGCCGCGCAGCAGCGTCGAACGCGGGGTCAGCGGGATATCGTGATACATCTGCCCGCCTTCCGGGGTGAAGGCGAAGACGGTGTTGGGAAAGATCCCGTAATAGGTCCAGGACCGGCGCAGGGGTTCGGGCAGATCGGGGTTGCCGGGGCTCGCCTCGACGTAGCGCTTGACCGACCAGAGCCGCCCGGGCCGGTCGCCGTAGCTGCCGGTGGAGTAGGACAGCCCGCCCTCGAGCACCCGGTCGACATAGGTTCGCCCGTAAAGGTCCTGCAGCGCCGGGTGGGCCAGCGCCACGTGGTATCCCTCGTTGTCGACGTCGCGCACGCTCTTCCAGTTCACCGGCAGCGTGCTGTCCCAGGGCCTGGCCTGGGCCGGAAGCAGGCCGGCAGCGTCGTAGGCGGCGAAATCGGCGGCGAACGGGGCCATCAGGTCGGCGACCGGCGGCTGCGGGCCGGGCAGGAAGCGCAGGAAGACGAAGCCGTGCCAGATCTCCATCTCGATCGGCGTCAGGCCGAAGTCGGCGCGGTCGAAGTCGTCGTCGAAGGTGTCGGGCCGGGCGGCGCCGCGCAGGCTGCCGTCGGTGTTGTAGACCCAGCCGTGGAACGGGCAGACCAGCGCGCCGCGGCACTGGCCGTGCAGGCCGTCCACCACCCGGGCGCCGCGATGGCGGCAAAGGTTGTGGAAGGCCCGCACCGCGCCGTCGTGGCCGCGGATCACCACGGCCCGGTCCCCCAGCATGTCGAAGGTCAGCCAGTCGCCGGCTCCGGGAATGTCGTTGACGTGGCCCGCGACCTGCCAGTGGTTGAGCAGGACCTGCGTGCGTTCGAGGTCGAAGAGCGCGGCCGAATGGTAGGTCCAGGCCGGCAGGCCGCGGCGGTCCCAGGTGTCGGGGGTCGGAACGAAACGGGTCCGGGCGGTCATCGGCTCTCTCCGGCGGATGTGCCGTCCAGCCTGGCGCGGACCCAGGCATGGAAACGGGCGAGTTCGTATTCCTGCGGCATCAGCCGTCCGCCGGGAAAGGCGGGAGAGGCGAGGCCGCGCTGGTTCATCTCGCAGGCCGCGGCGTCCTCGGCCATCACGGTGGCGGCGAAGCCCGCGACGCGGGCCGCGTCGAAGCCGGGCCGGTCGCACGTTTCCGGCAGGAACAGCCAGTCCGCGGTCAGCAGGGTTTCGGTGGCGCCGAGCGGCGCGAGGCGGACCACCCGCACGTGGTCGACATGGGCCACGACGTAGGCCGAGGGCCAGATCGTGACGAAACGGTAGCCTTCGGCCTGCTGCGCGGGGGTGAGCCCTTCGAAGACCGGGCCGCAGGGCCGGCCGTCCGGGGTCCAGGTGACGGCGCCGGGCTTCAGCGCCGGTTCCGCCGGACCGCCGTCGGTCCGCTCGGCCTCGGCCATCACGCCGTGGCGGTAGACCGGCACCCGGTCCACGAGGCTCGGGTGGATGCCCGGACAGTGCAGGCATTCGTTGTAATTGTCCCAGAAGACCTTCCAGTTGCAGGCGATCCGGGTCTCGCTGCGGTGGCCGGAGACGAGCCGCTCCATCGGCCAGTTGTCGAGCGCCGCCGGGTCCGTATCGGTTTCGAAGGGCGGCGGCGTGTCGGCGGCGGACAGGAACAGGATACCGTTCCAGAGCCGGGTCAGCACCGGCAGGAGGCCGTGATCCGCGCGCCGGAAGTCGGCGGTGGGCGTGCCGAAGGCGGTGGAGGCAAGCCGCCCGTCCGGCGCGTAGGCCCAGGCGTGGTAAGGGCAGGTGATGAGCCGGCCGAGCGGGGCGTCGGCGGCGCACAGCTCCGCGCCCCGGTGCCGGCAGACGTTGTGGAAGGCCCGCAGCGCGCCGGCGTCGTTCACCACGATGACGTCCGCGTCGCCCAGCCGCCGGCGCCGGATCGTGGCCTCGGGGAAATCGCCGGCAAGCCCGACGGCAACCCAGTCCCGCCGCCAGATCGCGGCCAGTTCGCGCCCGTGCCAGGCCGGATCGCGGTAGGCCTCGGGCGGCAGCGCGGGCGGGCAGTGGTCGAGCAGCGGCGAGGTCATCAGAACGCCCCCGGCGGTGTCGCCCGGCGGCGCGGCAGGTCGAGGAACGGCCGCGGTACGACGCGCGCCCGGTCCATCAGCCTGACGTATCGCAGTTCGCGCAGCGCGTAGATCTCGACCCAGAGCCGGTCGCTCTCGCGGTGCTTACAGTCCAGGTGCGCCAGGGCGAGGCTCTTCTTCGTGGTGGGCGACCAGCAGGCGGAGGTGACGGTGCCGACCTCGCGGCGCTTGTCGAGATAGACGATCGCGCCCTCCGCCCCGATGTTGCCCTCGATCTCGAGCCCGACGAGGGCGCGGCGGCCGCCGGTTTCCCGTTCGGCCAGAAGCGCGCGGCGGCCGTTGAAATGCCCCTTGTCCCAGTCGATCATCCAGCCGAGGCCCAGTTCCAGCGGCGACATCGCCCGGTCCTCGCGCAGCGCCTGTTCGGCGGGCACGAAATCGGCCCCGGCGACGATGAACCCGGCCTCGATCCGGGCGACGTCGAGCGCGGCGCTGCCGATCGGCCGGAGGCCCCAGGGCGCGCCGGCCGCCATCAGCCGGTCCCAGAGCGCCAGCGCCTGCCCGGCGGGGGTCCAGACTTCGTAGCCCAGGTCGCCGGTGAACCCGGTGCGGGAGACCATGATGTCGCCCGCGGCGGCGATGCCGAACGGCTTCAGTCCCGAAACGTCGAACCCCGCCGCGCCGAGGACCGAGGCCGAGCAGGGCCCCTGCAGCGCCAGCGCGGCGATCTCGACGGTCACCTCGGCGATCTCGACGTCGAACCCCTGCGCGCTGTCGAGAAGCCACGGCAGGTGGCGTTCCTGGCAGCAGAGCCGGAATTCGTCGGCCCTTAGCCGGAACAGCGTGCCGTCGTCGAGCAGATGGCCCCGGTCGTCGCACCAGGCGGTGTAGTGCACCCGCCCGACCGGCAGACCGGCGACATTGCGGACTGTCAGCCGGTCCAGCATCGCCACGGCCCCCGGCCCCGCGATGCGGTATTTCACCATCGGCGACAGGTCGTAGAGCGTGGCGCCGTTGCGGATCGCCGAGACCTCCATCTCGACGTCGCCGAAGGACCGGGCCGAGCGCCAGCCGGACCACGGCGTCCAGTCCGCGTGGCGGTTCAGCGCGTCGAGCCGCGGCGCGAAGGGCGAGGGTCGGATCGGCGTCTCGTAATGGGTGAGGGCGGTCATGCGGCCTCCTTCAGCAGCGCCTCGGCGGCGTTCCAGCCGGCGGTGCCGGTGACGCCGCCGCCCGGATGGGTCGCGGCGGAGGCGAGCCACAGGCCCGGCAGCGGGGCGCGGTAGCGGGCCGCCTCGGGGAAGGGGCGCAGGAACAGCATCCGCTCGGCGGCAAGGTCGCCGTGATGCCAGGACCCGCCGCGCAGCCCGTAGCGGGCGGCGATGTCGGCGGGCATCAGCGTCTCGACATGGGCGATCTGTCCGGACAGGCCCGGCGCGGCGTGCTCCAGCACCGACAGGACGGCGCGGGTGAAGGCGGCCTTCGCGGCGTCCGGATCCTTCGGCGCATGGGGCGCGAACTGGGCGATCACCGACAGGACGTGGTGCCCCTCGGGCGCCAGCGAGGGGTCGTGGGCGGTGGGAACGAGGACCTCGGCCACCGGCCGGTCGGGCACCTCGCCGTATTTCACCGGGTTGAAGGCGCGCTCCACCGCGTCGACCGACGGCGCGAGGACGAACCGGTGCCGCAGGTCGGCGCCGAAGCCGGGCGCACCGGTCAGCGCGATGTGCAGCTTGGCCGCCCCGCCGTGGAACGGCATCGCGGCGATGCGGCGGACGGTCCCGGTGTCGAGGTGGGCGGGGCCGACCAGTCCTTCCAGCGTCGTGCGGGCGCACAGCGCCGAGACCACGTGATCGGCGCGCAGGGTTTCGCCGGTCGCGAGGGTGACCCCCCGTGCCCGGTCGCCCGCCACCGCGATGGCCGTGACCCGGGCCGCGGTGCGGATCGTGACGCCGGCGCCTTCGGCGGCGGCGCGCAGCGCGGCGGCGAGGCGGCCCATACCGCCCATCGGCGCGCGGACGCCGCCAAGCGCGAGCCGGTTGAGGTAGAGCAGCAGCGTCCCCGGAGAGCGCGGCCCGGCCCAGGCGCCGAGCGTGGCGTCGAAGGCAAGGAGCGCGCGCAGCCGTTCGTCGGACAGCTCGTCCTCGGCCACGTCGGCGACGTTGATCAGGATCAGGCGCATCAGGTCGCGCAGGTCCGCCCGGCCCGCGCGGGCCAGGCCGAAGCCCACGCCGGTGAGCGCCCGCCAGTCGTTGCCCGCGCCCAGCCGGGGCGGCGGCAGGCTGCGCAGCGGCGCGAGCCGCGTCGCGTGCCGGCCCAGCCGGTCCATCAGGGTCGACCAGTCGCCGGGCCCGCCGCCCGCCGCCGGGACGGTGAGCGGATCTGCCCCCGGCAACGTCGTGGGCAGCGGATCGGTGGCCCTGAAGCCCTGCCCGGCAAGATCGGTCGCCGCCACCAGCCGGGCATCGAGACCGTGCACGAGGTGCGCGAGGCCGCTGACCCGGTAGCCCGGGGCGAATTCCACGGTGGTCGCGCCGCCGCCGACCTCGGGCTCCGCTTCCAGCAGCGTCACCCGCGCCCCGCCCCTGACCAGCCGGATCGCGCAGGCAAGGCCGTTGGCCCCGCCGCCGATGACGACGATGTCAGAGGACGGCATAGGCATCCCTCACTCCGCTGCGGTCATGCTTCGTGGTGCGCAGGATCTCGACCGCCGCGTTGCGGCCCGGCGCGCCCATCACGCCGCCGCCCGGATGGTTGGAGGAGCCGCACATCCACAGCCCCTCGACCGGCCCGCGATACTGGGCGTAGCCGGGCACCGGACGGTTGAAGAACAGCTGGTCGAAGGTCAGTTCGCCCTGGAAGATGTTGCCCTCGGTCAGCCCCACCTCGGCCTCGAGTTCGCGCGGCGTGCGTACCTCCACGTGCAGCACCCGGTCGCGGAACCCGGGCGAGAAGCGCTCGATCTGATCGAGGCAGGCCGCGCCGAAGGCGTCGCGGTCGGCATCGGTCCAGCCCTGCCCGCCGATCCGCGGCGGCGCGTATTGCACGAAGGACGACACGAAGTGCTTGCCCGGCGGCGCCATCGTCGGGTCGATCATCGTGGGGATCATCAGGTCCTGGAACGGGTCGGACGAGAACCGGCCGTCCTTCCAGTCGTCGTAGGCGCGTTCCATCCGTTCGATCGTGTCGGTGAAATGCAGGTCACCCTTCAGCATCGGCGCGCCGTCGGGGAAGGCCGGGAAATGCGGCGCGGCATCCAGCGCGATGTTGAGCTTGCCCGAGGAGCCGCGGGTGCGGAACCGCCGGACCGCGCCGACGAATTCGGCCGGCAGGTCGTCCTCGGCCATGCAGTCGAGGTAGGTCCGCCTGGCATCCATCCCCGAGATCACCCGGCGCGCCTTCAGCACCTCGCCGCTGTCCAGTTCCACCCCGGTCGCGCGGCCGCCGGACACGACGATGCGCCGGACCCCGCTGCCGGTGCGCACGGTGCCGCCCGCGGCCTCGAACGACGCCCTGAGCGCCGCGCTGATCGCGCCCATGCCGCCCCGTGCATAGCCCCAGGCCCCGACATTGCCGTCCACGTCGCCCATGTAGTGGTGCAGGAGGACGTAGGCCGACCCCGGCGACATCGGTCCGAGCGCCGTGCCGATGATCGCCGAGACCGCGAGATAGGCCTTGATGACCGGGCTCTCGAAGTATTCGTCGAGGAAATCCGCGATCGACATGGTCCAGAACCGGACCATCTCGGCGATCTGCGCCTCCGACATCTCCAGCACCCGCCGCCCCAGCCAGGCCAGCTCGCCCAGGTCGCGCGGGCGCAGGCTCACCGGATCGGGCGGGGTGCGCATCAGCAGCGGACGGATGAACCGGCAGTGGCGCAGCACGTCGCGGGCGTAGCGGTCGTAGGCCTCGGCATCGCGCGGGGAATGGCGGGCGAATTCGCGGCGGTTGGCGTCGTGGTCGCGGAACATGGCGAGGTATCCGCCATCCTCCTTCAGCACCGCGCCGCCCTCGTAGGGCAGGACCTGGAGCCCGTGCCGGGGCAGTTCGAGATCGCGCATGATCTCGGGCCGGAACAGCGAACAGACATAGGAGCAGTTCGAGTAGGTGAACCCTGGATACAGTTCGCGGCTCACCGCCGCGCCGCCCACCCAGTCGTTCCGCTCGACCACGCAGACCGTCATGCCGGCCCGTGCGAGGTAGGCTGCGGTGACGAGACCGTTGTGACCTGCGCCAACGATCACCGCATCCCAGGACATCACGCGGCCTTCATCTCCGCGGCGGTCAGGTCGACGGCGGTCTCGAAGGCGGCGAGGGTCTTGGCGAGACAGGCCTCGTCATGGGCCTCGCAGATGAACCAGGGCTCGCGCGAGTCGGGCTCGCAGATGATCCCGAGGTCGTGCAGGTGGGCCGCCATCGTGTCGTAGAAATCGTAGTTGGACGCCTTCCAGTCGCGGTAGTTGTCCGGCGCGGTTTCCGAGAAGAAGGTCCCGAACATCGACGGGTGCCCGGTGAAGGTGTGCGGGATGTCGCGGGCATCGAGGATCGCGGCGATGCCGTCCTGCAGCCGGGTGCCGTAGTCGGCGATGCGCTCCAGCGCGTCGGTCTCGTCGAGGATCCGCAGGGTCTCTTCGGCAGCGGCGAGCGACACCGAGTGGGCGGTGTATGTCCCGCCATGCGCGGCCCCCCCGTAGCGGAAGGTGCGCATCACGTCCTCGCGGCCGCCGAGCGCGGCGATCGGATAGCCGTTGGCCATCGCCTTGGCGAAGGTCGAGATGTCCGGACGCACCCCGAGCAGCGACTGCACCCCGCCGCGGGCCACGCGGAAGCCGGTCTTGACCTCGTCGACGATCAGCAGCGCGCCGTAGAGGTCGCAGAGTTCCCGCGCCTTCTGGACATATTCCCGGGTGGCAGAGATCGCGCAGCAGTTGCCCTGGATCGGTTCGATCATCAGCGCCGCGATCTCGTTGCCATGCAACTGGAAGATGCTTTCCAGCATGTCGGGATCGTTCATCGGGGCGAGATGCGCGAGGGACCGCAGGGACTGCGGGATTCCCTTGGAATAGCTCACCTTCCTCGGCGCGCGGCGGTCCTCGGGCTCCCATTCCTCGACATCGACCATCCACATGGCGGCATCGAACAGGCCGTGGTAGCTGCCCTCGATGAGAACGTAGCTGTCGCGCCCGGTGAAGGCGCGGGCGAGGCGCAGCGCGGCCATCACCGCCTCTGTCCCCGAGTTCGAGAACCGCACCAGATCGACGCTGGGGACCATCCTGGCGATACGCTCGGCCACGGCGAGTTCACGCTCGGTCGACAACGCGAACACGCCGCCGACCTCCATGCCGGCCCGGGCGGCGGCGTCGACCCGGTCGTCGGCATAGCCCAGGATCGCCGGACCGTAGCCGAGCCGGTAGTCGACATACTCGTTGCCGTCGATGTCCCAGAACCGGCCGCCCTTGCCGTGATCGACATAGATGGTCCGGTCGTCGCCCCAGTACCGGAAGGTCGAGGCGACGCCGAGGGGCAGGCGTTTCAGCGCCTTCTTGAAATGGGCGTTGGACTTGGGAATTCGGCGGTTCGACATGACTGATCCAGACGGAATGAAGGGTCCCGGGCCGGGCGCGGGACGGGGCTCGATCGAGTCCGATTCCGGCGGCGCTCCGCACGGGCCATGTTTGGCATGGGATGACTGTCCCCGGTTTTGATTATACAGTCAATCAAAATCAAGATGCTTGACCGGCAGGGGGAAGGCCCTTGATATGGTGCACTTTGCCGGCGCGATCAGGCAGGCTTACCCGGCGGGGGCGGCGCGGATGAACGACACACTCGAGGACGGGCCGAAGAAGCGGAAGGCGAGCCGCGAGTCGCGGCGCGTGCAGCTGATCGAGGCGACGATCCGGGTGCTTGCCCGCGAGGGTTATGCGCGCACCACCCTGACCCGCGTCGCGGCGGAAGCCGGCCTGTCGCACGGTCTCGTCAACTTCCACTTCACGTCCAAGGAGGGGCTTCTGTCCGAGTCCCTCGTCTACCTCGCCGAGGAGTACCGGCAGAACTGGGAACGCGCGCTGGAAGACGCGCCCGATACGCCGGCGGCGCGGCTCGACGCCCTTTTGCTGGCGGATTTCGAACCGGCGATCTGCGCTCCCGACCGACTGTCGGCCTGGTGTTCCTTCTGGGGCGAAGCGCAGTCCCGGCCGCTCTACCAGGAGCATTGTTCATCGAACGACGCCGACTACATCCGCGTGCTCGAAGGGGTCTGCGGCGATCTCATCCGCACCGGCGGCTATTCCGGGGACGCCGCGAAGGTGGCGCGGGTGCTGCGGGTGACCATCGAGGGTGTCTGGCTCGACCTCATGACGATGAAGTCGCCGTATTCGCGGGACGAGGCGATGGCGACGGTCAAGACCTGCGCCGCGGCCTTCTTTCCCCGGCATTTCGACGGGTCCGGCCTTGTCGCCTGATGCCGATCATGGCCGGGCCGCCCCGGGGCCGGACACCGTGACATGGGACGGGAGGATGACATGGATTTCGGCCTGAGCCCGGAGCAGGAGCTGATCGTCTCGACGGTGCGGAGTTTCGTCGAGACCGAGATCTACCCCCACGAGGACCTCGTCGAGCGCACCGGCGAAGTGCCGCCGGAGCTTGCCGACCAGATCCGCCGCAAGGTCATCGACCTCGGCTTCTATGCCTGCAACTTCCCCGAGGAGGTCGGCGGCGGCGGGCTCGGTCACCTCGACCTCACGCTGGTCGAGCGCGAACTTGGCCGCGGCTCGATGGCGCTTACCCACTTCTTCGGCCGGCCGCAGAACATCCTGATGGCCTGCGAGGGCGACCAGCGCGACCGCTACCTCCTTCCCGCGGTGCGGGGCGAACGGATGGATGCGTTGGCGATGACCGAGCCCGACGCCGGCTCGGACATGCGGGGCATGAAGTGCAGCGCCGTGCGCGACGGCGGCGACTGGGTCCTGAACGGGACCAAGCACCTCATTTCCGGGGCCGATCATGCGGACTTCTTCATCGTCTTCGCGGCCACCGGGACCGACGACACGCCAAGCGGCCCGAAGAAACGGATCACCTGTTTCCTCGTCGACCGCGGGCATCCCGGCTTCGGGGTGCGCGAGGGATACCGCTCGGTCAGCCATCGCGGCTACAAGAACTGCATTCTGGAATTCGACGACTGCCGCCTGCCGCAGGCCCAGGTGCTGGGCGCGGTCGACGGCGGCGTCGAGGTGATGAACACCTGGCTATTCGCCACCCGGCTGACCGTGGCGGCCTTCTCGGTCGGGCGGGCGCGGCGGTGCTTCGATCACGCGCTGGACTACGCGGCCCAGCGCCGCCAGTTCGGCCAGCCCATCGCCCGATTCCAGGGCGTGAGCTTCCAGGTCGCCGACATGATCACCGAGATCGACGCCGCCGACTGGCTGACGCTGTCCGCCGCCTGGCGTCTCGACCGGGGCCTGCCGGCGAACCGCGAGATCGCCAGCGCCAAGCTCTACGCCACCGAGATGCTCGCCCGCGTCACCGACCGCACGCTGCAGATCTTCGGCGGCATGGGGCTGATGGAGGACTTTCCCATCGAACGCTTCTGGCGCGACGCCCGGGTGGAGCGGATCTGGGACGGCACCTCGGAGATCCAGCGCCACATCATCGCCCGGGACCTGTTCCGCCCGCTCGGAGCCTGACCCGGATGCAGCCCCTGACCCGCCTCCTGCGTCCGCGCTCCATCGCGGTGATCGGCGGCGGGACATGGTGCGCCAACGTGGTCGCGGCGTGCCGGAAGATCGGCTTCGCCGGTCCGGTCTGGCCGGTGCATCCGACGCGGGACAGCGTCGGCGGCCTGGCCGCCCATCCCACCGTCGACGCGCTGCCCGGGGCGCCCGACGCGGCCTTCGTCGCCGTCAACCGCGAGGCGACGGTCGAGGCCGTCCGGGCCCTTTCGGCCCGCGGGGCCGGCGGCGCGGTCTGTTTCGCTTCCGGGTTCCGCGAGGCCGCCGCCGAGATCGAGGACGGCCAGGACCTCGAGGCCGCGCTTGTCGCGGCGGCGGGGGAAATGCCGATCGTCGGGCCGAACTGCTACGGCTTTCTCAACCTGTTCGACGGGGCGGCGCTCTGGCCCGACCAGCACGGCGGCCTGCGGACCGAGCGGGGCGTCGCCCTGATCGCGCAATCCTCCAACATCGCGCTGAACCTGACCATGCAGGCCCGCGGGTTGCCGATCGGCTACGTCGTGACGGTCGGCAACCAGGCGCAGACCGGTCTCGCCACCATCGCCCTTGCCCTGCTCGACGATCCGCGGGTGACGGCGCTGGGCCTTCACGTCGAAGGCGTCGGCGATCTTGCCGGGTTCGAGGCGATGGCGGCCCGCGCGCGGGCGCTGTCCAAGCCCGTCGTGGTGCTCAAGTCCGGGCTGTCCGAAGCGGCGCAGGTCGCGGCGGTCAGCCATACCGGCGCGCTCGCCGGCAGCGGCGCGGGCGCCGCGGCGCTGTTCGACCGGCTGGGCATCGGCCAGGTCGAGAGCCTGTCCGACCTGCTGGAAACCCTGAAGATCCTGCACGTCGCCGGGCCGCTGGCCTCGAACCGGATCGCCTCGATGTCCTGCTCGGGGGGCGAGGCGGGGCTGATGGCCGATCACGTGGCGCGGCTGGACCTGTGCTGTCCGCCGCTGACCGACGGCCAGCGGACGGCGCTCAGGGCCGCCCTCGGGCCCCGGGTCGCGCTCGCCAACCCGCTCGACTACCACACCTATGTCTGGGGCGACCGGGACGCCATCGCCCGCACCTTCACCGCGATGATGGCGCCGCACCTGGCGCTGGGTGTCGTGGTGCTCGACTTCCCGCGGCCCGACCGCTGCGACGGCGCGCCGTGGGAAATCGTCGTCGATGCGGTGGCCGATACCGCCGCGGCGACCGGCCGACCGATGGCGATCCTGTCGAGCCTGCCCGAGACCCTCCCCGAGGCGCGGGCCCGGGCGATGATGGACCGCGGGATCGTCCCGCTGTGCGGCATGGCCGAGGGGCTCCGGGCGGTCGAGCTCGCGGCCCGGCTCGGCGCGGCGAAGCCGGCCCCGCCGCCGCTGCTGCGGCCCGGACCGAAGCCGGCCCCGCGGCTTCTGAGCGAGG
Organism: Paracoccaceae bacterium; assembly: GCA_041628615.1. Lineage (GTDB taxonomy): Bacteria > Pseudomonadota > Alphaproteobacteria > Rhodobacterales > Rhodobacteraceae > JAMWZF01. Next base: position 4,611 of record JBFKOW010000011.1, on the reverse strand, counting down.
CGGAGGCGAAGGCGCTTCTTGCCCGGAGCGGGGTGGGCGTGCCGCGCTCGGCCACCGCGGCAACCCCGGCAGAGGCCGCGCGCGCCGCGGCCGGGATCGGTTTCCCGGTGGTCCTGAAGGCCCTCGGCGTGGCGCACAAGACCGGGACCGGGGCGATCGCCCTGAACCTCGCCGCGCCGGAGGACGTCGCGCGGGCCGCGGCGCCGATGGCCCCCGCCGCGCTGCTCGTCGAAGAGATGGTCGCGGGCGGCCTCGTGGAGCTCCTGGTCGGCGTGGTCCGGGACGACGCGCATGGCTTCGTCCTGACGCTCGGGGCCGGCGGGACGGTCGCGGAACTGCTGTCCGACACCGTTTCGCTGCTCGTCCCGGCGCCCCGGCCCGAGGTGGACGCGGCGCTCGGCCGGTTGCGGCTTGCGCCGCTTCTCGCGGGCTATCGCGGCAGCGCCCCGGCGGCGCGGGACGCGGTTCTCGACGCGATCATGGCGGTGCAGGATGTGGTCATCGGCCTTGCCGACCGCCTTGCCGAGCTGGAGATCAACCCGCTCATCGTCACCGCGAACCGCGCCGTGGCCGCCGATGCGCTGATCAGGATGGGAGGAGACACATGACCGACTCGCCGATCAGGACCGAGCGCCGCGGCGCCGTCCTCGAAGTCACCCTCGACCGGTCAGGCACCAACGCCATCGACCTCGCGACCAGCCGCGTCATGGGCGAGGTCTTTACCGGGTTCCGGGACGACCCCGACCTGCGCGTCGCCATCCTGACCGCCGCGGGCGAGAAGTTCTTCTGCCCCGGCTGGGACCTGAAGGCCGCCGCGGCCGGCGACGCGGTCGACGGCGACTACGGCAAGGGCGGCTTCGGCGGGCTGCAGGAACTGCGCGGCCTCAACAAGCCGGTCATCGCCGCGATCAACGGCATCGCCTGCGGCGGCGGGCTGGAACTCGCGCTGTCGGCGGACCTTATCCTGGCGGCGGACCACGCCACCTTCGCCCTGCCCGAGATCCGTTCCGGCACCGTCGCCGATGCCGCCTCGATCAAGCTGCCAAGGCGCATTCCCTATCACGTCGCGATGGAGATGCTGCTGACCGGGCGCTGGATGGACGCCGGTGAGGCCGCCCGCTGGGGCCTGGTCAACCGGGTCGTGCCGGCCGCGGACCTGATGTCCGAGGCCCGCACGCTGGCCGGGCAGATCGCCGCCGGGCCACCCCTCGTGATGGCCGCGATCAAGGAGATCGTCCGCGAGGCCGAGGACATGAAGTTCCAGGACGCGATGAACCGGATCACGAAAAGCCAGTTCGAGACCGTGGAGAAGCTCTACCGCTCCGAGGACCAGCGCGAGGGTGCCCGCGCCTTCGCCGAGAAACGCGACCCGGTCTGGAAGGGACGCTAGTCCGCCGCGGTCATGACCGCCCGGCGCGCCCAGCGCCATGGAGTCATCGGTTCCGACATGCCTGCCAAGATCTCCGCGCAGGGCCGGGAACTTGACACGAACCGGTCTCTGCCTCGGTGCCACAGGGTGGCGGACCGTTGGCGCCCAGACCGCGCGATGGAAGGGGCGGGTTCCCGCTCGAAATGCGGTCGCCGTTTCCGGGTTTCTCTCGCGGTCAATGTCGACAGAAGGGATTTGGTGGAGCCTAGGGGAGTCGAACCCCTGACCTCTTGCATGCCATGCAAGCGCTCTCCCAACTGAGCTAAGGCCCCATCGACCCGCGCTCTCTACGCGGGCTGGCGGGGGGAGATCAAGAGGAAAATCCGCGTCCCCCCGCAGGTCGCCGCGCGGGCGTCACTCGTCGTCGCTGTCTCCCGGCACGTCGGCCAGATCGTCGAGCGAAACGGTGTCGTCCTCGTCGTCGTCCTCGAGCACGTCGTCCCCGAGATCGACATCCGCGTCGTCGTCATCGTCGTCGTCGAGGACCAGATCGTCGTCGTCCGCCGACTCCGCCTTGAGCTTCTTGGTCTGGGCATCCTCGGCGTCGGCCACCATGGTCCGGCTCTTGCCGGTGTCGATGGTGACGACCTCCCCGGTATAGGGGCTGATGATCGGGTCGGCGTTCAGATCGTAGAACCGCTTGCCGGTCGTCGGGCAGACGCGCTTGGTTCCCCATTCTTCCTTGGGCATCCGGGTATCCTCTGGTTCGGGCCTTGCGGCCGATCCGCGTCCCCTGCCATATGCGGGGGAGGCTGTCAAAATCAAATCCCGCCGGCCGGGCGGAGCGGGGAGAAGCGTGGATATGGGCCGGGTCGAGCTCGAGGGCAACCCTCCGATCGAGATCATCACGCGGCGCTCGGCGCGGGCCCGCCGGCTGAGCCTGCGGGTGTCCCGGCTGGACGGCCGGGTGACCCTGACCCTGCCGCACGGCGTGTCGCAGCGCGAGGCTGCCGCCTTCGTCCGAGAACGCGAGACCTGGCTCCGCACCCATCTCGGGCGGATGCGCCCGGAACTGCGGGTCCGGATCGGCGCCGAGATCCCCGTCGCCGGGCGGCCGGTCGGCCTGCGCCCGTGGCCCGGGCGGCGGGTGGTGCTGGAGGGCGATGCGCTCCTCGTGCCGGGGCCGGAGGAAACCGCCGGCGCCCGGGTCCTCGGCTGGATGAAGCAGGAGGCCCGGACCCGCATCGCGGCGGCCTGCGACCGGCACGCCGCCCGGATCGGCCGCCGCTACAGCCGGCTGAGCCTGCGCGACACCCGTTCGCGCTGGGGGTCGTGTTCCTCGGACGGCGACCTGATGCTGTCCTGGCGGCTGCTGATGGCGCCGCCGGAAGTGCTCGATTACGTCTGCGCCCACGAGGTGGCGCACCTGCAGGAAATGAACCATGCCCCGGCCTTCTGGTCCGTGGTCGCGGGGCTCTGCCCGGACTGGCGGCGGCACCGGGACTGGTTGCGGGCCGAGGGCGAGTCGCTGCATCGCGTCCGCTTCACCGATTGACCGCGGCGCGGTCCGGTTCCACTCTCGGGCCATGATCGCCCCCCGGACCCTGCCGGCCGAACTGACCGGTGCCGCCCATGACCGGGTCTACCGGACCCTGCGGGCCGCCATCATGCACGGCGAGATGCCGCCGGGCGCCCCGCTTACCCTGCGCGGCATCGGCAAGGACTTCGGCGTCTCGATGACCCCGGCCCGTGAGGCCGTCCGCCGGCTGGTCGCGGAGGGGGCGCTGACGCTGTCGGCCTCGGGGCGGGTGTCGACGCCGGAACTGTCGAACGAACGGATCGAGGAACTCGCCGCGTTGCGCGCGCTGCTGGAGCCGGAACTGGGCAGCCGGGCCCTGCCGCGGGCCTACATGGCGCTGATCGACCGGCTGGAGACGCTCAACAACACCGTGGCGCAGGCCGTGGCGCGCAAGGATGCGCCGGGCTACATCCGCGCCAATCTCGAGTTTCACCGGACCCTCTACCTGCGGGCGCAGGCACCGGCGATCCTCGCCATGGTCGAGACCGTCTGGCTGCAACTCGGCCCGACGATGGCGGCGCTCTACGGCCGGCTTCGCCGGTCCGAGCCGCCGTCGCATCACCGCCTGATCCTTGCCGCCCTGCGCGCCGGGGACGAACCCGGCCTGCGCCTGGCGCTGCGCGGCGACGTCACCCAGGGCCTGAGGCTTCTGAAGTCGTGACCGGCGGACCCGGCACCGGCGCGCCCGACCTGTCGGACGCCTACGCCAATGCGGCCTACATCCCGGGCGGCGCCGACTACCCGGCGCGCTGGGCGGCCGCGGCGGCGCGGTTCCGGGCCACGCATCCGCGGTCCGGTCTGGCGATCCCCTACGGCCCGTCGCCGCGGCAGGTCTTCGACCTGTTTCTGCCGGAGGGGCCGCCGCGCGGGACGCTCGTCTTCGTGCACGGCGGCTACTGGCTGGCCTTCGCGCCGTCGGACTTCTCGCACCTCGCCGCCGGCGCCCTGGCGCAGGGCTGGGCGGTGGCGTTGCCGGGCTACGACCTGTGCCCCGCCGTCCGCATCGCCGAGATCACCCGGCAGGTCGCCCGCGCGATCGAGGCGGTCGCCGGCCGCGTGGCGGGGCCGCTGGTCCTTGCGGGGCATTCCGCCGGCGGCCACCTCGTCGCCCGGATGCCCGCTCCCGAGGTGGCGCTCGCCCCGCCGGTCCGGGACCGGATCCTCCGGCTGGTGCCGATCTCGCCGCTGGCCGACCTGCGGCCGCTGCTGCGCACCGGCATGAAGGACGATCTCGGGCTCGACCCGCTGGAGGCCGCGGCCGAAAGCCCGCTGCGGCAGCCTGCCCCGGATATGCCGGTCCATGTCTGGGTCGGCGATGCCGAGCGGCCCGCCTTCCGCGACCAGGCCCGCTGGCTGGCCGACACCTGGGGCGCAGCGCTGACCGAGGAGCCCGGCCGCCACCACTTCGACGTCATCGAGGGTCTGGAGCGGTAAAGCGCGCTGATGTCGGCCTGTCTCGCCGGCCTATAGGTCGCGCCAGCAGGGCAACGGGTGCCCCGCCGCCGGGACAGCGTGATAGACCCCGCGCGCGATCGCCCGGGCGAGGCAGGTCGCCGCGGCGTGCCCCAGCCAGAGCGCCTCGGCGGGCTCCGGGTCGCCGGCCCGTCCGGTGGCGCAGGCAAAGACCAGGTCGCCGTCCATCGCGGTGTGCGACGGCACCAGC
>JBFKOW010000010.1:0-37967 GCA_041628615.1 Paracoccaceae bacterium | reverse complement strand
TTCGGGAACACGTAATTCCCGCTGGAATCGGTGACCACGGTGATGGTTCCGATGTTGCGGCCGTCGCCGGTGGTCCCGGTCAGGGTCATCGTCACCCCGGCGACGCCGGTATCCTCGGCGAGGTTCTGCGACACGTCCTTGTCGAAGTCGCGGTAGACGGTGCCCGAGATCTCGGAGCTGACCACGCTGACCGGCCCGGCAGCGGAGTTGTTGCCGGTATTGTCCTCGAAGGACGCCGTGGTCGCCGACGCCGTGTTGCTCAGGACCTGCGGATCGCTGGTGGCGGCGCGGACCTCGACCGGCACCGAGATCACGAAGGTATCGCCGTCGAGCACATCGCCAATGTCGCAGCTGAAGCTCGACTGGCCGGCGGTCCCGGTGCAGGCCCCCGGCGCGTAGGGCGTCGACGGGGTTCCCGTCAGAACCATGTTGGCCGGCAGGCTGTCGGCGATCACCACCTGCTCGGCGAGATCGAGCCCCGGCCCGGTATTGGCCCGCACGGTGATCTCGTAGACGAAGTCGTCCTCGAGCGCGACGGTCCCCGGCACCGCGACCTTGCTCACCACCTCGATGTCGGCACGGGTGCGGACGGTGGTGTTCTCCTCGTTGATGTTGTTCCCGGCAAGGGTGTCGTAGCCGTTGGCGATCTCGTAGCTGTCGATCTCGACGTTGTTGACGATGCTGCCGCGGGTCTCGGCCCGGACCACCACGTCGACCGAGAACGACGCCCCGGCCTCCAGATAGGGCAGGTCGCAGCGGACCACGCCGCCGAACGAGCCCGGCGCGGGGGTCGAGGTGCAGGGATCGCCGTTCTCGAGCTGCGCCGACTGGAAGCTGATGACGCTGCCCGGCAGGGTGTCGATGACCTCCAGATCCTCCGAGGCGGAAGGGCCGCGGTTGGTCACGGTGATGGTGTAGGTCACGTCCTCGCCCACCGGCACGGGGTCGAAGCCGCCGTCGTCCTTGTTCACCAGAAGGTCGGTCACCGGCGGCGTCAGCGTGGTGTCGACGCTGTCGGTGTTCGGCTCCACGTCGGTCTCGGTGGTCGAGGTCGTGACCGCGGCGCCGTTGGTCAGGGGACCGGGAAGCGCGGCCCGCAGCGGCCGGACGACGATGGTGGCGGCCTGCTGCTGGCCGTTGGCCAGCGTGTCGAAATTGCAGGTCACGGTGTCGCCCGGCGCGACCGGGTCGCCCGGCGTCGCGGTGGCGACGCAGGCCGGCGACGGCGACGCGGAGACGAAGACCACGTTCTGCGGTAGCGTGTCGACGAGCGTCACGTCCTCGGCGCTGCTCAGCCCGTTGTCGACGTTTCGCGCGGTGACCGTGTAGGTCACGTTCTGCCCGACGGCGACCTCGGGCGCGTTCACCGTCTTCTCCACGGTGATGTCGACGCGGGCATCCTGGGTGAAAACGGTGCTGTCGACGTTGTCGCCGAGATCGGGGTCGGGGGTGTCCTGCGAATAGGCCGAGGCGGTGTTCGGGATCGTGCCGGCCTCGCCGCCGTGGCGGACCTCGACCGTGATGGTCGGGCAGTCGCTCCCCGGCGTGCAGATCGCCAGGCTGGCGATGTTGCAGTCGAGCCGCCGCCCGGTGCTGCCGAGCGCCGAACTGCCGCAGGTCAGGCCGGCCGCGTGCGGGCCGGGGACCGGCGTCGCGCTGACGAAGCCCTCGTCGGGGCCCGCGGCGCTGTTGATCAGGCTCAGCAGGTCGTCGCGGATCGCCACGGTCTCGGCGACGGCGGGTCCGGCATTGGTGATCTCGATCGTGTAGGTCTGCACCTCGCCCGCCGGCAGCAGCGCCTCGGCGACGGTCTTGTTCAGCCCGACATCGGCGGCGTCCCCGGGCAGCACGGCTTCGACCTGCACGGTGGTGCTGTCGTTCGCCGGGTTCTCGTCGAACAGTACCGGCGTGTCCGTGGCCGAGACGGTCATCGTGTTCGGGATCGTGCCGGGGTCGGTCACCGTGGCGGTGTAGACCACGGCGGGGGTGGTGGCCCCCGGGGCGAGGGTGCCGGCCGTCAGGTCCAGTTCGCAGACCAGCGTGAAGGGCCCGGCGCCGCCGGGGTTGGGGGCGCAGTTCCAGCCGTTGGTGGCGATCGAGGTGACCGTGAGGCCCGCCGGAACCTGGTCGGTCATGAAGATGCGGCCGACGAAATCGGCGTTGCCGACGTTGGTCGCGCTGATCCGGTAGTCGTGACTCTCGCCGACCACCGCGAGGTCGAGGAACGGCCCGGTCTTGTTCGCCCGCAGGTCGACCACCGGGTCGACGATCGGGGTGACCACCTGCGCGGTGTTGTTGCCCGGGTTGCTCTCTGCCGGGCCGCGACCCGCGATCTCCACGGCGCTGACCGGGTTGCCCTGCTGCACGGTGGTCATCGGCATGGTGATGGTGTCGAAGGCCACGTCCTGCCCGGGGCCGCTTCCCGCCGGGCGCGAGAAGGTGATCGTGCGGCCGTCCGGGCCGCCGACCGCGATGGTCCAGCCCGGCGCCGAGAAGTCCCCGATGTCGAAGTCGAAGTTGTCGGGCACCACGTGAGTGATGACGATGTCGGACGGGTCGTCGCCGGTGTAGGAGGAGGTCACCGTGAAGGTCACCGGGTCCCCGGTCAGGAGCGTGCCGGTCGCGTCGCTGCTGATCCCGACCGCGAGGTCGATGCCGCCGGTCACCGGGAAGATCTCGCTGTCGGTGTTGTTGCCGGGGATCGCGTCGGCGGGGGACGCCCCGCGCACGCTCGCGGTGGCCGCGATGGTCGAAGCGTTCGTGACGACGATCTGCCCGTTGAAGGTCAGCGTGGTGCTGGCGCCGTCGGCCAGTGGCCCGACGGTGCAGGAATAGGTTCCGCCGGACAGGACGCAGCCGGCCGGCGGGGTGAAGTTCGCCATGCCCGGCGGAATCGGGAAATCGACGATGAAGCTGCTGGCATCGCTTGGCCCGTTGTTGGTCACCACCACGTCGAGATCGACGAACTCGCCGCGCGCGGCGGAGACGGGGGCGATCAGATCGACGCCGATGTCCGACCCCGCGATCGCGGTGGTGTTCTCGGTCTGAACGTTGTTGCCGTCGTCGGGGTCCACGTCGAGCGGGTCGTCGACCCGGGCGGTGACCGCGAAGCTGCCCTCCTCGCTGGCCTGCAGGATCGCGACGAAGTCGGCGGAGGCCCCGTCGCCCAGTTCGCCGATGTCGCAGACCACCGTCGCCGGTCCGGTCGCGGGCAGCGGCGTGCAGGGGCCGCTGGACGCGCCGTAGACCGCGTCCGTCATCGTCGTGGTCGCAGGAATGGTCAGCGTGACAGTGGTGGCGGGTGCGAGACTGGTCCCGTTGTTGGTCACCACGACGTCGTATTCGAGCAGAGTCCCGGCCGGCTGAAGGTCGAAGGCGCCGTCGCCGATGCTGACGAGCCAGTCCACAGCCGCCTGGGCGCGGGCCGCCGAGGGTGCGAGCACGGCCGCCCCGAGCAGCCAGAACAGGACGACGAAAAGCCGCTGGACGAGCTTGAGGGCAAGCCGCGGGGTCGGGTTCGGACTGGGCAGGTTCGACACGTGACGCCTCTCATTATCGCGCCAACGCGCGGTTGGACCGGGCACAACCGGAGCGACAGGTTCCGAGATCGTCACCACAATATGTAGTGTTGGACAAGCTACATTTTGACGCATCGGCCCCTGCAGCGCGGCACGGCCCGCAGCGGCCTGCGGCGGCCGGCGCCGGTCGGCGGGGTTCCGCCGGGCCGGTCCGGCCGGCAGGCCCGCGGGCCGAGCCGGGTCATTTCCGGCCGTAGGTCCGGAACGCTTCGAGGGCCACGGCGATCTCGGCCTCCGACAGGATGTGCGGCGTCCCGCCGAGCTGGCTGAATAGGTAGGTCCGGGCCAGGGTCTCGAGTTCGAGCAGCCGCCAGCGGGCCCGCGCCGGCGTCTCGCCCAGCACCGTCGCGCCGTGGTTCGCCATCAGGCAGGCGTGGCGGTCCGCCATGACCCGGGCCATCGCCTCGGCCAGCGCGTCGCTGCCGAACGGGGCATAGTCGGCCAGCGGCACGTCCGCGCCGCCGAAGGCCGCGACCATGTAGTGGCAGGCAGGGATCGGCCGCCGCTGCGCCGCGAGCGCCGAGCAGAACGGCGGATGGGCGTGCAGCACCACCGGCATGTCCGGCCGGAGCCGGTGCAGCCGCTGGTGAAACGGCCATTCGGACGACGGCTGGACCCCCTGCCCCGGGTCCGGGTCCGGCGGACCGTCCGCCGGCAGCGTCACGATCATGTCGGGGGTCAGGTCGTCGTAGTCCACCGCCGACGGGGTGATCAGGATGCCCTGCCCGACACGGACCGAGACGTTGCCGGCCGTGCCCTGGTTGATCCCGCGGGCGTTCATCCAGAGACAGGCGTCGATCATCGACTGCCGTGTCGCCCGGGTGTCGGCAAGGGGTTCGGTCACCGGCGCCCGCCCCGTCCCCGGACGCCGCCGGCAATCGCCGGTCCGGACCTGCTGCACGATGTCATCCGTTGCCGCCCCTTCCCTGCCATCGCCCGGCCGCCGGTCAACCCGTCGCGGCCCCCGCCCCGCGCGCCGGGTGCGACGCACCCGCCATCTCCGGGAACAGGCCCGACAGCCCCTCCGCCGAGGCCGCACAGACCCCGCGCTCGGTGATCAGCCCGGTGACCAGCCGGGCCGGGGTGACATCGAAGGCGGGATTGCCCGCCGGCGTGCCATCGGGGGTGACCCGGACCGTGCCGATCCGGCCCTGTTCCGCCCGGCCCTGCACATCGGTCACTTCCGCCGGATCGCGCTCCTCGATCGGGATCCCGGCGATGCCGTCGGTGACCGTCCAGTCGATTGTCGGAGACGGCAGCGCGACGTAGAAGGGAACCGCGTTGTCATGGGCCGCCAGCGCCTTGAGATAGGTGCCGATCTTGTTGCAGACATCGCCGCGGCGGGTGGTCCGGTCGGTGCCGGTGATGACCATGTCGACCAGGCCGTGCTGCATCAGGTGGCCGCCGGCGTTGTCGGTGACGTAGGTATGCGGCACCCCGTGGCTGCCGAGTTCCCAGGCGGTCAGCGCGCCCTGGTTCCGCGGCCGGGTCTCGTCCACCCAGACATGCAGCGGCAGCCCGGCGTCATGGGCCTGGTAGATCGGGCTGGTCGCCGTGCCCCAGTCCACCGTGGCCAGCCAGCCGGCATTGCAATGGGTCAGCAGGCGGACGGGCTCGCCCGCAGGCTTCTTCGCCGCGATGTCGCGGATCAGGGCGAGGCCGTGCAGGCCGATGCTGCGGTTGATCTCCACGTCCTCGTCGGCGATGCGGTGGGCCAGCGCCAGCGCCGCCGCGGCCCGCTCGGGCGCGGGCAGCGGCCGCAGCGCGGCGCGGCAGCGGTAGAGCGCCCAGCGCAGGTTGACCGCGGTGGGCCGGGTCCCGATCAGGAAGGCGAAGGCCGCGTCCATTGCGGCGTCGGACGGGTCCTCGGCCATCGCCCGGGCCATGCCGTAGGCCGCCGTCGCCCCGATCAGCGGCGCGCCGCGCACCCGCATCTGCACGATCGCCTCGGCGAAGTCCTGCATCGAGGCCACCGCGGCGATCCGCAGCTCGTGCGGAAGCCAGCGCTGGTCGATGATCTCGAGGACGCCGGCATCGGCGTTCCACCAGAGCGATCGGTAGGGGGTTCCGTCGATCTTCACCTGCGGTCCTTCACGTCGATGCCCCGCGCCCTCCGCGCGAGACCGCTTTGCCCGCTTGCCGCCCGGCCGGGGCCGTCGCAGCCGAAGTTAAGGGCAGGCCGGACGGCCTGACAACAGGCTTCGGCGCGGCCGGCGGCGCGCCCTCGCGTCCGCGGTCAGCGTCCCTTCGACCCGTCGAGATGCGCCAGAACGGTGTCCGCGGTCAGCGCGCTGACCCGGCGGTTGGACTCCTCGGTGACGCCGGCGACGTGCGGGGTCAGGATCAGGTTCGGCACGTCGCGGAACAGCCCGCCTGCGTCGGCGGTCAGCGGCTCGGTCTCGAACACGTCGAGCGCCGCGCCGCCCAGCCGCCCGACGCGCAGCGCTGCGGCCAGCGCGGCCTCGTCCACCACGCCGCCGCGGGCGGCATTGACCAGCACCGCGCCGGGTTTCATGCGGGCCAGCGCATCCTTGCCGATCAGGTGGCGGGTGGCCCCGGTCAAGGGGACATGCAGGCTGACGACATCCGCGGCGGCGAGCAGCCCGTCGAGCGGCTGCGCCACGGTTTCGCCCCAGGCCGGGTCGCCGGGGTCGAGGAAGGGATCGTGGCCGATCACCTCCATGCCGAGGCCGCTGGCGAGCCGGGCCGTCTCGCGGGCGATCCCGCCATAGCCGACGAGGCCGAGCACCGCGCCCGCGACCTCGCGCCCGGCGCCGCAGGCGGTGCGCGGCCATTCCCCGGCCAGCATCGCCGGGGTCGCGAACCATGCCTGCCGGCGCAGGACCAGTGCCGCGGTGACGACGTATTCGGCCACCGACAGCGTGTTCGCCCCCACCGCCGGGTAGACCGTGACCCCCCGCGCGGCGCAGGCTTCCATGTCGATGTTGTCGAGCCCGACGCCCAGCCGCCCGACACAGGCCAGCCCCGGCCCGGCGTCGAGCAGGTCCGCCGTCACCCGGGTCCGGTTGCGCACGATTAGCGCCCGCGCATCCGCAAGCAGCGGCCCGATCTCGGCCTGCCGGTCGGCGAGACCGGGATCGTAGTGCACGGAATGGCGGGCGCGCAGCGTGTCGACCGCCGCCTCGTCCATGAATTCGGTGATGACGATCATCCGTCTCCCCTCGAGAACGCGAACTGGGTGTGCTGGTCGTAAGTCTCGCCCGGGCGCAGGATCGCCTGCTGCCAGTCGGGATGGTGGATCGCGTCGGGCCAGACCTGCGGCTCCAGCGCGATGCCCGCGTGGGCCCCCATCCGGCAGCCGTCCAGCCCCGGCACCGGCACGTCGAGCGGCCTGCCGTCGAACACCTGCAGCCCCGGCTCGGTGCTGCGGATGTCCATGTGCAGGCCGCCCGCCGACAGCCGCGCGATGTCGCGCAGCGGCTGACGGGCGCGGGACAGGCAGAAGTTGTGGTCGACATGGACCGCGCCGCAGACCTCGCGCAGCAGCGGCCCGGCCCGCAGGTCGAACGGCGTGCCGTCCACCGGGGCGACCGCGCCGGTCGGGATCAGCTCCGCATCGACCGGCAGGTAGGTGTCGGCGTCGATCCGCAGCCGGTGGTTCAGGACGTCCGGCTCGCCCGACAGGTTCCAGTAGCTGTGATGGGCGAGGTTGCACAGCGTCGGCTTGTCCGCCGTCGCGGTCATCCGGATATCGAGCACCGCATCGGGCAGCAGCGCGATCCGCACCCGCGCCTCGAGCGCGCCGGGATAGCCCATGTCGCCATCGTCCTGGCGGATCGACAGGGTCGCGCTGGCGGCGTCGGCGGAGTCGAGCGTCCAGACCCGCTTGCCCATGCCGGCGCTGCCGCCGTGCAGGTGATGACGGCCGAGGAAGTTCGGATCGACCCGGTGGGTCCCGCCGTCCAGATCGAAGGCCGCGCCGCCGATCCGGTTGGCGCAACGGCCCGCCGTGGCGCCGAAGAACTTGGAATGGGCGAGGTAATCCTCGAACCGGTCGAAGCCGAGCACCAGCGGCGGCGCGTGGCCGTCGAGCCGCAGGTCCTGCAGCACCGCGCCGTAGGTCAGGACATGGGCGGTCAGCCCGCCGCCCGAAAGCGTCACCCGCTCCACCGCCGTGCCGTCCGGCATCCGGCCGAACACCGTGCCCGTCATCGGCGCCCCCGCATCGAAGAAATGCAATCCATGGTCACACCTCCAGCACCGGCAGCCCCATCGCCGCCGCGACATCGCGCAGCACCGCGCGGTGATCGCCGTAGGCCACCGCCATGTGGTGCTCCAGCCCGCTGGCGATCAGGTCGTCCAGCACCTCCCGCGCCGGCCGGTCGAAGCGCAGCACCCCCGAGGTGCCGGTATAGGCCATCGGACGCTTCAGCATCTCCGCCCCGGCGATCACCATCTTCGGCGCGCCGTGGGCCTCCGAGACGCGCATCAGCGTCACCCGCCCCGGCTTCAGCGCGAACTGGTAAAGCAGCGGCATCTTGCGGTTGGTGTGGATCGTCGCGGTGGCCGGGACGTCCGGGTCGCGCATCGACACCGGGGCCTGCCCGCAATGCCAGATCACCGCGCTGTCGTCGGTCACGTCGACGTCGACGAGGTCGGTGAGGAACACCGGCGCGCCCGCGGCCTCCTGCAGCACCATCTGGGTCAGCGCGCCATAGACATCGGCCTCGCACGCGCAGGGCACCCGGGCCTCGCCCATCATCGACACCGGGCCGCAGACCGCGCCGCCGTATTCGGTGAAGGTCTCGGGCCAGCAGCGGATCGCGAAGGCGTCGTAGCCGCCCGACGCGCGCAGGCCGTCGAGCGCGACCTTGAGCCGGAGCGACCGGTCGAGTTCGGCCTGGTCCACCGCGGCGAGCCCGTCGAGCTCGGCCTCGGCCCGTTCCCGGACCGGGGCCACCGCGGCGGCGTCAACGGCGCGGGCCGCGTCGAACAGGTCGGACAGCGCGATCGCGTCCACCTCGACCCCGGCAAGCCCCTTCAGGGTGGGGCCGTCATAGGCGCAGGTGTCGAACCCCGCCGGATGTTCGCCGATCCGGGCGATCCGGCGGCCCGACAGCGCCGCGGCGATCCGGCGGCCCTCGGCCGAGGGGGCGTCCGTTGGTCGCGCCTCCAGCCGGCCCGCGGCCCGGCTACCGTCGAGCAGCCCCCGCATCTCCGCCTCGGGCAGGTCCTCGGGCGCGCCGTAGGCCCAGGCGAAGGGGATGCCGTTGCGGCCCAGCGCGTGGCTGGCGAGGTTGAGCCCGCAGAACGCGTTAAGCCGCAGCCGGCCCCCGGCCCGGGGCTCGGGCACCGCCCAGATCGACAGCGGCAGCCCGGCACGGGCCGCCTCCACGGTCATCTCGGCATCGGTGAAGGTCACCTGCAGGATCAGCAGCCGCTCCGCCCCCGCGGCAGCGATATCGGCCAGCGCCGCCCGCGTGGCGGCGGCGTCGAACAGCAGCCCGTCGGGTCCGACGAAGTCGAGCCCGGTGGCGTCGAGCCGGGCGCGCAGCGCGGCGAGCCGCTCCTCGGCATAGGGCACGTCGAAGGTGGCGCGCCCCAGCGGCAGAAGCCCGATGGTCATCTCAGCCCTCCGCGGACGGATAGACATGGCGGAAGCTGGCATCGGCGGGGGCGAAGGCCGCGCCGCCGGGGCCGTAGACCGCGTGCTTGCTCCAGTCCGCGGCGTCGGCATCGGCCAGCGCCGAGATCTCGGCCATGTAGGCCGCAGAGGCGCCGGCGAGTTCGGTGCGGATCCGGTCCCAGTCCGGGTAGTGGGTGAAGGCGTCGAGCCAGATCGCCCGCCCGGCAAGAAAACCCGAGGCCCCGGCCCTGAAGGCATGGGACAGCACGTTGCGGAACTCGGCCTTGCCCGCCCCCGCCGACAGCATCACCCAGGGGCGGCCGGCCAGCCGGCCCATCTCGTCGAACAGTGCCTGCACCTCTGCCGAGCCGTCGGCGTCGGTGGCGTTGACCGGGCTTTCCAGCTTGAACACGTCGACGCCGTAGTCGGGCCTGGCGAATTCCTCCACCGAGGCCAGCACGTGGTCGGCCCGTTTCGCCTTCATCTCCACGTAGTCCCTGGTCTGATGAGCGTCGGCGGCGAGCGGGTAGACCAGCAACTCGAACAGGAACGGGATGTCGTGGCGGGCGCATTCCGCCCCGATCCGCTTCACGTAATCCTGCTGCGCGGCGCAGACCTCGGGCGCGGCGTCGGGCCGGTACCAGGCCAGCACCTTCACCGCGTCGCCGCCCATCCGCTTGATCTTGGCCACGGACCAGTCGTCGATGTCGGACGACAGCCGGCCGCCCTCGGTCTCGCGGAACAGCGAATCCTCCAGCGTCACGATCAGCCCCTTGGCCGGGGACAGGGCGTCGATGCCGTGCGGCACCGCGTAGTGCGGGTCGAGCAGCATCGCGGTGCTCTGATCTTGAAGTTCCTCGATCAGCATCCGCTTGAACCGGGCGACCTGGTCCCAGGGGGCTTCGGCCACGCCGAGGTGCTTGGCGATCGGTCCCTTGATCGGCGGGCGCTGGTCGACGGCGGTCATCTTGAAGATGCCCTTCGGGTCGGCCATCCGGCGCAGCCCCCAGAGTTTGCCGGGTGTCAGTTGCATCAGGCGGTTTCCTTCATGAGTTCCTCGGTTGCGGCGCGGTCCGGGCAGGCGGCGATGCCGCCGAAGGTCCGGCACTTGATCGCGGCGGCAGCGTTGGCGGCGCGGATCGCGGTCCGCGCGTCCGCGCCCTCGGCGAGCCAGAGCGCGAGGACGCCGTGCCAGATGTCCCCGGCGCCCAGCGTGTCCACCGTGACGACGGGAAAGGCCGGAACGTGGGCGATGCCGTCCCCGTCCGTGAACCACACGCCGTTGGCGCCGTCGGTGACCGCGGCCCAGGCGCCGAACTCGCCGCGCGCCCGCGCCAGCGCCTCGGGCACCGGCAGGCCGGGGGCATAGGCCGCAAGCCCCTGCATCGAGAAGCCGAGATGGGTCGCTCCGCGGATCGCCTCGGCCTCGAACGGCGCCTCGACATCGACGATGCCGGGCACCCCGAGGGCGCGCGCGGCGGCCAGCGCGGCGGCGGTCAGCACCGGCCAGCGGTTGTCGGCCAGGACGGCGCCGGGACGGGCGGCGGAGAAGTCGAGCGTCTCGGCAAGGCCCTGCCCGCGGAAATTCATGATCTGCCGCTCGCCGGCGGCGTCGACGTAGATCGACGAGAACGACGACCGCGCCCCGGCCCGGCGGTCGCAGAGCGACAGGTCCACGCCCTCGGCGGCCAGCGCGCCGACGATCAGGTCGCCCATGGGATCGTCGCCCAGCCGCGCCGCGAGCCGGGCGGTGCCGCCGTGGCGGGCCACCGCGATGGCGGCGTTCGCGGCGCAGCCACCGACCGTCACCAGCGCGTCGGCAGCGCGGTATTTCTCGGCCCGACGTGGCAGTTCGGCGACCTGCATCACGATGTCGGCCACCGCGACCCCGACGACGAGCACCTCAGTCATGGCCCGCGCCGCGATTCGGAGCCGCGCCGCGGCGGGCGGCGGGCCGGAACGGGGAGGCTGTCGACAGGTCGGGCACGCCGGTCTCGTATCCTTGCCAAGCGGTTGCATCGGACGGACCTGACCGGCCCGGCGACGCGGGCCAAGGGGTGCACCTTCGACGGGCATCGTCAACCCCGCTTTGCGCCCGGCCCGGCCGGGCGGCGCGGCGATTTCCGTGACCTTTGTCTCAGATCAATCTCGCCGGTCGGCAGAAACCTTAGTGTGAGGCCATGCGCCGGAACCGCGATTCCTCACCCTTGCGCCGTTTCGGCGTCCTGCTGCTGGCAGCGGTCCTGCTGTGGGCCGCGGCGGCCCCCGGCGTGCGCGCGCAGGGAACCGAAACCGTCCTGTCCGCCTTCCTGCCCGAGATCGACCCCGGCGCACTCGTGGAGGGCGCTGACGGCTTCGGCCCGATCCGGGCCGACGTCCCCGTCGTCCCGCTGATGTCCGGGCGGGACCGCATCGGGCATGTCTTCATCACCTCCGACCTCGTCGGGACCACCGGCTATTCCGGCAAGCCGATCCACACCCTCGTGGCGGTGGACGACGATGCCCGGGTGCTCGCGGTCCGGCTGGTCAAGCATTCCGAACCCATCGTCCTGATCGGCATCCCCGAGCGCAGGATCGCCGAGATGGCGGCGGGCTATCGCGGGCTCGACCTCGTGGCCGAGGCGGAGGACCGCGGCTCGGCCCACGAT
This sequence comes from Paracoccaceae bacterium, assembly GCA_041628615.1. Classification (GTDB taxonomy): domain Bacteria; phylum Pseudomonadota; class Alphaproteobacteria; order Rhodobacterales; family Rhodobacteraceae; genus JAMWZF01. The sequence continues at coordinate 26,154 of JBFKOW010000010.1, read as the reverse complement.
CTCGACATCATCTCCGGGGCCACGGTCACGGTGATGGTGATCGACGACAGCATCGTGCGGGCCGGGCTCAAGGTGGCGCGGGTTCTGGGCCTCGGCGGGCTGTCGCCCGAGGTGGCCACAGGGCCGCAATTCGCGCTGAACCCCGACGCAGCGCAGCCCGAAAGCTGGTTCGAGATGGAAGGCGACGGCAGCGTGCGGCGGCTGGTGCTCGACGTCGGGCAGGTCAACGCGGCCTTCGCGGCGATGGACGATCCCCGCGCCGGCGAGCGCCGGCTCACCGATCCCGACGAGACCACGTTCATCGACCTTCAGGTCGCACTGGTCTCGGTGCCCGCCATCGGCGCGGCCGTGCTCGGGCCGGCCGACGACGCCAACCTGCGGGCTTGGCTGGACGAGGGCGAGCACGCCATCGCGGTCCTGGGCCGTGGGCAGTACTCGTTCAAGGGATCGGGCTATGTCCGGGGCGGGATCTTCGACCGGATCGCGCTGATCCAGGACGACGTGACGGTGCGGTTCCGCGACCGCTGGCACCGGAGGATGGGGCCGGTGGCGCTGTCCGACGCGCCGGCCTTCACCGAGCGGGACCTGTTCAAGATCCCCGCCGACCAGGGCTTCGACCCGACCCGGCCGTTCCAGCTGCAATTGCTGGTCCAGCGCGAGGTGGCGGCGATCGAGAAGGTGTTCACCACCTTCGACCTCGGCTACCGTCTGCCCGACCGCTACCTCGTCGAGATCGCGGCCGAACCGGCGGCGCAGCCGGTCGCCCTGGGCGTGCCCGAGGACGAACGGGCGGCGCAGTCCGACCTCTGGCTGCGGATCTGGGACGGCAAGCGGGTCGAGATCGCGATCCTCGGCGCGATGCTGGCGGTGCTCACGCTGGCGTTCTTCTTCCAGATGCAACTCACCGCCTCGGCGCGGGCGACGCGGTGGTTCCGCACCGGGTTCCTGACCGTCACGCTGGTCTTCCTCGGCTGGTATGCCAACGCGCAGCTTTCGGTGGTGAACCTGATGGCGCTGTTCGGCGCGGTCAGTTCCGGGTTCAGCTGGCAGGCGTTCCTGCTCGACCCGCTCACCTTCATCCTGTGGTTCTCGGTCGCGGCGGCGCTGCTGTTCTGGGGCCGCGGCGCCTATTGCGGCTGGCTCTGCCCGTTCGGGGCGCTGCAGGAACTGTCGAACCGGGCGGCGCGCCGGCTGGGGGTGCCGCAGATCACCCTGCCCTGGGGGCTGCACGAGCGGCTCTGGGCGGTGAAATACATGATCTTCCTCGCGCTGTTCGGGGTCTCGCTGGCGTCGATCGAGCGGGCCGAGATGCTGGCCGAGGTCGAGCCCTTCAAGACCGCCATCGTGCTCAAGTTCATGCGCGCCTGGCCCTACGTCGCCTACGCCGCCGCGCTGCTGATCGCCGGGCTGTTCGTCGAGCGGTTCTACTGCCGCTACCTCTGCCCGCTCGGCGCGGCGCTGGCGATCCCGGCCCGGCTGCGGATGTTCGACTGGCTGCGGCGGTACCGCGAGTGCGGCAGCCCGTGCCAGGTCTGCGCCAACGAATGCATGGTGCAGGCGATCCACCCCACCGGCGAGATCAACCCCAACGAATGCCACAACTGCCTGAACTGCCAGGTGCTCTACCAGTCCCGGCAGAAATGCCCCGTGGTGATCAAGAAACTGAACCGGCGCGCCGCGGCGGACCCTTCCGCCCTGCTGGCGGACGGGCCGCGGCTCCGGAACCACCCCAACGCCAAGTCCCAGATGAAGGAGGGAGAACATGTCTGACACCGAACGCAAGGGCGTGAGCCGCCGAGGGTTCCTCGGCGCGACCGCCACCACCGCCGCGCTCGGCGGCGCCGGGGCGCGGCTGAGCCTGCTGGGTTCCACCGCCGCGCTCGCCGCCGCCGGCGCCGCCGGCAAGGCCCACGCGCAGGGCGGCGCCCATGCCAGCCCGGCGCCGGGCGAACTGGACGAATATTACGGCTTCTGGTCCTCGGGTCAGACCGGCGAGATGCGGATCCTCGGCATCCCCTCGATGCGTGAACTGATGCGGGTGCCGGTGTTCAACCGCTGCTCGGCCACCGGCTGGGGACAGACCAACGAATCGATCAAGATCCTGACCCAGGACATGCTGCCCGAGACCCGCGACTACCTCGCCGCGCAAGGCAAGGTGGTGCATGACAACGGCGACCTGCACCACGTCCACATGTCCTTCACCGAGGGCAAGAACGACGGACGGTTACTGTTCATGAACGACAAGGCCAAAACGCGGGTCGCCCGGGTCCGCTGCGACGTGATGAAGCCGGACCGGATCATCGACATCCCCAACGCCAAGGCGATCCACGGGCTGCGGCCGCAGAAATGGCCGCGCACCAACTACGTCTTCGCCAACGGCGAGGACGAGGTGCCGATGGTCAACGACGGCCAGGTGCTCGACGATCCGAGCCAGTACGTGAACTTCTTCTCGGCGATCGACGCCGACGAGATGACCGTCGCGTGGCAGGTGATCGTGTCGGGCAACCTCGACAACACCGACGCCGACTACGACGGCAAGTATGCCTTCTCGACCTCCTACAACTCGGAAATGGGGATGACCCTGCCCGAGATGATGGCGGCCGAGCAGGACCACGTCGTGGTCTTCAACATCGCCGAGATCGAGAAGGGCATCGCCGAGGGCGACTTCATCGAACTGAACGGCGTCAAGGTGATCGACGGGCGCAAGGGGCAGAACAAGAACTACACCCGCTACATCCCGATCCCGAACAGCCCGCACGGCATCAACATGGCGCCCGACAGGATCCACCTCTGCGTGGCGGGCAAGCTGTCGCCCACCGTGACGGTGCTCGACGTGCGCAAGTTCGACGCCCTGTTCGAAAGCGACGCCGACCCGCGGTCGGCGGTGGTCGCCGAGCCGGAACTCGGTCTCGGGCCGCTCCACACCTGCTTCGACGGCAAGGGCAACGCGCTCACCACCCTGTTCCTCGACAGCCAGGTGGTGATGTGGAACCTCGAGAAGGCGGTGCAGGCGTTCAATGGCGAGGCGGTGGACCCGATCATCACCAAGCACGACGTGCATTACCAGCCGGGCCACAACTCCACCTCGATGGGCGAGACGCTCGACGCGGACGGGCGCTGGTATGTGTCGATGAACAAGTTCTCCAAGGACCGGTTCCTCAACGTCGGGCCGCTCAAGCCCGAGAACGAGCAGCTCTTCGCGCTCGACGGGACCAGCCTCGAACTGCTGCATGACGGCCCGACCTTCGCCGAGCCCCATGACAGCATCATCGTGCACCGCTCGGTGGTGAACCCGCGCAGCGCCTGGGACCGGAACGACCCGATGTGGGCCGACACCCGGGCGCAGGCCGAGGCCGACGGGGTCGACCTCGACGACTGGCAGGACTTCGTGATCCGGGACGGCAACAAGGTCCGGGTCTACATGTCGAGCCAGGCGCCCGAGTTCGCGTTGTCCACCTTCACGGTGCAGGAAGGCGACGAGGTCACGGTGATCGTCACCAACCTCGACGACATCGACGACCTGACCCACGGGTTCTGCATGAACAACCACGGCGTGGCGATGGAGATCGGTCCGCTGGCGACCTCGTCGGTGACCTTCACCGCCGCCAAGCCGGGCGTCTACTGGTATTACTGCCAGTGGTTCTGCCACGCGCTCCACATGGAGATGCGCGGCCGGATGTTCGTCGAGCCGCGGGACGCCTGAGCCGTGACGCGACCCCTCGTCCCCCTTGCGATCCTGGCCTGGCTGGCCGCGGGCCTGCCCGCGCTGGCCGACCGGATCGAGGTCCGGCCCGGGGCCGGATCGCTCGCCGCCGCGCTGGCCGCGGCGGCCGAGGGGGACGAGATCGTCCTGTTGCCGGGCCGTCACGACGGCCCGGTGACGATCGACCGGACTCTGACCCTGAGCGGCGATGCCGGCGCGGTGATCGACGCCGGCGGGGTCGGCTCGGTGGTCACGGTCGACGCGCCGCAGGTCACCGTCCGCGGCCTCACCCTGGTCAACTCGGGGCGGGTCCACGAACCGATCGACGCCGGGGTGCGGCTCACCCGCAGGGCCACGGGCGCGCAGGTGCTCGACAACGTCATGACCGGCAACCTCGTCGGGGTCGACGTCCACGGCGCCCGCGACGCGCTTGTCCGGGGCAACCGGATCGAGGGCCTGCAACTGCCGCGGATGAACCAGCGGGGCAACGGGATCTACGTCTGGAACGCCCCCGGCGCGGTGGTCGAGAACAACGAGATCCGCTACGGCCGCGACGGCATCTTCTCGAACGTCTCGCGGCGCAACGTCTACCGGGGCAACGTGTTTCGCGACCTGCGCTTCGCGGTCCACTACATGTACACCAACGACAGCGAGGTCTCGGGCAACGTCTCGATCGGCAACCATCTCGGCTTCGCGATGATGTATTCCGACCGGATCGTCGCGCGCGACAACATCTCGATCAACGATCGCGACTACGGCGTGATGCTGAACTACACCAAGCAGTCCGACGTGTTCGCCAACATCGTGCTCGGCCGCGCCGAGAAATGCGCCTTCATCTACAACGCGCACCAGAACCTGATCGCCGACAACCTGTTCGAAGGCTGCGGCATCGGCATCCACTTCACCGCCGGGTCCGAGCGCAACGCGGTGACCGGCAACGCCTTCGTCGGCAACCGGACACAGGTGAAATACGTCGGCACCCGCGACGTGGAATGGAGCTTCGAGGGCCGCGGCAACTACTGGTCGGACCATCCCGCCTTCGATCTCGACGGCGACGCCCGGGCCGACAGCGCCTATCGTCCCAACGACATGATGGACCACATCCTGTGGTCCCAGCCGGCGGCCAAGCTGCTGCTGGGCGCCCCCGCGGTGCAGCTCGTCCGCTGGAGCCAGGCGCAGTTCCCGGTGGTCGCGCCCGGCGGCGTCGTGGACAGCCACCCGCTCGTCACCGCGCCTCGGCGCACCATCCCCGACACCATCCAGCAACTCGCCCTTGCCGAACCGATCTGGGCCACCGGAGGCCACGATGACGATGCTCAGCCTTTCCAGCCTGACTAGGCGCTTCGGCGGCCGCACCGCGCTCGACGCGGTCGACCTCGTGCTGGAGCCCGGCGAACGGGTCGCCCTTCTCGGCCACAACGGCGCCGGCAAGACGACGCTGATGAAACTGGTGCTGGGGCTCGACACCCCCACCGCCGGGCGGATCGAGATCGCCGGCCAGCCGCCGGGGTCCGCGGTGGCGCGGGCGCTGACCGCCTACCTGCCCGAGAACGTGAGTTTCCATCCCGCGCTTACCGGGCGCGAACAGCTCCGCCATTTCCTGCGGCTGCGCGGGGCCGATCCGGCCGGTGCCGACGGGCTGCTCGACAAGGTCGGGCTGGCCGAGGCCGCCCGCCGCAGGATCGGCACCTATTCCAAGGGGATGCGGCAGCGGGTCGGGCTGGCGCAGGCGCTGATCGGGCGGCCCCGGCTGATGATCCTTGACGAACCGACCTCCGGGCTCGACCCGGTGTCGCGGCGCGACTTCTACGCCCTGCTCGACGACCTCGCGGCCCACGGCACGGCGATCCTGCTGTCGTCGCACGCGCTGTCCGAGGTCGAGGCCCGGACCGACCGGATCGTGGTCCTGTCGCGGGGCCGCAAGGTGGCCGAGGGGCCGGTCGGGCGGCTGCGGGCCGAGGCGGCGCTGCCGGTGGTGTTCCACATCCGGCCGCTGCCGGGACGGCTCTCCGACCTCGCCGCCGCCTTCCCCGAGGCGCGGGCCGAGGCGGACATGCTGGTGCTGACCTGCCCCGCCGACCGCAAGCTCGAGATCGTCGAACGGGTCGCCGGGATCGCCGGCGCGGTTGAGGATGTCGACATCCAGCCGCCGAGCCTCGACGACGTCTACGCCTCGATCAGCGGGAGGGCCGCGTGATGCCGGGCCGGATCCTGTCCACCGCGCGGGTCGAATTCGCCATCGCGCTGCGCAACCGCTGGCTCGCCATCGCGGTGGCGATCATGGTGCTGTTCGCGCTGGTGCTGTCGGCCACCGGGTCGGCGCCCAGCGGCGATCTCGCCGCCGATCGGCTGTCGGTGACCACCGCCAGTCTGACCTCGCTCGCGGTCTACCTCGTGCCGCTGATCGCGCTGCTGATCGGCTTCGACGCCATCGCCGGCGAGGTCGACCGGGGCACCCTGCCGCTGCACCTCGTCTACCCGCTGGGGCGGGGCGAGCTTCTGGCGGGCAAGCTTCTGGCGCAACTCGCGGTGGTCGGGCTCGCCGTGATCCTCGGCTACGGCACCGCCGCGCTGGTGGCGGTCTGGTCGGCGGGCGGCGCGGCGCTGGCGGGGCTGCCGGCGCTGGTCCGGCTGGTCTGGACCTCGCTGTTGCTCGGGGCGGTGTTCCTGTCGCTCGGGCACCTGCTGTCCTGCCTGTCGCGACGGCCCTCGGGGGCCGCGGGGCTGGCGGTCGGGCTCTGGCTCGTGGCCATCGTGCTCTACGATCTGGGGCTGCTCGCGGCGGTGGTGGCCGACGATGGCGGAGCGTTCACCCAGTCGGTGTTTCCGTGGCTGCTGATCCTCAACCCGGCGGACGCGTTCCGGGTGTTCAACCTCGCCGCGTCCGAGGCGGTGGGCAGCGCGGCGGGCGTCGCCGGCGCGGCCAGCGCCATCGCGCCGTGGAAGCCGCTCGCCTCGCTGGTGCTCTGGACCTTCCTCGCCGCCGGGCTGGCCCGGCTGGCCTTCGGACGGGTGCGGCCATGACCCGGCTCGCGCTGCCGCTTCTCGCCGTCCTCGCCCTCGCCGCCTGCCGGGAAGAGACCGCCGAGGCCCCCGCCCCGGCGGACCTGACGCCCGAGACGGTGGGCTTCTATTGCCAGATGGAACTGCTCGACCACGCGGGGCCGAAGGGCCAGATCCACCTCGACGGGCTGCCCGCGCCGCTGTTCTTCTCGCAGGTGCGGGACGCGGTCGCCTACCTGCACATGCCGGAACAGAGCCACGCGGTGCGGGCCGTCTACGTGCAGGACATGGCGCTGGCCGCCAGTTGGGAAACCCCCGGCGGCTGGATCGCCGCCGAGGACGCGGTCTACGTCATCGGATCGGACCGGATGGGCGGCATGAACGCGCCGGAATTCGTGCCGTTCTCGGACCCGGCCGCCGCCGAGGCGTTCATCGCCCGGCACGGCGGCACGCTTCGGGCCTTCGAGGAGATCGACGCCGTCGAGGCGCTGTCTGCGGGCGACCCGGTCGACCCGGTCCCCGCCGCGCAGGCCGGGGACGGCGATGTCGCGGCCCGGCTCAGGGCGCTGTCCGGCGGCACCGGAGGAAACTGAGATGCAACCGACCCGCCGCCGCTTCCTGACCCTCGCCTCGGCCGCCTGCCTCGCCGCCCCGGCGGCGCTGGCCTACCAGTGGACCGGCACCGCCCTCGGGGCGCGGGTGCGGATCATCCTCGACCGGGCGGACGGGGCCGCCGTCGCGGCGCGGGCGCGGGCCGAGATCGACCGGCTGGAAGACGTGTTCAGCCTCTACCGGCCCGGCTCGGACCTGTCCCGGCTCAATGCCGCCGGCCGCCTCGACACCCCGCCCTTCGAGCTGCTCGAATGCCTGTCGGTCGCGCGGCGGGTCCACCGAGCCCTCGGCGGGCGGTTCGATCCGACGGTGCAGCCGCTCTGGCGCACGCTCGCCACCGCCCTCGGGGCCGGGCAGCGGCCGGATCCCGACGCGCTGGCCGCCGCGCGGGCGGCGATCGGCTTCGACCGGGTGCGTTTCGACCCCGGCGCGGTTCGGCTGGGCTCCGGCCAGGCGCTCACCCTCAACGGCATCGCGCAGGGCTACATCGCCGACCGGGTCGCCGCCGGGATGCGGCGGGACGGCGTGGCCGACGTGCTGATCGACACCGGCGAGATCGTCGCGATGGGCGACGCGCCGGACCGCGCCGGCGACGGCTGGCCGGTGACCATCGCCGGCACCGCCGGACCGATGCCGCTGCGTGACCGGGCGCTGGCCACCTCCGCCCCGCTCGGCACCCGGCTCGACGCCGCCGGGACCGTGGGCCACATCCTCGATCCCCGCGCCGGCGCGCCGCGCCCGCCGAAGGTCGCCCAGATCACCGTCAGCGCCGCAAGCGCCGCGCTCGCGGATGCCGCTTCCACGGGTCTCTGCCTCGCCGAGGACCGGGCCGAGATCGACAGCCTGCTGCGGAACCTCGGGGGCGTCACCCTCGAACACCTGCGGCTGACCCATCCCTGAACCCCGGCCAGACCGGCCACAACGAAGGAGCCTGACCATGAAATCCATCCTGATGGCCGCTGCCGCGGCCGCCGCCAGCCTGACCGGCGGGGCCGCCCTCGCCGGCGACCCGGAGGCCGGCGAACGCGAGTTCCGCCGCTGTCGGTCCTGCCACTCGATCATCGACATGGAGGGCAACGCGCTGGTACGCGGCGGTCAGACCGGGCCGAACCTCTACGGCATCGTCGGCCGGCAGATCGGGGCGGTGGAGGACTTCCGCTACAGTGACTCGCTCGCCGCCGCCGGGGCCGACGGCGCGGTCTGGGACGAGGCGTCGCTGGCCGCGTTCATCACCGATCCCAAGGCCTGGCTGGTCGAAACGCTGGGCGATGACGGCGCCAACTCGAAGATGACCTTCAAGATGGCCAACGGCGCCGAGGACATGGCCGCCTACCTCGCCACTCTCGGCAACTGAGGACGGAGGAGGGGTCCGGCGACGGGCCCCGGGTCGGAGACGGCCGGGGTCCCTGCCGGCCCGGTTCCCGCCCGGCCGCACCTTCCCCCGCGGCCGGGCAGGCAGGTCCCGGCCGGCCGTCGATCCGGGCCGACGGAAAGTCTCGTCCGATTTCGGTTTTTGGGTTAGCCTCGGCTTAACCAATCAACCACAGGGGGAATCGAGGATGTCATTCAGAGTCAACCGCCGCGGGTTTCTGGCCGGCACGGCCGGGCTCGTCGCCATGCACCCGTTCTCGGTCAACGCGGCGACCAACCAGGCGCACCTGCGGCTGATGGAGACCACCGACCTGCACGTCCACGTGTTTCCCTACGACTATTACGCCGACCGGGCGGTCGACACCGTGGGGCTCGCGCGGACCGCGACCATCATCGAACAGATCCGGGCCGAGGCGCGCAATTCGCTGCTGCTCGACAACGGCGACTTCCTGCAGGGCAACCCGATGGGGGACTACATCGCCTATGAGCGGGGCATGCGCGAGGGCGACATGCACCCGATCATCACCGCGATGAACACGCTGGGCTTCGACGCCTCGACCCTCGGCAATCACGAGTTCAACTATGGCGTGCCGTTCCTGATGAAGTCGGTCGCCGGGGCGGCCTTCCCCATCGTCTCGGCCAACGTGGTGACCGAGATGGGCGGCGCGCCCACCGCCGACCGGACCCTGGTGCCGCCCTACGTGATCCTCGACCGCGAGATCGTCGACGGCGCGGGCGAGGCGCACCCGATCCGGATCGGGCTGATCGGCTTCGTGCCGCCGCAGATCATGAACTGGGACCGCAAGCATCTCGAAGGCACGGTGCAAGCCCGCGACATCGTCGAGACCGCCCGCGCCTACGTTCCGCAGATCCGCGAACAGGGGGCCGACCTCGTGATCGCGCTGGCCCATTCCGGCATCGGCGCCGCCGAGGCGTCGGACGGCATGGAGAACGCCGCGGTGCCGCTGGCCGCGGTCGACGGCATCGACGCGATCCTGACCGGGCACAGCCACCTGGTCTTCCCGTCCTCGGTCTACGACGGATGGGCGGGGGTCGACACTGCCGCCGGCACCATCGGCGGCAAGCCGGGAGTCATGGCCGGGTTCTGGGGCAGCCATCTCGGGCTGATCGACCTGCTGCTGGAGCGGGACGGGGCGGGCTGGCGGGTGCTGTCGCACACCGCCGAGGCGCGACCGATCTCGCGCCGCGAGGAGGACCGGACGATCACCGCGCTGGTGGACAGCCATCAGCCGGTGCTCGACAGCGTGCAGGATGTCCACGACCAGACCCTGGCCTATGTCCGCCGCGCGGTGGGCAAGACCGACGCGCCGCTGCACAGCTACTTCGCGCTGGTGGCCGACGACCCGTCGGTCCAGATCGTGTCGAACGCGCAGACCTGGTACATCGAGCAGATGATGGTCGGCACCCCCTACGAGGGCCTGCCGATCCTGTCCGCCGCGGCGCCGTTCAAGGCCGGCGGCCGGGGCGGGCCGGAATACTTCACCGACGTCCCCGAGGGCGACGTGGCGATCAAGAACGTGGCCGACCTCTACCTCTATCCCAACACCGTCCGGGCGGTGAAGATCAACGGCGCCCAGCTCAAGGACTGGCTGGAACGCTCTGCCGGGATGTTCAACCAGGTGGAGGCCGGCGCGACGGACGCGGTGCTGCTCAACCCCGAGTTCCCGAGCTACAACTTCGACGTCATCGACGGGGTCGAGTACCAGATCGACCTGTCGCAGCCGTCGAAGTTCGACGTCGACGGCAACGTGGTGAACCCCGAGGCGAACCGGATCGTCAACCTGACCTTCCAGGGCAGCCCGGTGGACCCCGAGAAGGAATTCATCGTCGCCACCAATAACTACCGGGCGGCGGGCGGCGGCAACTTCCCCGGCGCGCGCGGCGATACCGTGATCTTCGAGGGGCCGGACACCAACCGCGACGTGATCGTGCGCTATATCGTGGAACAGGGCACGGTCAGCCCGCGGGCGGATTCGAACTGGTCGTTCAAGCCGCTCGGCGAGACCACGGTGCTGTTCGAGACCGGGCCCGGCGCGGCGGGTTACGTCGATCAGCTCAAGGGCATGACGGTGGCGCCCGCCGGGGCGACGGACACGGGCTTCTCGCTGTTCCGGCTCGGACTCTAGGAGCGGCCGGCCCGACCCGCCGGACCGGCGCGGCGTCCGGTCAGGTCGCGCCGCGCGCCCGGCCACCGTCGGCGGCCGGATCCGCGCCGCAGGCGCGGGCGTGCGCGATGAAGTCCGGCAGGCTCAGCGGCCGGGCGAACAGGAAGCCTTGCGCCTCGGCGCAGCCATGCGCGCGCAGGACCGCCAGATGCTCGTCGTTCTCGACCCCCTCGCAGAGCAGCGGCAGGTCGAGGCTCCGGCACAACCCGTTGATCGCCCGCAGCACCGGCAGCGCCGCCGGGTCGTCGCCGAGCCCCGCGACGAAGGCCCTGTCGAGCTTGATCTTGTCGATCGGCAGCCGGGACAGGTAGGCCATCGAGGAATAGCCGGTGCCGAAATCGTCCAGCGCCCAGCGCACGCCCCGGAAACGGATGTCGGACATGGTCTCGACCAGCCCGCCGGAGCCGTCGAGCAGGACCGTCTCGGTCAGTTCGAGCCAGAGCCGGGAGGCCGGCACTCCGGCGTCCGACAACGCGTCGGAGATGTCCGCCATCAGGGTGCCGTGACCCATCTGCGCCGCCGACACGTTGACCGCGACGGACAGGTGGCCGGGCAGGTTTCGCATGTCGCGCAGCGCCCGCCGCAACACCCAGCGGCCGAGATCCGCGATGAACCCGGTCGATTCCGCGATCGGGATGAACTCGTCGGGACGGACGGGCCCCAGGCAGGGACTGGTCCAGCGCAGCAGCGCCTCGGACCCGACGAGCGCCCCGTCGGCGACGCGGTGCTGGGGCTGGTAGACCACCTCGAATTCCTGCCGGTCGAGACCCGCCGCCATCTCGCGCTCGATCCGGCGGGCGCGCAACTGCCGGTCGGCGAGCGCGGGATCGTAGAGCATCGGCCGGGCCAGCCTGTTCGCCTCCGCGATCTGGGTCGCGGCCTCGGCCTGGTTCAGGACCTCGGCCGCGGACGACGCGGCACCGGCCGGCCGGACGGTGTAGCCGACCGAGGCGCCGACCGAGACGGCGATGCCGAGGCTGGAGAAAGGTTCCTCGATATCCTCGAGCAGGCGCTGCGCCAGCCGGTCGGCGGCCGGGGCGTCGAGCGGTGCGCCGGACAGGACGGCAAAGCTCTTGCCGCCGAGCCGCGCCACCGCCGGGACCCCGGGTTCCGACGTCTCAAGCCGGCGCGCGACCCGGGCCAGAAGCTCGTCTCCCACGTCGCGGCCCAGCAGCGAATTCACCGACTCGACGCCACGCAGCCGCAGCACGAAGACCGCGGCCGGCGTCCCCGCCTCCAGCCGCGACCCGAGCCGGTCGAGAAAGGCGTGCCGCCGCAGCGCGCCGGTGGTCTCGTCATGGTCGGACAGGAACGCGATCCGCTCGGCCTGCTGCCGCTCCACCGTCACGTCGCGGACCGACGGGGTGACGATCGGGCGCGGCGTCGTCCGGTCGCCGCCTGCCCCGGCCGCCATCGAGAGCGAGCCGGTCACGTCGAGAAGGCGGGTCCGCCCCGCGCAGGCGACTTCGCAGCACCGGCGCCCGTCCCCGGCCGGCAGCTGGCCGTTCAGCAGCGCCTCGGCGTGGCGCCGCAGCGGATCGGGGAGCGCGGTCCGGTCCTGCCCGTCGCAGTGCAGCAGTTGCCGCGCCGAGCGGCTGTGCCGCAGCACCTCGCCGCCGGCGGCGACCACGATGATCGCGTCGCTGCTGTCCTCGAAGACGGTGCTGAGCAGCGCCGCGGTGTCCCGGATCTCCGCCGCCTGCCGGCGGATGGTCCAGGCGCTGGCGAGGATCTTCCCGACCAGTTGCCACAGCACGAAGGCCCCAAGCACCGGGTAGACCGGCGCGGTGGGGACGAGGATCGCGGCCGAGGCGTAGGCCGACAGCGCCGCGGCCTCGGCAGCGCCGAGACTGACGGCCAGCAGGACGAGGCCGGCGACCGGCCGGCGCAGCCCAAAGGTCTGGAACGCGAGCATCGCCCCGAACAGCGCGAGCAGGACCAGACCGGGGCGCAGCGTGACCGGCACCGCGCCGTGTGCCAGGGCCTCGGCGGCGAGGACATGGACGACCGGGCCGGGCTGGACGCCGTGAATCGGCAGGCTGATCTGGTCGCCGAGTTCCACCGCCGTGGCGCCGACGACGACGGACCGGCCGGCGAAGGTCTCGGGCGGAACCCGGCCCTCGAGCACGTCGATCGCCGAGACCGTCGAAATCGACCCCGGCCGGATCGACAGGTTCAGCGGAAAGGCGTCGAGGCTGCCGACATAGGCGCCCGCCAGCAGAGACCCGGCGGATGGCACGGTCGCGCCGTCGATCTCGACCGCGTAGGGGTAATGCCGGACCGCGCCATCGGCATCGGGCACCACGTTGACCGCCGCGAGCCAGGCCCGTTCGGCGAAGGCGGGCAGCGGCAGGTTGGTGGTGATCGCGGGCGATCCCGGGGCGGCGCGCTGCACGAAGCCGGCGAGATAGGCGACCCCGGAGGCGTCGAGGGCGGCGGCGAAGGCGCGGTCCCCGGCGGGATCGGCGGCGAAGGAGAAATCGATATCGAACAGGACGTCCCGCGGTCCTGCCGCGGTCAATCGGGTCAGCAGGTCGGCATGGACCCGGCGCGACCACGGCCACACGCCCACGGCCTGCAGGCTCGCCGCGTCGATGGCGACGACGACCACCTCGCCGCTCGCGTCTCGCGGGACAAGCGCGGCCCGCGCGTCGCCGATCTGGTCGTTCAGGCCGGCGAAGGCGCCGCGGTCATCGGCCCAGAACCCGGCAAGGACGAAGAGCGCCGCGGGAATCGCGCGCCGCAACAGGGCGCCCAGCCGCTGCCGCATCACCCATTTTCGTCCTCGTCGCCGCCGGAGTTGCCGTTGCCGCCGGAATTCCCGTTGCCGTTCCCGCCGGCGTTGCCCTTGCCGTTCCCGCCCGCAATTCCGGTCTCGCCGCTGCGGCCGGGGGCGTCGGCCGCGGCCGCGCCGCCGGCCCGGCCGTCGGACCGGATACGGGCGAGGTCGAGGCCGATGGCGTTGGGGCGGCCGGGCACGACGCTCGTCACCTCGGCGTGGCCGACCGCGATCGCGTTGCCAGCGGAGGCCGCCTCGTGACCCGCGGTCACATCCCGCCGGCCGCTGCGGTCGCTGACCTCGACGGTGCCGATATCGACCCGGACGCGGGATTCCCCGGTCCCGACCGTCACCTCGAACACCGTGCCCTTCACGACGGCGGCGAGATGCGGCGTCACCACGCTGGTATGCGGCTGGCTCCGCGTCTCGACCGACACGAGCAGCGATCCGCCGCGCTGCGTCAGCTGGGTCTGGCGGCCATCCTCGCTTTGCGACAGGGCGGCGAGCGAATTGGCCCGGTAGACGATCCGCTCGGTCCCCTTGCCGAGGATGACGCGGCTGCGGGCCCCGGTCCGGATCCAGGTGCCGCTGGCCAGTTCCTGGCCGGGCGCGACATCGGACCAGGTCCGGCCGTCGGTGGAAAACTCGACCCGATTGGCCATCTGCAGCGCGGTCCAGCTTTCGGCCTAGACGGAAACTGCGAAGCAAATCAGGGCGATGAAGGAAGCAAGATGTCGGGCCAACACGGCGGCGCTCCAGTTGTAACCGGCGCAGGAAAGCCCCCCGAGGTTGAGGATTGATGAAGCGTCGCGAAGCGGCCCGGACCGGCGGCGACCGGCCGGCCGCTATTCGGCGAGGTGACAGGCCACCCGCGTGTCGCCGATCGGGCGCAGGCGGGGCCGCTCCTGCCGGCAGCGATCGACCGCGAGCGGACAGCGCGGATGGAACGCGCAGCCGGTTGGCGGGTTGATCGGGTCGGGAATCTCGCCCTTCGGCGGATCGATCTCGCGGCCGAAGGCGTCCATCCGGGGCGCGGCGTCGAACAGCATCCGGGTGTAGGGATGCTTGGGATCGGCGAACAGCGTGTCGCGCGGCGCCTCCTCGACCAGCGCGCCGAGGTAGAGCACGCCGATCCGGTCGGCCATGTGCTGCACCACGGTAAGGTCGTGGCTGATGAACAGGTAGGTCAGGCCCAGTTCCTCGCGCAGATCGGTCATCAGGTTGAGGACCTGGCTCTGCACGCTGACATCGAGCGCCGAGGTCGGCTCGTCGCAGACGATGATCTTCGGCCCCGAGGCCAGCGCGCGGGCGATGCAGATGCGTTGCCGCTGGCCGCCGGAGAATTCGTGCGGGTATTTCGAGGCATCGGCGGCGGAAAGCCCGACCTGCTCCAGCAGCCGCTCGGCCAGCCCGGTCGTGTCGCCACCCCGCGCCGCAACCGGCTCGGCGATGATGTCGCGGACCCGCCAGCGCGGGTTCAGGCTGGCATAGGGGTCCTGGAAGATCATCTGCACGTTCTCGCGCACCGCCGCGCGGCGGGCCCGGTCGGGCTCGGTGGCGAGATCGATGCCGTCGACCTCGACATGGCCCTTCGAGGGCGGCACCAGGCCGACGACGATCTTGCCGATGGTCGACTTGCCCGACCCGCTCTCGCCCACCAGGGCGTAGACCGAGTTCTCCTCGATCTCGAAGCTGACATCCGACACGGCGGTAAGCAGCGCCCGGGGCAGCCGCTCGATCACCCGGTTCAGCCAGGGCTTGGAGACGTCGAACACACGGGTCAGCCCCTCGACCCGGATGATGGCGGTCATGCGGTCGCTTCCATGGTTGTCTCGAGCGGGAACCAGCAGGCGGCGCGGCCATCGCAGGCGGCGATGCCGGGGCCGGGATCGCGGCGGCAGGCGTCCTGCGCCCGGTCGCAGCGCGGATGGAAGGCGCAGCCCGTGGGCAAGGCGCCCAGCCGCGGCATCGCGCCGGGAATCTGGCGCAACCGGCGCTGGCCGCGGCTGGCCAGCGGGGTCGAGGCCATCAGCCCGGCGGTATAGGGATGGCGGGCGTCGGTGATGACGTCGCGCACCGGGCCGATCTCGGCCAGCCGGCCGGCATACATCACCGCCACCCGGTCGGCGGCCTCGGCGATCACCCCCATGTCGTGGGTGACCAGCATCACCGCCACGCCACGCTCGCGGCAAAGCTGCTTCAGCAGGGCGACGATCTGCGCCTGCACCGACACGTCGAGCGCGGTGGTCGGCTCGTCGGCGATCACCAGGTCGGGCTCGGCGCAGAGCGCCAGCGCGATCACCACCCGCTGCCGCATCCCGCCCGAGAACTCGTGCGGGTAGCTGCCGATGCGCTGCCGGGCGGCGGGAATGCCGACCTCCTCGAGCGCGGCGATGGCGCGGGCTTCGGCCTCGGACTGGCTCACCCCGAGGTGTTCGAGGATCGTCTCGGTCAGCTGCTCGCCCACCGTCAGGAGCGGGTTGAGCGAGGTCAGCGGGTCCTGGAAGATCATGCCCATCCGCTTGCCGCGCAGCCGGCGGAGGGCCTCGCCGCGCAGGCTGTGGACCGGCTGGCCGTTCAGAAGGACCTCGCCCGAGGCGATCCGCGCGGGCCGGTCAAGAAGGCCGATCACCGCGTTGCCGGTCATCGACTTGCCGGCCCCGGATTCGCCCACAACGCCGAGGATCTCGCCGGCGTGGATGTCCCAGCTGACCCCGTCCACGGGCCGCAGGATGCCGTGGCGGGTCGGGATCTCGACCACGAGGTCGCGCACGGAGAGGACGGGCGGGGTCTGGGAAGCGTCGGTCATCGGGCCGGCCTCAGCGAAGCTTGGGATTGAGCGCGTCGCGCAGCCAGTCGCCCAGCAGGTTGATCGACAGCGCCAGCGCAAGAAGGGTCAGCGCGGGGAAGAACAGGATCCACCACTCGCCCGAGAACATGAACTCCTGCCCGATCCGGATCAGGGTGCCGAGGCTCGGCTTGGTGGGCGGCGCGCCGACCCCGAGGAACGACAGCGTGGCCTCGGCGATGATGGCGAGCGCGAGGCTGATGGTGGCGATCACCAGCACCGGGTTAAGCACGTTGGGCAGGATGTGCCGGATCATGATCGCGATCGGCGACCGGCCGATCAGCCGGGCCGCCTGCACGTATTCGCGGTTCTTCTCGACCAGCGTCGCGCCGCGCACGACGCGGGCGAACTGCACCCAGTCCGACAGGCCGATGGCGAGGATCAGCACCCAGATCGCCATCTGGTCGCGGTATTCGGGCGGGGTGATGCCCTTGGCGATACCGAAGATCAGCATCGCCACGAGGATCGCCGGGAAGGTGAGCTGGATGTCGGCGACGCGCATGATGATCGTCTCGGTCCAGCCGCCGAGATAGCCCGCCAGCAGCCCGAGGATCACCCCCAGCACCATCGCCAGCAGCACCGCCGAGAAACCCACGAAGAGCGAGATCCGCATCCCGTAGAGGATGGTGGAGAACACGTCGCGGCCCTGGTCGTCGGTGCCGAGCAGGAAGAAGTCTCCGGTAAAGGCGTTGGCCTCGCCCGGCGGGGTGAAGCCGTTCATCAGGTTCAGAGTCGCCGGGTTGAACGGGTCGTGCGGGGCGATCAGCGGCGCCAGCAGCGCGGCGAGGACCAGCAGCACGACGACCAGCAGCGACAGCATCGCCACCGGCGCGCGGCGGAACGAATAGGCCAGATCGCTGTCCCAGGCCCGGGCGAGGCGCGACGGGGTCCGGCGGGGTCCGGTCTCGGCCATCTCAGTGCCCTCCAGCGGTGCGGTCGACGCGCAGGCGCGGGTCGATGGCGAAATACAGCATGTCGACGATCAGGTTGATGAGCACGAACATCACCGAGATCAGCATCAGGTAGGCGGCCATCACCGGGATGTCGACGAACTGGATCGCGTTGATGAACAGCAGGCCCACCCCCGGCCACTGGAACACGGTCTCGGTGATGATCGCGAAGGCGATGATGCTGCCCAGTTGCAGGCCGGTGATGGTGATGACCGGCACCAGCGTGTTCTTGAGCGCGTGGCGGAAGTTGATCGCGCGTTCGCGGATGCCGCGGGCGCGGGCGAAGCGGATGTAGTCCATCCGCAGCACCTCGAGCATCTCGGTCCGCACCAGCCGCATGATCAGGGTCATCTGGTAGAGCCCCAGCGTGATCGCCGGCAGGATCAGCGCCCGCAGCCCGCTCTCGGTCAGGAAGCCGGTGGACCAGGCGCCGATCTGCACCACCTCGCCGCGCCCGAACGAGGGCAGCCAGCCCAGTTCGACCGAGAACAGGTAGATCAGCAGGATGCCGATCAGGAAGGTGGGCAGCGACACCCCGACCAGCGACAGGGTCATGATGACGTTGGCGGCGATGCCGCTGCGCCGGATCGCGGTGAAGATGCCGAGCCCGATGCCGCCCGCCAGCGCCAGCACCCCCGACACGAAGGCCAGTTCCAGCGTCGCCGGGGCGCGCTCCAGCAGGATCTCGGACACCGGGCGGCCCTGGCGGTAGCTGAGTCCGAAATTGCCCTGCGCCGCCTGTTCGAGGAACTTCCAGTACTGCACCACGAAGGGCTGATCGAGGCCCAGCTCGGTCCGCAGCCGCTCGACGTCGGCCTGGGTGCGCTCCTGCCCCAGCATGTTGTCGATCGGGTCGCCGACGAACTGGAACATCGAGAAGGCGACCAGCCCGACGACAAGCAGGACGAGGATCGACTGCGCGACCCTGCGGATGATGTAGGCGAGCATCGGTCCCCCGTCGGTTCGCGCTCAGGTCGCGGTCAGTTCACGTTGGTCCAGCGCAGGATGAAGAAGTTGTCCTCGCGCTGGGTCAGGTCGACATTGTCCGCCGCGCCCCAGAGCAGAGGCTGCACGTAGAGCGGCACGTAGACCATGTCCTGCTGCACGATCCCGGCGATCTCGTCCAGCATCGCCTGCCGGGCGGCGTCGTCGATCTCGGACTGCACCGCCGGGATCAGTTCGTCGACCCGCGGGTTCGAATAGCCGCCGAAGTTCCAGGTGCCGATGTTTTCCTGCGGGGTGTGGACGAGGAAGCGGAACGGGTGCTCGGCGTCGAAGGTGCCCGGCGACCAGCCCAGCAGGTACATGTCGTAGGCGTCGGCCCGGAGTTCGGTCCAGTAGTTGCGCACCGGGATCGCGTCGAGCTGCGCCTGAAGCCCGATCTGCGCCAGCATCCCCACCGCCGCCTGGCAGACGGATTCGTCGTTGATGTAACGGTCGTTGGGGCATTTCAGCAGGAACGGGAAGCCGTCGGGATAGCCGGCCTCGGCCAGCAGCGCCTTCGCCCGGTCGGGATCGAGCGCCGGCCGCTCCGAGAGCCCCTCGGAATAGCCGCGCATCGCCGGGCTGACCAGTTGCGCCGCCGGTTCGGCCGAGTTGCGCATGATGGTCTGCAGGATCGCCGGCACGTTGATCGCGTGGGCCACCGCCTGCCGGACGCGGGGATCGGAGAACGGGTTCCCCGCGGTGTCGCCGCCGCCCACCAGCGTGTCCTTGTCCTGGCTGAAGCCGAACATGATGACGCGCGCCTCGACCCCGCGCAGCAGCTTCACGCCCTCGGCGGCATCGAGCCGGTCGGCGTCCTGCACCGGCACCGGGTTGATCATGTCCACGTCGCCCGACAGCAGCGCGGCGACCGCGGTGGCGGAATTGTCGATCGGGGTGAAGACCGCCTCGGTCACGTTGCCGCGGTCCTCGCCCCACCAGTCCTCGAACGGGGTCAGGACGGTGCGCAGGCCGGGGTCGCGCTCGGCCACCCGGTAGGGGCCGGTGCCGTTGGTGTTCAGGGTGGCGAAGTTGCCCTGCTCGATATTGGGCCGCTCGGCGCCGTTGGCGGCGGCCCAGCCGCTGTCCATCATCATCCAGTTGGCGATGGAATCGGGAAAGATCGGGTTCGGAGCGCTGGTCAGGATGTCGACGGTGTAGTCGTCGACGGCGATCACCTCGGTGACCCCCGAGAACCAGCTCGCGGTGTCGGATTCCGGCGACGAGGCGCGTTGGTAGGAGAACACCACGTCCTCGGCGGTGAAGGCCGACCCGTCGTGGAAGGTCACGCCCTCGCGCAGGGTGAAGCGCCAGCCCTCGCCTGCGCCGATGGGTTCCCAGGCGGTGGCCAGCGACGGCTCGATCGCCATGTCGCGGCCGCGGCGGACGAGACCCTCGTAGACGTTGTTGAGAAAGCCCAGAACCGGCGCGGAGTTGCCAGCATGGGGGTCCATCGTGTTCGGGTCGGTCTGGCTGGCCCAGCGGAAGGTCTCGGCCGAGGCCGGAACGGCCAGAGCGCAGAGAGTTGCAAGAATGACGGGGGTTCTCATGGCGGGAGTCCTTTCTTCCGAACAGCTCCGGACGAGCGCCCCGGGCGCAGGTTCGCGCCCGGGGCTTCGATTGACGCAGCGTCAGCGCGTCAGGTCAACGCAAGATCAGTTGATCTCGAAGAACTTGAACTTGGGGTCGTCCTCGGGGCTGACCTCGGTCACCACCTTGTCGGCCATGCCCCAGTTCAGCACCTGGTGATGCAGCGGGATGTAGAGCTGCTCGGCCTGCACCACTTCCCAGATCTCGGCGATGGTGGCATTGCGGGCCTCGAGGTCGGTCTCGGAGGCGAGGCTGACGATCTTGGCGTCGATCTCGGGGTTCGAGTAGCCGGTGTTGTTCCAGCTGCCCCGGTCCGACCCGCGGGTGTGGACGAGGAAGTTGAAGATGTATTCCGAGTCGTAGGTCGGCACGCCCCAGCCGAGCATGTAGAAATCCGTCTCGGCGTTGGTGATGAGCGGGAAGTGCTGGGCCTTCGGCTTGGCGTCGAGGTTCACGGTGATGCCGATCTGCGCCAGCATCCCGACGGCGGCCTGGCAGATCGCCTCGTCGTTGATGTAGCGGTCGTTCGGGCAGTCGAGCTGGATCGAGAAGCCGTCGCCGTAGCCCGCTTCCTGCATCAGCGCCCGGGCGGCCTCCACGTCGGTCGTCGCCGCGGCGTCCATCTCGGCGGTCCAGCCGTTGACGAAGGGCGGCGCGATCATCCCGGCGGGCTGGCTCTGCTCGCGCATCACCACCTGGCGGATCGCGTCGCGGTTGATCGCCATCGACATCGCCCGGCGGACGCGGACGTCGGCCAGCGGGTTGGCGCCTTCGACATCGTCGTTGGCAAGATCCTCGGCGCCCATGTTCATGCCGAAGAAGATCACCCGGTTCTGCGGCGCGGTCTTGACCACGAGGCCCTCGGTCTCGGCCACCCGGCCGAGGTCCTGCACCGGCACGTCCTGGATGAAGTCGACCTCGCCCGACAGGAGCGCGGCGACGCGGGTCGCGGCGTTCTGGATCGGGGTGTAGACGATCTCGGTCACCTCCATCGGGAACATGTCCTTGCCCCAGTAATCCGCGTTCTGGGTCAGGACGGTGCGCACGTCGGGCTCGCGGCTGACGAGGCGGTAGGCGCCGGTGCCGTTGGCGTTGGTCGCGGCGAAGGTCTGCTCGCCGCCCTCCACGTCCTGCACCGCAACGGCGTTGTTCGCCTCGGCCCAGCCCTTGTCCATGATGAACAGGTTGGTGAGGTTGGACGGCAGGATCGGGTTCGGCCCGTCGGTGACGAACTCGACGGTGTGGTCGTCCACCGCCCGCACCTCGACGACCGAGGACAGCAGTTCCTTCATGTTCGACTGCTCGGACTTCGCCCGCTCGATCGAGAACACCACGTCCTCGGCGGTGAAGGCGGCGCCGTCATGGTAGGTCACGCCCTCGCGCAGCTTGAACACCCAGACGTTCGGATCGCCGTCCTTCGGCGCCCATTCGGTCGCCAGCGCGGCCTGGAACTCGCCGGTCATGTCGCGGATGATCAGCGGTTCGTAGATCTGGTGGGCGAGCGTGTGGGTCGGGCCCTCGTTCTGGGCGTGCGGGTCGAGCGTCAGCGAATCCCCGGCGCGCGCCCAGCGCAAGGTCTCGGCGGAGGCGCCGATCGCGGTGCTGGCCAGCAACGCGGCGGCGATGATCCCTGTGGATTTCATTGTTGTCTCCCTGTTGTTCCGGTGAAGTCCGAATGACCGATCCTTGGTATATGCGCGCGCGGGGGGAGTTCAACCCGACCACGGCCCCGACTTCGGGACCGTCCCGGGGCCGCAAGCGCGACGGCGCGCGGGCGGGGCGCCGGGATCGCGGATCGCAGGGGGACGGCCGGGGGCGTGGTGCCGGTCGAGGGACTCGAACCCCCGACCCACTGATTACAAATCAGTTGCTCTACCAGCTGAGCTAGACCGGCGACGGCTCTCCCTTGCCAAACCGCCGGGGCAAAGGCAATCCCGGCGGCGGACTGGCCGGAGCGGAAAATCGGCTTAGGTCCCCGCGCCGAGATGCGCCACAACCCGACAGACGCGATGATCGACGCCCCCCCGGCGGCGGACGCTCCGCCGGGTCGGCGGCTCGCGTGGCTCGCGCGCGGCGTGCTCCACGCGCCGCCGGGGTCGGGGCGGGTGCGGCTGGCCCTGGCCTGGGGGATGCTCTGCCACGGGCTTTTCGCGCTCGGGGTCGGCGGCATGGCGGTGGCGATGTTCCTGGGCATGACCGCCGGGTTCGGGCGGCTGCCGCAGCCCTGGGCGACGGGCGCCAACGCGCTGCTGATCCTGCAGTTCCCGCTGGTCCATTCGCTGCTGCTGGGGCGGCGCGGGCGGTCGGTCCTCGCCCGGCTCGCGCCCGCCCCGCACGGCGCGACGCTGGCGACGACGACCTACGCGATGATCGCCTCGGTCCAACTCATCGCGCTGTTCTGGCTCTGGACGCCCAGCGGGATCGTCTGGTGGCGGGCCGAGGGGGCGGCGTTCTGGGCGCTTTGCGCCGCCTATGCCGGGGCCTGGCTGCTGCTCGGCCGGGCGATCTGGGACGGCGGGCCGGAGTTGCAGTCCGGCGCGCTAGGCTGGATGTCGCTGGCGCGGGGGGTGCGGCCGCGGTTCCCCGACATGCCGGAAACCGGGCTGTTCGCGGTGATCCGGCAGCCGATCTACGTGGCCTTCGCGCTCACCCTCTGGACGGTGCCGGTGTGGACCCCGGACCAGGCCGCGCTGGCCACCGTGCTGACCGCCTACTGCCTGCTGGCGCCGCGATGGAAGGAACGGCGGTTCGCGGCGCTCTACGGCGACCGTTTCGCCAATTACCGGGCGCGGGTCCCCTACGCCCTGCCGTTCCCGAGGAGAATTCGCGATGGCTGAGATCCGGCGCAACGTCCTGACCATCTACGACGACGTGGCCGCGCGCTGGTGGTCCGACGACATCCGCTGGGTGCGGACCCTGCGCAACATGGTGCCGGGGCGGCTGGGCTGGTTCGACCGGCACATCGACTGGTCCGGGCGGGACGTGCTCGACCTCGGCTGCGCCGGCGGCTTCATGGCCGAAGCCCTGGCCCGGCGCGGCGCGAACGTCACCGGGATCGACCCGGCAGCCGAGGCGATCGCCGCCGCCCGGACCCATGCCGCCGCGGAGGGGCTCGCGATCCGCTACGACACCGGCGTCGGCGAGGCCCTGCCCTACCCCGGCGCCGCCTTCGACGCGGTGGTCTGCGTCGACGTGCTCGAACACGTGGCCGACCTGGGCCGGGTGCTGGCCGAGGTGGCGCGGGTGCTGCGGCCCGGCGGGCAGTTCCTGTTCGACACGATCAACCGCAACCCGGTCGCGCGCTTCGCCACCATCACCGTCGCCGAGGACCTGCTCGGCCTGCTGCCGAAGGGCACCCACGACCCGGCGATGTTCATCAAGCCGGCCGAACTGACCGCCGGGCTGCGCGGCGTCGGGCTGGTGCCCGGGCCGATGGCGGGGCTCGGGCCGCGCGGCATCACCCGGCGCGGCGACTTCACCTTCGGCCGGGTGCCGGGGCTGGCGGTGATCTACATGGGGGTCGCGCGCAAGCCCGCCACCGGCTGAGCCGGCGCGGGGTCCGGAAATCAGGGCTTCCCCGCCTGCCCGTTCTGTGGAAAGCTGGCGCGAGACACTTTAGCGTTTCGCGATGTTAATTGATTTCAACGACATGGGCGCGGCCGGCTTTTCCCTCGGCATCGATCCTTCGGGGCGGGAATACGTCATTGTCGTCGTCAAGCGGGCGCTGGCCTTCCCCGCCGAGCAGGGGGCCGTCTGCCCCTGGTCCGAAGGCAAGGTCGAGATCTGCGTGGCCGACCAGTTCACCGGCGAGCCCGGCTTCTCGGCCACCGTGCGCGAGGCCGACTACGCCCTGCGCAAGCCGGCCTGCGACCTGATCCTGAACGGTTTCGCCCACAGCCCCGGCGCCCGCCCGGTCACGCGGCTGCGGGTGGGCGCGACCTTCGGCCGGTGGGCCAAGTCGATCGACGTGGTCGGCAACCGGACCTGGGAATCCGGACTGGTCGGGGCCGATTTCACCGATCCCGCGCCCTTCACCTCGTTTCCGATCTCCTACGACTACGCGTTCGGCGGGATCGACGACGTGGACCCGGACGAGGAACTGCCCCGCGCCTACGAGGCGAACCCGGCGGGGCGGGGCTGGCACCGCTGGCGCAACCGGGGCCTGATCGACGGCAAGCCGCTGCCGAATTGCGAGCAGCCCGGCGAGCCGGTCGAAAGCCCCTGGGGCGATTACCTCCCCGCCGCCTTCGGCCCGGTCGGGCGGGGCTGGCCGGAGCGGGCGAAATACGCCGGCACCTACGACGAGGAATGGGTCGGCGACACCTTCCCCTTCCTGCCCGACGACTTCGACGACCGCTACTACCAGTGCGCGCCGCCCGACCAGCAGGTGCCGCACCCGCGCGGCGGCGAGGAGGTCAAGCTGCAGCACCTCGTCGAGGACGCGCCGCCGGTGGTGTCGATGCGACTGCCCGACCTGCGGCTGCCGGTGGTGTTCAGACGGTCGCGCGAGGGCGACATCCCGGTCGAGGCGGTGGTGGACACCGTCGAGATCGAGCCCGAAGACCGCAAGATCACCCTGACCTGGCGGGCCAGCCTGCCGCTGCGCCGCGACCTGCACGAGATGCGCGAGGCGATCATCGGCCACCGGCCCCGCGGGTTCTGGCGGGCGCGCCGGCTGGGCAAGCGGTATTCGCCGCTCGCCGGTCTCGGGCGGCCCGATGCAGGGGAGGACGAGGCATGAGCGCCGCGGTTCTCGCCTCGGGGATCTGTTCGGCGATCGGCATGACCGCCCCGGCGGCCTGCGCGGCGCATCGCGCCGGGCTCATCAACATGACCGAGACGCGGTTCATCTCGTCCGGCGGGACCTGGATCTACGGCTCGCAGGTGCCGCTGTCGCCGCCGGCGCGGGGGCTCGAACGGCTGGCGGCGATGCTCGAGGGACCGGTGGGCGAATGCCTCGCCGCCGCGCCGGCGGGGGTGGACCTGTCGCAGATCCCGGTGCTGCTCTGCGTCGCCGAGAAGAACCGGCCGGGCCGGATCGCCGGCATCGACCACCTGCTGCTGCCGATGGTGACGCGGGCCCATGGCGGCGACCCGCACCCGTCCTCGGCGGTGCTGCCCTATGGCCGGGCGGGCGGGGCGGTGGCGCTGCGCGACGCCGCGGCGCTGATCGCCACCGGCGCCCCGGCGGTGATCCTCGCCGGGGTCGACAGCTACCTCGTCGCCGCCACGCTGAGCGCCTTCGAGGCGGAGGAGCGGCTGCTGACCGAGGAACATTCCAACGGCTTCCCGGCGGGCGAGGCCGGGGCGGCGGTGCTGATCGGGCCGGCGGGCGGCGGCGGGCTGCGGATCGCCGGGCTGGGCTTCGGCACCGAGGCGGCGACGATCACCTCGGGCGAGCCGCTGCGCGCCGACGGCATGGTGGCGGCGGTGAAGGCGGCGCTGGCCGACGCGGGGCTGAGCTTCGAGGATGTCAGCTACCGGATCGCCGACCTGACCGGCGAGCAGTACTACTTCAAGGAAGCCTCGCTGACGATGACCCGGATCCTGCGGGTGCGGAAGGACATGATCGACATATGGCACCCGACGAGCGAGTTCGGCTTCGTCGGCGCGGCCTGTTTCCCGGTGATGCTGGCCGTGGCGCTGGCGGCGGGGCGCAAGGGCTACGCGCCCGGGCCGGTGGTGCTGGCGCATACCTCGGACGACGACGGACGGCGCGGCGCGGCGGTGCTGCGGATGGAGGGCTGAAGGATGGCCAACAAGGTCTATGCCAACATGATGGAGGTGTCCTGCAAGAAGGCCGCCGGCAGCTCGATCTGCGCCTTCCCGGACGTCTGCTTCACCCCGCCGCAGACCCCCGCGACCCCGCCCGGGGTGCCGATCCCCTACCCCAACACCGGCATGGCGACCGACACCACGAAGGGCACGCGGGACGTCAAGATCACCGGCAAGGAGGTGATGATCAAGAACAAGAGCTACTTCAAGCGGTCGATGGGGGACGAGGCCGGCTGCGCGCCCAAGAAGGGGGTGGTGACCTCCAAGAACATGGGCAAGGTCTATTTCCAGATGTGGTCGATGGACGTGAAGTTCGAAGGCTCGAACGCGGTGCGGATGCTCGACATCATGAC
>JBFKOW010000009.1:0-38299 GCA_041628615.1 Paracoccaceae bacterium | reverse complement strand
GGCGACGACGATGTCGTCGCCGCTGCCGAGGCTGATCGTGTCGCCCGCGCCCTGCCCGATCTCGGTGCTTTCGACGCGGATGATCCTGCCGGTGCTCTCTATCAGGTTAGTGCCCGCGACCTGCGCCAGCAGGCCGAGATCGCCGATCACGAGGTTGTCGCCGTCGCCGGCGTCGATCCGGTCCGCGCCGGGCGTTCGGGTGTCGGCGCTGCGGTATTGCGGGTCGGCGTCGATCAGCGCGACCTGGGTCAGGGTCCGGGTCACGAGGTCGAGGGTGAAGCCGTTGTCGCCGAAGACGAGGTCGGAGCCGTCGCCGCCGGTGATGCTGTCGTCGCCCGAGCCGCCGGCGATGTGGTCGGCGCCCTGGCTGCCGAGGATCGTGTCGTTGCCCGCGCCGCCGTAGATCACCAGGCCCAGCGCGCTGCCGTCGCCGCCGGCGAAGACCGCCGAGGCGTCGATCAGGTCGCCGTGGTCGCCGGGGAAGTCGACGGCGTTGAACACCGATGCGTTGCCGTTGGGCACGCCGCCCTCGAAGTTATAGCGCGCGCCCTCGCTGTCGGTGTCGCCGTAGATCGCCAGCAGGGTGCGTGCGCCGCCCGCGCCGATGCTGATCTCCTCGACGGTGATGGTGTCGGCCCCGCCGCCGCCGTGGATCAGGGTGATCGGCAGGTTCACCGCCCCCGGCACCGCGGTGTCGAAGTCGGAGGCGATGTTGGTGCCCTCGACGGTGAAGCTGTCGTCGCCCCGCCCCAGCATGAGCTCGACGATCTCCATGTTGTCCATCGAGATGCCGCGGTCGAAGGTCAGGTCGGGCAGCCCGTCGCCCTGCGGGATGACGATCTGGCCCGAGCCCATGCCGAGCCCGTCGACATGCAGCACGCCGTCGCCGGTGTTGAACATCCGGCCGCTGTCGGAGATCAGCGAGCCGTCGTTGAACAGGTTCACCCGGTCGTTGGATTCCGACTCGTCGGTCGCCACGGTCACGTCGCGCGGCCCGGGGTCGCGCTCGGTCGGCAGCATCACCGCGGGTTTCAGTTCGCGGCCCGTGGAGGCCCCGCCGTCGAGGATCAGCGGCCCGGCGATCCGGTCGAGCGCGTGGCGCTCCACCGGGAAGCTCTTGGTTATCCGGTCGAGCGCGGAGGGCACGAAGGCCGGGTCGGCCTCGAGCGTCACCGTCACGGCGTCGGCCCAGTTGGTGTCGTCGAAGCTGACCGAGGTCTCGTCGATGCGGATCGCGGCGGTCACCGTCTCGTCGGTGACGAACTGCCCGGCGCCCAGCGTGATGGTCGAGCCGTCGGCCGAGATCTCGGCGATGGCGAAGGGTCCGTCGTTGCCGGCGGTGCCGGTGATGTCCATCACCAGCCCCTGCTTGAACCCGTCGGTGCGGAAGCTGCCGCCGTCGGTGCGGACGATACGGTCGGCGCCGTCCGGGTTGCGGACGAACTGCAGCGGCACCGCGCCGTCGAACAGGGTGACGGTCGAGACCCGGGCGTCGGTCACGGCGCGGGTCTGGCCGTCGTCGACGAGGATGACCTTGACGGTCTCGCCCGCCGCCGGGGCGCGGGTCAGCCGGATGGTGTAGCTGTCGGTCTCGCCCGGCTGGTCGATTAGCACGGTGCGGCCGTCGCTTTCGCGCAGGACGATGCCGGCGCTGTCGCCGTCCGAGGCCACGACGTCGAGTTCCGGGCTTTCGGCGGCGGCATAGACCGGGCCGTCGGTGCTGACGGTGTGGACGATGCGGAACCGTTCCTGGTTCTCGATCCCGTCGCCGGTCACGGCGGTCAGGGTCACGGTCTGCGGCACGTTCCAGTCGGCGGCGGTGAAGGTCAGCACGCTGGCCGACAGGATCACGTCGCCGGAATTGGAGGTGTCGGACAGGGTGACGGTCACCGTCTCGCCCGCCGCCGGCTGCCGGGTCAGCACCACGTCGTAGCTGTCGGTGATCCGGGTCGCGGCGTCGCCCTCGTGGATGAAGGTGTCGGGGCCGGTGGCGATCAGCTTGACCTCGGCGAGGTCGTTGTCGGCCACCGTCACCTCGAGATTGGTCACCTTGACCCGGTCGAAGCGGGCGTCGGCGCTGTCCACCGCGTGGCCGATCATCACCACCCGGTCGCCTTCCTCTGCGGCATCGTCGATCGCCCGCAGGGTCACGGTCTGGGCGATGTTCCAGTTGGCGGAGGTGAATTCCAGCACCACGCCGTCGGTGAAGCTGCCGGTATCGGTGCGCAGTTCGACCGTGGCGGCCTGCTGGCCGGTGACGCCGATGGCGTCGGTGGCCACCGCCACGTCCTCGGCGAAGCCGCCCTCGACGGTGATCGTCCGGCCGTCGCCCGAGATCGACGCGATGGCGTAGGAGCCGTCGTTGTCGCCGGCCCCGGTCAGGGTGATGCCCTGCCAGTCGCCGAAGCCCTCGGTCAGCCAGCTGCCGCTGTCGCGGGTCAGCGTCGCGCCCGCGATCGTCACCTTCGCGGCGGCGTCCTTCTCGGGCACCGCCAGCCGGCGGTCCTGCCGCGAGGCCACCCCGGCGGAGACGGTGACGAAGACCGACTTGCCCGCCTCGGGCGCCTCGGCAAGCTCTACGGTGTAAGTGTCGCCCGCGCCGCCCTCAGCGACGGCGGTGCCCTCGCCGGTGGGCTTGATCACCACGGCGCCCTGTTCGACATCGGCGATCAGCGGATTCAGGCCCTGCAGCAGCAGGTTCTGGTAATCGGTGTCGCCCGATTCCGACAGGTGGTTGACGCCGCTCGACCGGCCCTCGACATCCGAGGCGATGACCCGGCCGTTCACGTCGCCGCCGACGTTGATCGTGTCCTCGCCGAGACCGCCGACGACCCGGGTCACGGTGCCTTCGCGGGTGGACTGGACATAGATCGTGTCGTCGCCTTCCAGCGCGTCGACCTCGATCGATTCCTCGTTGGCCGACAGCCGCACGTTCAGCCCGGCGCCGAACACGCCGTCGCGGGTGACGACCATCACGTCGGCGCCCTCGGTGCCCAGCACCACGACCTTGTCGAAGCCGGCGCCGCCGTCGATGCTCACCGGCGCGTTGATGTTGTACTGCACCGTGTCGTCGCCGCCGCCGGCGAACACGTTCACGTCCCCCTGTTCGAGCAGGAAGGCCCGGATCACGAAGCTGTCGTTGCCGTCCTCGCCCTCGAGCCGGACCTCGGCCTTGTTCGAGTAGACGGTGAACTCGTCGCCGTCCTCGCCGCCGAAGGCGGTGATCGCGAAGCTGCCGCCGCTGGACAGCCAGCCGCGCGTGGTCTCGACGGTGACGATGCCGTCGCCCGGCGCGATGCCGTTCGATACGATGCCGGTGCCGTCGTCGAAGCTGCCGCCGGGCACCGGTTCGGAGCCGTAGATCTGGCCGATCTGGAACTTGTCCGCCCCGCGCCCGCCGTCCAGCGTCATGATGGTGGAGTTGTCGTCCGAGACGAACTCGTCGTCGCCGTCGAGGCCGATCAGGCTCAGCCGTCCGTTCAGGCTGCGGTCGTAGTCGATCCGCTCGACGGTGAGCGGCCGGCCCGGGTCGATGCCGCGGATCTGGTCGGGGGTGCCGTGCAGCAGGGCGACGAAGCCCGCCCGGCTAAGGAACACGTCGGCGTCGGCGGTGCCCAGCACGTCGAGCGTGTCGACGCCGCTGGTGGTCGAGATCCCGCCGCTGTCGGCGATGGTGATCCGGTAGTCGGCGGCGACACCGCCGATCGAGCCCCAGGTCTGGATCGTCAGGTCGTCCGAGCCCGCGCCGCCGTCGAGCGTCAGGCTGTCGCCCGCGCCCTGGGTGGCGAGCCGGGTCACGGTGATCCGATCCACGCCGTCGCCGCCGGCGAGGGTCACGGCGCCGGTCAGGCTGGCGGCGTCGATGAGCAGGATGGTGTCCTCGCCCGCCTCGCCGTCGACGCGGATCGCCGCCGCGCTCATCGTCAGGGTGGAGAGATCGACGAGATCCTTGTCGCCGCCGGTCAGGATGTCGATCCGGTCGCCGGCGGTCAGGGTGCCGGTGATCGCGATCACGTCGCGCTGTTCGACCGCGCCGGGCAGGCCCGCGGGGCCCGCCGCGCCGGTGTCGATCAGGATGTCGCCGCCCGCGATGACGGTGCCGGCGATGGTCACGTCGCCGCCGTCCGGGTCGTCGCGGTCGGCCTCGACGATCACCACCGGGGCCGCGCCGCCCACCGAGATGCCGTCGTTCGCGGCGGTGGCCACGTCGGTGTAGATGTTGACGTCGGCGCTGGCGTCGAGGGTCGCGCCGGACTCCACGATGACGTGGTCCCCGGCATAGAGGTTGATCGAGCCGGCGACGGCGCGGACCGTCACCCCGGTCTTGACGGTGACCGAGTCGTAGTCGTTCTCGGAGGGCAGGCTGCCCGGCGCCGCGGCGGCGGCGTCGGCGGCATACTCGGTCTCGCTGCTCTCGTTGGCGACGATGTGGATGTCGCCGGTGGTCGCGGTGATCGAGTTGGCGATGATGACCGGGCTGGTGGCGGTCAGGAAGACGCCGGTGCTCGCCTGCATCGCCGGGTTGGAAGCGGCGTCGGCGCGGGCCTCGATCTCGCCGTCGTTGTAGACGTAGGTGGCGCCGGTCTTGGAGTTCGACTGGATCGACCCGATGGTCGAGAACAGCCGCTTGCCGGCGGCGCCGATGTCGGCGTCGGCCACGAGAAAGGCGCGGCCGCCGGTGATGTTGGACACCCCGACCCCGGCGCCGTTCAGGATCGACCCGTTGCGCGAGGTCAGGAAGGCGGTGAAGGCCGCCCCGGTCCCGACCTGGTTCAGGATCAGGTCGCCCGCGGTCTCGACCACGTAGATCGGCCCGAGGATCGAGGAGGCGTCGAACAGTCCGCCGGTGGTGTCGATGTCCACCTCGTTGTTCGCGTTGCCGATCTGGCCCTCGCGGGCGATCAGTTCGACGTTGTAGCCGATCACGTCGGCGATCTCGTCGTTGACGTCCTCCAGCAGGCTGGCCCCGGCGGTCAGCCGGACCTGGGTCCCCGCCCCGCCGAAGGAGCGGACCGTGTCGATCCGCATGTCGCCGACCTCGGTGACGTAGATGTCGGTCCCGGCGGTGCTGGTGGCGCTGCCCGCGGTGAGGGTCAGGCTGCCCGAGGCGTCGAGTTCGAGGTCCTGCTCGCGGGTGGTGTCGGCGGCGCCGATGCTCCCCGAGGCGGTGAGGAAGATGTCGCGGGCCTGGATGTTGACCAGTTCGGTGTCGAGATCGTCGAGGATGCTGCCGGCCAGCGCCTCGAGGTCGACGTCGCCGGCCTTCGAGAAGACGGTGCCGACCTCCATGTCGCCGTCGCGCTCGGTCAGCACGATGTCGTTCAGCGCCCGGGCGGTCATCTCGGCGCCGGGGCGCAGGTCCATGTAGATCCGCGACTCGGTCACGGTGGCGGTGCCGCGCACCCCGATCGCGCCCTGCGCGGCTTCGAGGATCACCGAATCCGCCACGATGTTGACCCCGGCGGCGTCGTTGGCGCCCGAGCCGTTGCGGATGTTGCCCGAGGTCTTGAGCCGCAGTTCGCCCGGGTCGGTGCCGTCCACGGCGACCTGCACCGCGCCCAGCAGAAGGTCGGATTCCGAGCCGAGGAAGGTCTCGCCCACGCTGGTCACGTCGATCCGGCCGGTGACGAGTACGTCGAAGTCCTCGCGCTGCTGGACCTGCACCGCTTCGAGCGGGACGTATTCGTCGATCCGCATGGTGACGCCGGTCTCGGCGGTCAGGCCGGCGGCGCTGCCGTCGGCATTGGTCAGGGTCATCACCTTGTCCGAGACGGTGGCGACCCGGAACAGCGTGGCCGAGGTGTTGGCGTTGACCGTGGCGACCTTGGCCAGTTCCTCGGCCGGGGTATAGGCCGGGGTCGTGGACAGCAGGATCAGGTCGCCCACCGCGAAGCCCTCGGCCCCCGGAACGGCGAGGAAGCTGCCGGCGCCGGTGATCGTCAGGGTGTTGCCGCCCGAGACGTCGACGATGGAGTCGCGCACCGACCCGCGCGGGTCGTTGACGATCGCCGAGACGGTGACCGAGACCCGCGATTCGTCCGAGCCCACCACGGCGACCGGCTTGGCGAAGGTGCTGCCGGTGGCCTCGAACTCGATGACCCGGCGGGCGTTGCCGCCGGCATCGGCGCGGATGTCCTTGATGATGTAGAACCGCTCGTCCTCGGTGGCGTTGGCCGAATTGCCCTGCACCTGGATCGTCTGACCGACCTGGAAGTCGGTGCTCCAGGACCCCGAGACCAGCGTCATGGTGTTGCCGGACTGGGCGAAGTTCACCGTGCCGGTCTGGAACTCGGTGATGACGAAGAACAGGTCGGACCGCTCGGCGGCGCCGATGATGAGCTGCTGCTCGGGGGTCAGCTGCGCCCCGGTGTTGGTGATGATGGTGACGTCGCCCTCGGTGCGGCCGACATTGCCGGTGACCCGCAGATCGACGTTGCGGCCCGAGATGTTGGGCTCCTCGATGGTCAGCGTGGTGTCGGTCACCGGCTTCAGCAGCCCGGCGCCGATGCCGTTCAGAAGCTCGTCCTGGGTCCAGGCCTTGATCGAGCTGCGGATCCGGGTCTCCTCGGCGTCGGTGACGAGATCGGGCGACGCGTTGCGCGTCGTCTCGCCGGCGAGAAGGCCGTCAGTCGGATCGTAGTAGAACCCGTGCAGGGTGCGGAACTGCTCGGTCCGCGAGGTCTTGAGCGCGGCCAGCGCGGCGATGGCGCGGGTCTCGATCGTGGTCTCGTCGGCGGCGGGGTCGGCGACGCGCTCGGCGGTCTTGAGCGCCTCCAGCGGCGCGGTGTCGTCGCCGGCGGCGTTGAGCTTGATCTCGGCGGTCCCGGCAAGCACGTCGGCCAGTTCCTGCGCGGTCAGCATTTCGCGCCAGTCCCAGTACTGGTCGTAGTCGCGCTGCCGGGTGTTTTGCAGCCGCGCGACCGCGTCGTCGGCCTTGTCCTTGGCCGGGCCGCTGGTGGCGATGCCGTTGGCGTCGACGGTGCCCAGAAGCTGCATGTCGCCCCAGACCCCGGACAGCAGTTCGCTGATCGCCCGTTCGTCGGCGATCTGCCGGTTGTTGGCGTCGATCAGGTCGCCGCCGGTGACGGTGACGCGGATGTC
Source organism: Paracoccaceae bacterium (assembly GCA_041628615.1). Lineage (GTDB taxonomy): Bacteria > Pseudomonadota > Alphaproteobacteria > Rhodobacterales > Rhodobacteraceae > JAMWZF01. The sequence goes on along the minus strand of JBFKOW010000009.1, from coordinate 31,198 downwards.
GGCGTCGGTGGCGATCTCGAACACCCGCAGCGATCCGGCGACCTCGGTGACGTTGATGTCGCCGCCGGCCCGCGCGGTCAGGGTATCGACGTTGCGGATGCCGGTGTCGATCCCGATGGCGGTGGTCATGGTGCCGATCGAGCCGCCGGCCTGCAGGTAGACCTGGCCGCCCTTGACCAGCGCGCCGCCCGCCGCGGCGAGCAGCGACCCGCCGGCGGCGGCGGTCGGATCCTCGGACCCGGTGATGATCTCGACCCGGCCCGCACCGGTCGACTGCACGGTGCCCAGCCGCACGTCGCCCAGCGCCTGCCGCAGGTAGATGTTGCCGCCGGCCTGCGCCGTGACGCGGGCGTCGGCGGCGTCCTCGACGGCGATCTGCACCGCGCTGAGGGCGGTGGACTGGTCCGCCGCGTCGGCGCTGAGGATGCTGTAGTTCCGGGTGCCGATGTTGCCGCCGGCGGTCAGTTCGATGACCTTGCCGCCGATCGCCGCCTCGGCCCCGCTGGCCGCGAACCTCTGCGTCGTCAGGTCGCGCAGCGTGGTCAACTTGGTCAGGCCGGTCGGGTTCGACAGCTTGCCGCCGACGATCAGGTTGGCGGAGCCGGCGTCGATGTCGATCCGGCCGCTGTTGTAGCCGATGAAGTCGATCCCCACCGGCCGGTCGGCCTTGATCGTATGGGTGTGCTTGTCGAAGTTGGTGACGATCGTCGTCCACTGCCGCCAGGTCGAGGTCTTGCCGTACCAGGTGGTCGAGGACCGGTAGCCGGTCTGCTCGGTCTGGCGGTCCAGCTCGGTGCGCTGCTTGTTGTAGGTGTAGTCGACGTCCTTCAGCGCAAGATCGAAGTAGAAGTAGTTGGAATTGGGGATCAATTCACGGCTGAGCACGGTCGTGTCGACGACCGGGACGGCGGTCAGGTCGGGGATCAGGAAGTCGATCCCGAGCCAGGCGTTCTCGGTCTTTTCCTGGATGATCTCGGTGCGCGAGCCCTCGCCCACGATCCAGCCGTAGCGGAAGCCCGGCGCGGTCTGGTAATTGGCGCTGGCGGTGATCCGGCCGCTGCTGGCGTCGAGGCCGTCGGTCTTGGAGAAGGTGACGCCGCTGATCGCGCCCGTCGCAGACGAGGCCGGGTGGTTCGTCGGGTCGATGACGATGTCGGTCTGGGTCACCACGCCGTTGGCGTCGGTGGTGAAGCGGGTCTCGTAGATCGCGAGGTCCGAGCCGTCGTTCCGCACGCCGCGGTTCTTGTCGCGCAGGGTGACGGTGCCCTTGCCCTTGGTGCTGACATCGAGGTCCTGCACCACGAGGTTCAGCCCGGCCAGCGCCATGTTGTTGTCGATCGAGATCCGCGGATAGCCGGCGTGCGAGGTGATCGTGCCCTTGCCGGTGCTGACGATGCGGCCCTCGATGGTCACCTGCCCGCCCTGCGGCTTCATCGGGGTGATGACGAGGCTGTTGGTGCCGCGTTCGTAGAAGCCGAAGAAATCGGGGTTGTTGAAGGTGATGTTGGTGCGCCCGGCGCCGGCGTTGCGGATCTGGCGTTCGACGTCGAGGCCGAGGGTGACGGCGAAGTCCGCCTTGCCGGCGTTGATGTTGCCGTTCACGTTCACGAAGCCGGCCCGCAGGGTGATCGTGCTGGCGTTCAGGCCCAGTTGACGGGTCTGCCCGGTGATGTCGTCGACATAGGTGGCGGTGCTGCCGCCGGAATTGCTGAACAGCCCGTCCAGCGCCGGGTGCCGGTAGCCGAGCTCGACTCCGCCGAGGCTGAACGAGAAGGCCGCCGGCTGGGTGCCGTTGCCGATCGCCCCGGAATTGATGAACTTGCCGTAGGGATCGCCGGCGCTGTGCACCGTGCCCCGCGAGGTGATCGTGATGGTGCCGCCGACATTGACGTTCTGGTTGGCGGTGGTGACGTTGCCGCGGGTCTCGAAGTTGACCTGGTTGAGCCCGTCCGGCCCGGTGACGTTGAGCGTCGCCAGCGGCGCGAACACGTCCCCGGCGATGATGATGCTCTGGTCGACCGGCGGGATCTCGGTGGTGGTGTTGGTGCGGACGTTCTTGGTCACCCGCAGGTCCAGCACCGGGTTGCCCGCCCCGGCGGTGGCCGGGTCGGTCAGGGTGTTGGCGGTGAAGTTCAGCGTCGAGGTCTGCAGCGACACGAGCCCGAGATTGGTGCTTTGCAGCACGCCGTTCGAATCGAGCGGGCCGTTGTCCTTGTCGACGCTGACCTGGTTCTCGTCGGTGATCTGCTGGTTGGTCAGCGCCACCTTGTCGGCCAGCGTCAGGGTGGCCGAGTTCGGGTTCGAGGTGACCTCGTAGCCGTTGAAGAACACCCCGCCGTTCTGCGCCGGAATGGTGATGTCGTTGAACACAATCGAGGCGATGGTGTCGTTGATGACCTGCACCCGCACGTCCTTGGGCGCGTCGAAGGTCCCCGAGCCGTGCAGCTGGTCGGTCAGGATCCGCACCCGCCCGGCGGCGGCGACGATGTCGTCGATGCTGATCACCAGGTCGTCGCGTTCGCGCGGCACCACGGTGCCGTTGGCGAGCCGCACCGCCTCGCCCGAGGCGACCATCTCGTTCTCGATCCGCTGGATCTCGGAATTGTAGAAGCGGGTGAACTCGTTATCGAGCGCCTCGCCGTTCGGGCCGACGCCGTAGGTCTGCAGGTTGCGGCGGTATTCGGCCAGCGTGATCTGCCCCGAGGACGGGATCGTGGTGGTGCCGACGGTGGCCTTGATGATGAGGTTGCCCTCGTCGTCGCGGGTGCCGTCCATCACCAGCCCGGTGGGGGTGTTGCTGTTCGCGTCGGCGATGATGTCGGTGATCGTCAGCTCGATGTTGCGCCGCGCGCCGGTCCGCACCGTGCCGTCGACGATGATCTGCGACCGCGCGTCGGCCAGCCCCTCGCCCGGGCCGGTGTCGTTGTTCGAGCCACCGAAGGCGCTGTCGATGGCGTCGCCGATGGCCGAGGCCCAGTTGGTCCCCTTGGCCATGCCGATCACCGAGCCGAAGCCCAGTTCGTCGGCGTTCAGGTCGATGTTCTGGAAGCTCTCGACCAGCGCGCCGGCCTTGATCTCGATGATGTTCTCGACAAGGTAGATCGCCCGCGTCTCGAGATCGTCGATCGGGATCGCGGACCCCGCCACGTTGTCGACCCGCGCCTCGAGCTTGACCGCCTCGATGGTCAGGTCCCGGTCGGTGCCGGTGGACATGTAGAGATCGCCGAAGGCCAGGACCTTCGCGCCGCCGTTCACGGTGATCCGGTTCTCCGGGTAGAGGTCGATCAGCGCGTCGCCCAGCGCCACGGTCGCGGCGCCGTAGGTCTCGGAATAGGACTGGAGATAGATGTCGAACCGGCCCGAGGCCTCGAACTCGATCTCGCCGCGCGACTGCAGGTCGGCATTCGACTCGACGACGATGGCGGCGAACAGGTCGCGCGCGTTCATCGTGGTGAAGGCGCCGGCCCCGGACAGCGCGCCGGCGGTCTCGAGCCGGATCTTGTCGCGGTAGAAGATCTCGTTGAACGCCTTGGCCCGCAGGGTGCCGGTCTTGGCGGTCACGTCCACGTCGGACCCGGTGCCGAAGGTGATCGTGGTGTCGAAGTCGACGTCGATGTGGCTGTCGGCGCTGGCCCCGGAGGCGAGGCCGCCGGTCTTGCCGTCCACGTCGTTGCCGCTGCCCGCCTGCCGGTCGAGCCGGTTCGAGGCGGCGATGTCGATGGTGCCGGCGGCGACCCTGGCGCGGTCGCCGATGGTGGCGTCGACGTGGCTGTCGATCACCACGTCGGCGTCGGCTCCGGCCCCGGCGATGGCGCCGTAGGATTCGGTCACCACCTCGGTATCGGCCCGGCTGACCTGCGAGGCGTTCATCCCGAAGCCGCCGGTCATCGTGATGGTGGCGCGGTCGGCGGCGCTGGCGGCGTCGAGCACGGCGGCGTCGATGTCGGCCGCGATGCTGACGCGCGGACGGGCGGCGGCGCCGCTGGCGAGCCCGTAGGCCCCGGTCTCGGTCTTCGCGGTGTTGTCCGCCTCGCCGTAGGCCGACAGCAGCAGGGTGCCGCCGGTGACGCTGGCGCGGTTGCCGACCGAGGCGTCGACATCGGTGTCGCTGTCGACGTTGGCGACGGCCGCGCCGACCCCGATGAGACCCGCCGAGGCGGCCTTGGACAGGCCCACCTGCTCGATCACCGAATAGGCGCTGAGCAGGAAGGTGCCGGCGACCGCGATGGTGGCGTCGGCGCCGATCAGGGCGGTCACCCTGTCGGTGTTGCGCAGGGTCACGCTGGTCGAGTTGATCCCGGCGAGGATGCCGCCCCCCGAGGCCCGCGCGGTGGCGTCGGCGACCGCGTCGCCGGCCTCGTTGCCGGTGGAGCCGGCCTGCGCGGTCAGCGATCCGGCGGTGATCGACCCCGAGGCGTCGCCGACCTGAAGGTCGATGTCGGCCCCGGTCAGGATGGTCGCGTCGCTGACCCCGACGGCGGCGGTGGTGGCCACGGTGACCCCGGCCACGTCGGCCACGGTCTTGATCTGCGACAGACCCCTGACGGTGAGGGTCCCGGCGGTCAGGGCGGTGCCGCCGACCTTGGCCCGGACGCTGGGCGTGTTCGCCGCAGCGCGGGTGTCGATCCGCGCCACGCCGCCGCTGGCGGCGAGCCCGACGAGGCCCAGCGCGATGCTGGCCACGTCGATCTCGGCGGTCAGGGTGGACCGGTTCAGCGCCTCGACATCCACCGCGCCGGAGACCGCGATCACGTCGTCGGCCCCGGTGCCGCCGATCACGGCCGCGACGGTGGACTTCGCCTCGATGTCGGCCCGCGCGCCGCCGCCCGACAGCGCCGCGCCGATCGAGACGGAGGCCGACGCCGAGGCGGCGGTGGCCTGCGCCGTCACGGTGGTGTCGTCCGAGGCGGCGACGGTCAGGTTGCCTGCGGTCACGTCGCTGTCGGTGACCTCGGCGGAGATGGCGTTGGTCACGGTGTTGTCGGACAGCGAGACCGAGAGCGAGGCCGAGCCGCCATAGACCCCGAAGGAGGCCGCCAGCGAGGCCGACAGCACGGTCGCGTCGATCCGCGCCGCGTCCACCGCGCGCACCGTCACGGTGCCTCCGGCGGTCAGCGCCGCGCCGTCGACCAGCGCGCCGACCTCGTAGTTCAGCGTGTTGTGGGCGTCCGAGCCCGCGCCCGCCGCGCCCACGGCGGTGCCGCCGCCGACGATGGCGACCGCGAAGGCCCCGACGAAGGCGTCGATCGAGGCGTTCATCGCGGCGGTCACGTCGATGTCGGTCTTGGCGGTCAGCGCCGCGCCGTTCCGAACCGAGGCGAAAACGCCGCTGCCGGGGCCGTTGCCGATCTCGTTCGAGGCCAGCGACGCGCCGGCCGAGGCGCCGACCGCCACCGCGCCGCCGCCCAGCGACACCGCCGCCGAGATGATCGCGGCGTCGATCGAGGCGGTCGAGCTGGCGCCGACGGTGATCGATTGCGGGACCACCGGGCCGGGAATCAGGCGCGGCACCTCGAGCGGGTCGCCCGCGGCGTCATAGACCGGCTGGCCGTTGCCCGGCTGCGGCCCGGTCAGCGCCACAAGGACCGGGGTGAAGGTGTTGGTGCCGCTGGTGGCGTCGTAGGTGATGAGGAACTTCAGCGACCCGTCCGGGTTGCGGTCCTGCACCTGCGCCCCGGCATAGGCGGCCTTGAGCGAGCCGTCGGCCTCGAAGATCTGGCTGCCGGCGGCGCTGGTCGCGGTCTCGGTGACCGGCACGGTGTCGAAGATGGCGTTGCCGTCGGTGTCGAAGACCGGGTCGCCGTTGGTGTCGCGGCGCACTTCGAGCCGGGTCTCGGGGACCAGCGGCGCGGCGGTGTTGGCGACGATCCGGGCCCCCACGACCTCGGCCGCGGTCGTGTTGGCGATGACGTTGCGGGCGATCGCCCCCGCCCCCGAGACCGGCACGGCGACGGCGCCGAAGCCCGCGGCGAGCGCGGCGGCGGCGGTGATCGACCGGATCCCGGCCTGGTCGGCGGCGAGGATGTCGACATCGCCGAGGGTGGCGATCAGGGTGCCGGTGGCCGAGAACGCGGCCTCGGTCACCAGCGCCGCGGTCTCGTTCGAGACCACGTTGCGCGCCAGCGCCACGCCGAGCGACACGCTGACCCCGACCGCGCCGGCCGAGATCGACAGCGACATCGCCGCGGCAATGGCGTCGATGGCGGACCTGTCGGTGGCGAGCACCGAGACCGACTGCGCGGTCACGTCGGCATTGCCCAGCGCGATCTCGGCCTCGGTGAGACCGCCGATCAGGTTCTCGACCGCGACGCCGGACCCCGACACCGCCACGCCGACCAGACCGCCGGCCACCGCCGCCGCCCCGGCGAAGGTGAGCGAATTGATGTCGCGCTCCGAGGTCGCGAGCACGTCGACCGCCCCGGCCGCGGTGACCCGGGAATCCGAGATCAGCGCCCGGGTGATGCCGCTGTCGGCCACCGGCGACCCGCTGGCGTCCGAGCCGATGGTGTTGCGCGCCAGCGAGGCGCCAAGCGCCACGCCGACCCCGACCTTGCCCGCCGCCACCGCCATCGCGGTGGACAGCACCGCGGCGTTGATCCGGCTCAGGCTGTCGGCCCGCACCGTGACCGAGCCGACATCGGCGGTGACCGTGGAGCCGGTGATCGCGGCGGTGGCGTCCGACAGGACGACGTTGACCGAGGCCGCCCCGGCCCCGGCGACCGCGACCCCGACCACGCCGAAGCCCGCCGCGACCGAGGCCGCGCCGGCCAGCGCGTTGATCGTCGCCCGTTCGGCGGTCAGCCCGACGCCGCCGATCCGCAGCGTCCAGGTGTCGCCGGTCTCGTCCACAGCGACCCAGCGCTCGCCCTCGTCCACGATCTGCAGCCGCAGCGCGCCCGCGACCTCCTCGCCGGCGGCGACGAGCTGGTCCTTGAGTTTCAGAAGGATCGCGGCATTGGCGGCGACGTCCGACGCCCTGGCCTGTTCGGTGCCGTTGTTGTCCTCGGTCTCGGTGGTGGCCGCGTTGTCCAGCATCGCGGCGAGATCGTCGTTGTCGGCCACGGAGAGACCGGCGACGCCGTTGAACGCCGCGCGGGACAGGTCCGCGGCGGCATCGGCGGCGGCCACCCCGGCCCGCACCACGATCCCGTCGCCATCGACCGCGTTGGTGGCGACCACGTTGGGCGCGTTGGTGATGGTGGCCGAGACGTCGCCGTCCACCGTGTTCATCGCCACCGAGACGCCGAGCGCGACGCCGACGCCCACCGCGCCGCCGGCGCCGCCGACGGCCCCGGCGATGCTCACCGCGTTGATCCGGCTGTCGTCGTCGGCCTGCACCGTCACGGTGCCCGCCCGCACCCCTTCGCCGAGGTCGCCGGTGATGTTGGCCAGCGCGTCCACCGCGATCCGGTTGATGATGACCGACCCGGACAGGCCGACGCCGACGCCGACCTTGCCGGCCGCCAGCGCCACCGCCACCGCCAGCGAGGCAGCGTTGATCCGCTGGTTCGACTCCGCCTCGACCACAAGGTCGGAGGCGGCGTCGATGCTCGAATTCGACACCGTGGCGCTGACCTGCACCGGGGCGCGGGTCACGTCGATCTCTTCCCATTGCTGGGGATCGTTGTAGTCCACGTCGATCAGCGGGATCGCGTCGCTGGCGTCGATCGACTTGTCGCGGTTGGTGTCCTGGTTCGGGCTGAGCGGCGCGTCGCCGATGTAGCGGAACGCCCGCCCGGCATGGATGCCGGAGGTGACCCGTACCGTGTCGCCCTTGGTGATGGCGCCGTTGGCCAGGGTCTGGCTGCTGTCGTAGTCGGTGGCGGCGGTGCCGTAGCCGTGGCCGATCAGGTTGTGCGCGAAGGACGCGCCGATGCCGGCGCCGATCCCCACCGCGCCGGCGGCGACCGAGACCACCGCCGAGGCGATCAGCGCCGAGATCGCGCCATCGGCCGCGGCCCGGACATGCACGTCGCCCGCATCGGCGTGGACCCGCGCGCCGTCGATGGTGGCGGCGACGCGGCTGCCGATCTTGTTGAAGGCCAGCGCCCCGGCGGCCGAGACCGCCACGCCGACCTTGCCGAAGGCCGCCGACAGCGCGGCGGCGGCGGTGATCGCGTTGATCGTGGCGCTGTCGGTGCCGGTGACGGTGACGTCGCCGGTCCGGGCCAGAACGCCGCCGTCGTTGGCGGCCATGATCGCCGCCTCGGTGAGGCCGCCGATCTCGTTCTGCGCGATGCTGGCGCCCACCGCGACCGCGACGCCGGTGGCGCCGAAGCCGAAGGCGACCGAGGCCGAGGCGGCCAGCGCGTTGATCTTCGACAGGGTTTCGGCGGTGACCTGCACCGCGTCCCCGGCGACGGCGAATTCGCCCGGCGGCAGCGCGCCCGCGTCGCCCTCGATCCGGGCCACGGTCTCGACGTCGATGGCGTTGCGGACATAGACCCCCGAGCCCGATACCGCGACGCCGACCTTGCCGCCCGCGATGGCGACCGATCCGGCCACGTTGAGGGCGTTGATGAGCTGGGTCGAGCTGGCGCTGACCAGCACGTCGCCGCCGGCGGTGATCCGGCTGTCGCGGATGATCGCCTCGGTCCGGGTCGGGTCGGCGCCGCCGAGAACGCCCGCGCCGATCAGGTTCTGCGAGATCGCCGCGCCCAGCGCAACGCCGACCCCGGTCTTGCCGAGCCCGATGGCGACCGAGGCGGCGAGCGTCGCCGCGGTGATCGCCGCGGCGCTGGTGGCGGTGACGGTCACGTCGCCGGCGGTGTCCTCGGTGGTCACCGTCGCGCCCTCGATCAGCGCCCGGCTGGAGGACAGCACCACGTTCTGCCCGTAGGCCCCGGCGGCCGAGATCGCCGCGCCGGTCGATCCGGCGGCGAAGGAGAACGCCGCCGCCGCGGTGATCGCGGTGATGGTCGAGACCTTGAAGGCCAGCTTGCCGGAATTGTCGAAGGCGAGGTCGAAGGCCCGGCCGGAATTGTCGATCAGGGTCCACGAGCCCTCGCGGCCCTTGGTCACGGTGTAGTCGGACAGGTCCTCGGACGCGGTCGAGAGCTTCTCGCCGTCGAGCTTGAGGTTCACCAGCGTCACCAGCGCCGACATCACCGCGCCGTCCTCGGCGGCGTCGGTGGCGTCCACCGTCTCGGTGTCGTTGTCGACGTCGGTGACGGCGAGATCGTCGAGCGCGGCGGCGTTCACCGTCGGCGAGGCGGCGTCCGAGACGTAGGATTTCGGCGGCGCGATGGTCGAGAGCACGGCCACGCCCTCGGCACCCGTCGCGGTCACGTCGGCGCCGGTGATCCGGGCCACCGCGTCGCTGTCCACCTCGTTGAAGGCCAGCGCGATGCCGACCGAGACGCTGACCGCGGTCTTGCCCGAAGCCGCCGCGCCCACCGCCGCGCCGGCGGTGAAGGAGGTGATGGTGCTGGCCTCGGCGGCCTCGACCTTGACCGCGCCGGCCTTGACCACCGAAGCGGTGCCGGTGATCTCGGCCTGCGCGCCGCCGGCGATCCGGTTGCGCGCCGCGGCGACCCCGCCGGCCACGGCGGCGGCGGTCTTGGACGAGCCCGACAGCGCCACCGCCCCGGCGGCGGCGGTCGCGTTGATGAACTGCGCCGAGGTGGCGGTGACGTCGAGCCGCGCCGCGCCGGGATCGGTCGACGGGTCGGCGACGGTCCGCAGGTTGTCGGCCGAGGCGTGGGCGGTGGGCGTGGTCCCCTTCACGAGGTCGACCCGTTCCCACAGGTTGAGGTCGGCGAAATCCTCGATCCCGAGGTCGACGCCGTTGGCGATTGCCGCGCCGCTGCCGTCGGTCTCGACCCGGTCGGCGCTGCCGATGTAGCGGTAGAGATGGCCGGTATGGGCCGAGCCCGCGACGCCGCGCACGTAGTCGCCGTTCTCGACGCGGGTGACCTTGGCGGTGCTGTCGAACACGGTCTCGCCGGTCAGGTCGGGGGCGGACTGGTCGTAGCCCACGAGGTTGTCGACATAGACCGCGCCGATCGCCACGGCGGGCGCGTTGCCGGTGCCGAGCGACACCGAGGCCGCGGCGGCGAGCACCGTGGCGGTGATCGAACTGGTGCTGTCGGCGTCGATCTCGATCGCGCCGGTGGTGAGGAAGCTGCCGCTGCCGCCCAGCGCCCGGGCCTGGCCGCGGACCTGGTTGAAGGCCACCGCGCCGCCGCCGGAGAAGGCGATCTCGTTGCCGTTGCTGCCCGCCGCGATGGCCGCCGAGGCCGACAGGCCGGTGGCGTCGATCGCGGCGTTGCGCAGCGCCGCGACCCGGATCGTGCCGGCGGCGGAGAGGTTCGAGCCGGTCGCCTCGGCCAGCGCGTTCGAGGTCACCTCGTTGCGCGCGAAGCTGGCGGCGAGGCTGACCGAGGTCGCGCCGCCGTTGCCGGTGGCCACGCTCATCGAGGTGGCGGTGATCTTCGAGGTGATGCCCGAGGCATCGTCCGCGGTCACCCGCACGTCGCCGCGGAGGGTGCCGACGCTGCCGGACTCGAGCACCGAGGCCCGGGTCAGCGACGCGGTCCGGTTCATCGCGATGATCGCGCCGACCGAGACGGTGGTGGATTTCTCCTTCAGGCTGACCCCGGTGGCGACGGCCGCGTTCGTCACCTCGGCCTCGATCACGGTGGCGTTGTTGGCGTCGACGGTGACGCCGTCGGCGGCGGCCACGCGGGACCGCTTGACGGTGGCGGTCGCGGTCGAGGGGGTCGGCGTCGCGACGGTGGTGCCGATGAAGCTGTCGGCGAGGTTGAACAGGATGTTCTGGCTGTCGATCCCCACCGAGTTGAAGGCGACCGAGGCGCCGACGGCGACGTTGGTGCCGCCGCCGCCCTCGGCGATGGTGGTGGTGTTCAGGTCGGCCCGAAGCTGCGCGGTGTTGTCGGCCCGCACGGTCACGGTGCCGTCGAGCGGCGTGACCTTGATCTGCGTCGCCTCGCGGCCGCCGAGGGTCAGTTCCTGCGTGTTCTCGCTGGTCTCGTTCGGGTTCGAGGCGGTCACGTCGGCGTCGAGGATCGTGGCCTCGGCCGAGGAGGTGATGTTGTTGGTGGCGATGTTGGCGTTGACCGCGATCACCTTGGAGGCGGCGGCGAAGAGCGACCCGCCGTCGGCGGTCACCGTGCCCTCGTTCAGCGCGTCCATTAGCGCGTTCTCGGTGGCCGAGACCCAGACGAAGCCGTCGGTCACGTCCACGTCCGCGCCCGAGAGCGTCGCCACGGTGCTGGCCCGCAGGTCGTTGACCGACAGCAGCACGCCCACCGCGGTCGCGTCCGAGGCGGTGACGTTGAGGTTGATTCCGCCGGGGATCAGGCTCTCGATGTCGTTGACCTTGATCTCCTGCCAGAGCGCGCCGTCGGTGAAGTCCACGGCGGCGAGGTCGACCGGGCCGTCGCTGTTGTCGCCGATATACATGAACCGCTTGCCCTGCTGGGCGGCGGGCTTGTTGGTGCCGGCGAACACCTGCTCGCCGGTGACCAGCCGCTGCAGGCCGGACAGGGTGGTGTAGGCGTAGTCGGCGAACAGCTTTTCCAGCGCGCCGGTGATGATCGACAGGCCGCCGTCGTTCGACACCGTGGTCGCCACCACCATCTTGTTGTCGGCGTCGACGATGCTGTCGTCGCTGGCCTGCACGATGACCGCGCGGCGGGCGTCGAGATCGTTGATCGCGGCGAGTCCGGCGGTCTCTTCGGTCCAGCCGGTGCCGAAGCTCAGCGCCGCCATGTCGGTGCCCGGCAGCGCCGCGCCGGTGCGCCGCCAGACGGTGCCGTCCTCGGCGATGACGTAATCGCCCTGGGCGATGTCGCGGGTGCCGCCCTCGGCCTGGGCGATGTAGCCGCGCACCTCGGCCGTCGCGCCCGACAGCATCTTGTTCATCGACAGGACCGCGCCGACGCCGGTGCCCGAGGCGTCCTTGAAGGCGCTGGCGGCGGAGGTCGTCGCGTTGGTGACCTGGGCCACCATCACCGCCGCGTTTGTGGCGGTGACGCTGATCGCGTCCGCCGCCTCGGCGTCGACGTTCTCGAGCCAGGCCCGCGCCTCGACCGGGTTCTCGGCGTCGAAGATCGGTTGCGTCGTGTTAGGATCACCCACCAAGGCGTTGAAACTGTTGAACAAAAGGTTGGTGGGGGCATAGCCCATCGAGTTGAAGGCGAGCACCACGTTGATGCCGGTGTCGCCGGTGGTGACGTTGGCGGCAGTGATCGCGTCCATCCGCGCCGCGTTGACCGCCGAGACGATGACCGACCCGGTGGTGTCGGTGCCGCTGGCGTCCTTCGCGGTGAGGGTCGCGTCCTGCGCCCAGGCGCTGGCGCTGCCGGTCAGCAGGTTGGTGGCCACCACCCCGCTCACCGCCTGGCTGGTGCCGGTGCCGATCACCGTGCCGCCGGAGGACGACACCGCCACGTCGGTCTTGGCGCTCAGCGCGCTGTCCTGCCGGGCGGAAATCGTGATGTCGTCGTCGGCGCGCAGGGTGGCGTTGCGGACATGGGCCTCGGCCCCGCCCTGCAGCTCGTTGTAGACGAACAGCGCGCCCAGCGCCCGGCTGTCGCTGTCGGCTTCGCTGCTGCCCGACCCCTGCGACGGCAGGTTCAGCCCCTGCGGCACCAGTTGCGAGGCGACGTGTTCCTTCCAGTAGTCGGTGTCGTCGTAGTTCTGGGCGTTGAGGTCGATCACGCCGGAGAGCGGGATGCCCTGCGCGTTCGTCGTGCGCTCGGTCCAGTCGGCGTCGGTGGCGAAGTCGATCGCCGAGAGGTCCACCCCGTTCGCCAGCGGCACGCCGCCGACCAGCGTCTGCAGCGGTGCGGTGCCGGTGTATTCGTAGAACTTGTCCGACCCGTCGGGCTGGCCGACGCGGGCGAACTGGCCGGTCTCGACCGTGGTGGCCCGGCCGGCGCCGTCATGCACGGTGACCCCGCCGAACGGGTCGTCGGGGCCCATGTAGACCATGATCTTGCCCGGCTTGGTGCCGTGGCTGTCGGCCACCCGCACCATGTGCCCGAAGCGGATCGCCACTTCCTGCTGCGAGCCGGTCATCGACCAGTCCACCGGGATCGCGTCGTTCAGCGTCTCCTGCAGCACCGCCGCGCCGCCGTCGTTGACGGTCGAGGAATTGGCGACCAGCGTGGTGTTGGCGAACAGCCGCTGCTTGTCCGAGGCGGTGACCGAGATGTCGCCGTTGGCGTCGATCAGCCGCGAGCCGGTCAGCCCGCCGTTGTCGATGGTCGCGGTCGCCTCGCCCAGCACCTTGTTGGACGAGATCACGAGGTTGCGCGCCTGCCCGTTCGCGCCGGTCAGCGCCCCGGCGGCGGAGACCGCGGTGTTCGACACCGTGGCGTTCATCAGTTCGCGGGATTCGGCGGTCACCGTCACCCCGTCGCTGTCGGTCACGGTGCTGTCGGTGATCCGCGCGGTGGCCGAGGCGGCGGCGTCGTTCGGCACCAGCCGGTTGAAGCTGGGATCGGTCGCCACGGCGGCGACGGTGTCGAACAGGATGTTGGACGCCTTGTAGCCCAGCGAGTTGAACGCCAGCGTCACCATGTCCACGGTGTCGCCGGTCTGCCCGTTGCTGTCGAGCGAGGCGTCCATCACGGTGGACTGGAACGCCTCGACCGAGACCGTGCCGTTGGCGGCGGCGACGGTCGACAGGGCGATCTCGGCCAGCGCCGAGTTGCGGATCACGTTGGTGGCGATCACGCCGGACCGGGCGATCGAATCCCCCGACCCCCAGGCCGAGCCGCCGGAACTGGTAACCTCGGAGGACAACAGCGCCAGCATCGTCGCGTTGGCGTCGGCCTCCACGGCGACGCCCGCGTCGCCGCTCACGGTCATGCGCCGGATGTCGGCGCTGACGCCGCCCTCGACGTCGTTGAACACGATGATCCCACCCATCGCCCGGGCGTCGCTGTCGGCGAGGTTGCCGACGTTCGGGAACAGCAGGTCGGAGACGTCGGTGGCGTCCGAGATCTCTTCCCAGAGGGCGGCGTTGAGGATGTTCTGGACGCTGGTGTCGGTGCCGGTGGCGTCGGCGGTCAGCGCGTTGAGGTCGACCGCGATCGTGGAGGCCGGGCCGCTGATGTTGGTGCCGGTGAGGGTGCCGGTGGGCGCGCCGCCGAGGAAGCGGTAGACCTTGCCGATGTATTCGGCCCCCGGCCCGCCGGTGCCGATCCGCACCGCGTCGCCCTCGCTGAGCCCCTGGCTGCCCGAGGCGGTGGTGAAGTCGTAGCTTTCCTTGGTCAGGTCGGCGGCGATCTTCTTGAAGGCGTCGATGTTGTTGGTGGCCTCGGCCGAGACGGTGAGCGACGAGGTCACCCGCAGGTTCGCGGTGTCCTTGGCGATCACGCTGACCTGGCCGTTGGTGGCGGTCACGTCGTAGGTCTGCCCGGTACCGAGAGAGGTCCAGTCGCCGCCGCCGTAATTCTCGGCCGAGAGGTCGATCGAGAGGGCGGGGTTGGCGAGGCTGAACTGGGAGGGGTTGTCCCTGAGCAGCGTCTCGAGGTCCACGTCGGTCTGCGGACCGCCGGTGTAGCTGTAGATCTCGCCGGCCTTGAAGGTGGTGTTGCCGTCGGTCGAGGTCAGGGTGGCCGAAATCCGCACCGTGTCGCCGTTGGAGAAGGTCGCGGGCACGTCGATCGACACGTGGTCGTAGGCCGTCACCCGGACCTGGTCGGGGCCGGTGTAGCGGTAGAGCGTGTCGCCGTCGCGGACCACGTCGCCGGTGCGCAGCTCGCCCACCGTCTCGGTGCTGTCGTAGCGCGAGGCGTTGCCCCGGATCCAGGCGCGGGTCTCGGAATGGACCTTGTTGGAGGCCAGCACCCCGCCCGCCGACGAGGCGTTGGAGCCGTATTTCAGCTTGCCCTTGAACTCCTCGCCCTTCTTCTCGGCGGCGGCGCGGTCCTTGTCGAGTGTCCTCTGGTTGACGAAGCGGTCCACCAGGACCTGTTCGTTCTTGGCCTTGGCGGCCTGTTCGTTGCCGACCCGGGCGTTGAGCAGGTTGACGAGGTAGACGTTGAGCGCGGTGCCGCCGCTGCCGTCGTCCTCGGCGAGGATCTGCCAGACCGCGCCGTTCGAGCCGATGGCGTACCACTGGGCGTCCTCGGCCAGCGTCTCGACGGTGAGCGAGACCGGGGTTTCGGCGGCGGCGTCGGCCACGGCGTCGATCAGCCCGAGCGTGACCAGTTCGGCCTTCAGCGCGGCGGCGATGGCGGCGTCCTGCTCCTCGTCGGTCTGGTCGCCGTCGGACTTGCCCAGATCGTTGAGCGCCTGCGCGTCGACGGCCGCCGACAGCGTCCCCTGCAGCTCGCGGCTTTCGGCCCGGACGGTCACGTCGTGATCGGCGACGAGGTCGGAATCCTCGGCGAAGGCGGTGGCGCCGTAGACGTTCCGGTCGGTCACCAGATCGGTCAGGTAATCGTTGCCGATCAGCGCCTCGGCGGCCTGGAAGAAGATGTTGTGGGCGTCGTAGCCCACGGTGTTGAAGGCGAAGACGAGGCCCACCGCGTCGGACTTGCCCGCCGAGGTCAGCGAGGTGTCGGCGTTGGCGGTGACGAGGTTCAGCGCCTCGACGGTGATCGAATGCTCGTTGGTGCCGGCGGTGTCGGCGGCGGTCAGGACGGAATCGCGGACATGGGCCTCGGCCTTGGCGAGGACCGAGTTGGTGGCGATCACGAAGGCCTTGGTGCTGGCGGCCGAGACCGAGGCGTTGTTGGCGTCCTTGGCGGCGATGGAGCTGGCCTCGACCGCATTGAGCGCCGCCCGTTCCCGCGCCTTCACGGTGATGTCGCCCTCGGCGGTCAGGGTCGCGTTCTCGACCCGCGCGAAGGCGCCGCCCTCGATCTCGTTGCGCGAGATCAGCCCGAAGAACGACTTCGACGCGCCGCCCTTGTAGCCCTTCACCTTGGAGATCACCTTGGCGAGGCTGGTGGGCAGGATCGTGGTCGCCGTCATCAGCTTCCACAATTCGAGGTTGGTATAGACCGCGGTCCCGAGGTCGACCGAATCCGGCCCGTCGCCCATGTACTTGTAGATGCTGCCGTCGACATAGACGGTGTCGCCGTAGCTCAGATCGCGGGTGCCGGAGAGCGTGGTGTAGGTGTAGCTGTCGAGCAGCTTCTGGGCGACCGAGTTCACGGTGCCGAAGAGCAGGTCGTTGGTGCTGGACTGGGCCGAGATGAAGGCGTCGGTGGCCGAGAGGCTGGAGGCGTCGTCGGCCTCGACCCGGATCGCGCCGCCGGTGGCGGTGATCGGCGTGCCCGAGGGCGCGTTCACGATCGAGGCGTCGGCGCCGCCGGCCACCGCGTTCGACACGAGGTTGCCCGAGATCACCTGCCCGCCCGCGCCCTTCGCCGCCGCCGCCGCCGAGGAGGCGTTGGAATCGAGCAGCGAGGTGAGCGTCGCCGCGTGGGTCGCCTTCACCGTGACGCTGGCCGCCGTCAGGTCGCCGCCGTCGATGGCGGCGGTGGTGATCGCGGTGTCCTTCGATCCGATCTCGAGCCCGATCAGCGCGTCGAGCGCCTGGAACGCGAGGTTGCCGGGCTCGTAGCCCAGGGTGTTGAAGGCGATGTTCAGCAGCCCGCCGTCGCCGTCGTTGGTCATGAACGAGTGCAGCTTGGCGTCGAGCGAGATGGTGCTGAGGGCCAGCACGTCGAGCGCCCCGGACACCGTGCCGCTGACCCGGGTCAGCCGCGCCTCGGCATCGCCCAGCACGGTGTTGATGACCACCGCGCCGCCGACCCCGAGCGAGGTGCCCTGCCCGGTTAGGCTGCTGCCGCCCGAGGTCGAGATGCCGAGGTCGCCGATCGCGGTGACCTCGGTCGCCTCGCTGGCCTTCACGGTCATCGCGCCGGCGTTCACGGTCACCGCGGTGTCGGTCACGCCGGCCACCGCCTCGGTCCGCACCTCGTTGCGCACCAGCATGCCGCCGAAGCCCGAACTCTTGGTCTCGGTGAAGTTGATGCCGGTGGGCACGATCTCGGTGGCGAGTTCCTCGCGCCAGCGCGCCTTGTCGGTGAAATCCTCGTTGGCGAGGTCGATGGCCACCGCCCCGCCCGAGGTGTCGACCATGAACTTGTACATGGTCCCGGCGGCGCCCTTGCCGGTGCCGGTCTCGGCGTAGTCGTCCAGCAGCTTGATCTTGTCGCCGAAGTCTAGGCTGACCGTCGGGCTCGGCGTCTCGGCGAGGATCGGCAGGCCGGCCAGCTTCTGGTAGCCCTTGCTGCCGTCGGTCCAGTAGTCGGCGGCGATCAGGCTCGCCACGCCGCTCACCGCGTCGTCGACCAGCCCGAGGCCGTAATCGGTCGAGGCGACGGAATCGGCGGTCACGAGGCTTTTGGACGCGACCTTCTGGGCGTCGGTGGCCAGCACGTCGAGCACGCCGGCCTGGATCGCCTTCTTGCCGCCCGCGCCGTCGTTGCCGTTCACGGTCACCCGCGCCTTGGTGGCGATCTTGTTGTTGGCGAGCACGAAGGCCACCGCGGTGCCGCGGCTGTTCGAGAACGCCGCATCGGCAACCGTCTTGGCGGCGTTGGTGGTGAAGGTGGTGGCGGCCAGGGTGTTGTTCGCCGTCGCCGCGGCGCGGCCGGTGGCGGTGATCGCGGTGTTGGCGAGCGCCACCTCGGCGCCGTAGCCGGTCTGCGTCACCCCGAGCGGCAGGCCGATCAGGGTGTCGAGGGCGAGCCCGAAATAGCCGCCCACGTCGGTCATCTCGTGGCCCAGCACGTTGAGCGCCACGGACACGCCCACCGCCCCGCCGTTCGGCCCGTTCACCGAGGTGCCGGATTCCGAGACCGAGAAGAACACCGCGTCGTTGGTGGCGTCGATCGTCACCGTGTCGCCGGTCAGGGTCGCGCCGTCGATGGCGACCTTGAGGTCGCCGTTCATCTCGTTGACCGCCAGCGTGCCGCCGAAGCTGTATCCGGCGGTGGTGGCCAGCGGGAAGCCCGCGACCTCGGAGACCTGCAGCTTCTCGGAGATCACCACCGACTGCACGTCGCTGCGCGCGTCGATGGCAAGCGCACCGGCCGCGGCGCTCAGCTGCGCGCCGGTGGCGACGGTCACCCCCGCGTCGCGGTCGAGCACGTTGACCGCGTAGGTATAACCCAGCTGGATCGAGGTCAGCGCGAGGCCGCCCGACAGCGTGGGATGGAAGGCCGAGGCCCCCGAGCCCACGGTCACCGATTCCGCGGTGGTGGTGAAGGTGGCGAGATCGTGGGCCGACAGCTTCAGCCCGCCGGTCGCGGCGGTCAGGTCGCTTTCGCCGTCCACGGCGACCGAGGTGGCCGCGGTCTTGCCGGTGATGGTGGCGACCTTGGCGGTGGCGATCATCGCGCCGCCGCTCCGGGCCGAGGCGTCGATCCCGGCGGCGTCCACGTCGGCGCCGTTGAAGGCCACGATCGCCTCGTCGCGGACCAGGTCCGTGGTCACCACGCCCACCACCTGCGACCGGGCGATGTTGGTCAGGTCGCCCGCCGTCTCGGCGCGGAAGGCGGCGTCGCCGCCGGCGCCGATGGTGAGCGTCCCGCTCGCCGCGTCGCCCAGCGTCACCTTCGCCGCCCGCTCGGCGTCGATCAGCGACACGAAGAGGTCGAAGCCGTTCAGGGTGAAGGTGTTGGTGTCGATGCCGCGGATCTCGTTCGCCGGGCTGTTCTGCAGCGAGTCGCGGATGAAGGTGGTCGGCGTCGACAGGTTGACGTCGACATCGGTTTCGGCCCGGGCCGAGATGTCGAGCGACTGGGTGCCGTCCGTCCCGGCGTCGAGGTCGCCGGTGCCGGCGGTGATCGTTGCGCTGTCGGCCACGGTCACGTCCGCGGTGGCGGTGGCGGCGCTGTCGGCGATCACCGCGAGGGCGAATTCGGCGGTCACGTCGATGTCGGCCACGGCCCCGGCCGAGATCGACACCGCCGCGCCCTTCACCGTCGCCGCCGAGCCGATGGACACGTCCGCGTCGGCGGTCATGTCGAACCCGGCGAGGCCGACGACGTAAGTGCTCTGGGAAGCCTGGGCGAGCGCGTCGGCCGAGATCGTCACCACGTCGTCCGAGATGATCGACCCCTGGATCGAGACGCTGGCGGTCCGGGTCTGCGCGCTGAGGATGCCGCCGCCCGAGAACGCGGCGTCGGCGTCGAGCGTGACCGCCCCGGCCTTCGTCGCCTCGGTGCCGATCGACACGCCGGCGTTGACGGTGATGCTCTCGGCCTTGAGGTTGAGATCCCCGGCGAAACCCTCGGCGAAGCTGGTGATGGTGATGCCGTCGGCGCCGCCCTCGGTATCCAGCACGATCTCGAAATCGTCGGCGATGGCGTCGACCCGGGTGTCGAAGATGAAGGTGACGTTGTCGTCCCCCGCCCCGGTGCGGATCACGAACTTGTCGTCGACCCCGATCTCGGTGATGTCGGCGGTGCCGCCCGCCCATTGCACCGAAACCTTCTGGACGATGGTGCCGCTGCCGTTGTCCTCCTCGAAGAACCGGACGGTGAGGTCGTCGGTGCCGCCCGCGCCAGACAGCACGGCGGCGTTGATGTTGAGCGGATCGGCCGACAGCAGCACCCGCTGTTCGAGCGGGTCGAGCAGCATCCGCCAGGCGGCGCGCTTGATTCTCTCGTAGCGGTCCCTGTCGAGATGCCGGAGCCGGGCGCGCGACCTGCGGTTGAGCGGAAGCCGCGGCAGGACACCCGAAGGCTGTCTATCGAAGGGCATGGACATCCGGAGCTTCCTGTCGCTGTCCCCCGGCCGCGCGGACCGAAGCGTTTTATCGTTATTTCCCCGGCCCAGGACCGGGTCCCGCGCGCCGCCTTGTCGTCCTGTCCGGAACTGCTCGTTGCGATGCGCCGGTATCGGCTCGCAAATTCAGTGATTTAGAATCCGGATACCACGGACGGCATGGACAGTGCCCTCTGCCTACAATCCATTTCCGGCAGGGTCCCGTCAATGCTGCAGTCCACCGTCGGACGGGTTCTTTCGATCAGCATGTGGCAGGCGCGCCGGGTCATCGCCGGGTAGGCGGCGAGCCAGCCGCCGATCCAGTCCGCGAAATCCGGGTCCCGGCGCCCCGCCCGCGCCAGCGCGGCGACCTTGCGGGCCAGCGCGATGTCCATCGGGCAGTCGATCCAGAGCGACACCGCGATCCGGTCCCCGAGGCCCGGCCAGGCCCGGCCGAAAGGGTGGTCGAGGATCGCAAGCGGACCCGCGGCGTCGATCGCCGCCGCGAATCCGGGTGCCAGGTCCGCCGCCAGCGGCGCCCCGGCGTCGAGCCAGTCCGCCACCCGCGACGGGTCCCAGCCGGTCAGCACCTCGTGATCGTCGAACCGCACCACCGGCCGGCCCAGCGCCGCCGCCAGCCCGTCGCAGAGCGTCGACTTGCCCGACCCCGGGATGCCCGACACGCAGATCACGGCCGCCGCCCGATCACGATCTCGAACTCCATGTCGATCTCGACCCGCCGGGTCTCGACCGCGAAGCCGCGCGCCGCGAGCAGCCCGCGATAAGCCTCGCCGCCCCGGTAGAACGGCGCGAAGACAAGGTTGGCCACCGCCTGCATCGATCCGGCGGCGAGGTCGGCGGGCCGCGGCGCGGCGCGTTCGCAGATCACCACCGTCCCGCCCGGCGGCACGAGGTCGGCGGCATGGCCCAGCATCCGCGCCATCTCGGGGTCGGGCCAGTCGTGCAGCACCGACTTGAACAGGACGTGCCGCGCGCCCTGCCCCGCCGCCGCCACCTGCGCCCCGTCGCGCCCGTCGCCGGCCACGAACCGCAGCCCCGGCCGCCGCCGCCGGCCCAGCGCGCAGACCGCCGGCAGGTCGAGCACGGTGACCTCGGCCCCTGTCGCCGCGCCGATCGCCGCGGCGAAGAGCCCGGTGTTGCCGCCGATCTCGAGCACCCTGTCGCCGCGGCCGAAGGGCAGGTCGGGCAGCAGATGCGGGATCTCCGTCCGCGACAGCGCCTCGAGGTAGTCGACCCATTCGGCGGTCGCGGCGAGGCTTTCGGGATCGGTGCCCAGCGCCTTGTCGTAGCGGAACAGCCGGAACGTGGCCGACCGCTCCATGAACGCGGGCAGGTCGGTGAACAGGTCGTCGAGGCCGCCCGCCACGTCGGCGGCGGCGCGGCAGTAGAACCGGGCGCGGGCGAGGATGTCGGCGCGGTAATCGCGCCAGGCGGCGGCGAAGCCGGGCGTCAGGCCGGGCCCGTCGGGGTCCGCCTCGGGCCGCAGCACCCCGAGACCGACGAGACAGCCGACCAGGAGGCCGGGTCGATTCGATCCGTGGCCGTCCAGAATCCCCATCCGGGCCGCCGTTTCGACCGCGGCGGCGCCGGTCAGCGTGTCGATCCAGGGGAAAGCGGTCATGGCCCAGTCCTACGGCCCGGACCGGCCGCCAGCAAGCGCCGCCCCTTGTTCCACGCGGCGCGCGGGGCCGCGGGCTGGCGCGGGCGCCGCGGTCCGCGGCCCGGCGCGGCACTCGCGCGGGACGCGAGCGTTGCCGAGGACACCCAATGCGTGTTTACTCGGTCCACGCAACGGGCAGGCAAGAGAGAGCAGATGGCGGGGGCAGCCTATTTCATCATCGAGGGCGGCGACTCCGACCTCCTCGGCGCATCCGCCTCCACCGCCGGCAATCTCGACGACGGCAGTTCGGGCATTGCGGAATTCATCATCGGCACGCCGGGCGACGACCCGGTGGGCGCGCTGCTCTACAGCGGCGCCGACAGCGGGGTCGGCGACGGCATCCTAACCGACGCCAGCAACCTGACCCGGATCACCTTCTCGACCGGCGGCAGCGGCGATTCGGCCGGGTTTCAGGTGCTGGGCGGCTTCGACTTCGACGGCGACGGGATCGGCGACGCCGCGCTGCTCGACGCCGGCAATCTCTACGTCATCTACGGCGGCGCGAGCGTCCTCGGCTCCGACCTGACCGCCGCCGACCTGACCGGCACCACCGGCCTCGCGGTGTCGATCGCCGGCCTGACCGAGGGCTCGACGCTGGGCTTCGCCGACTTCGACGGCGACGGCAAGGACGAGATCCTCGTCGGCCTGCCCGGCTTCGGGTCCGGCAACCTCGCCGGGCAGGGCCGGGTGCTGGCCGTGGGCCATTCCGCGACCGGGTCCGAGACCGCCAGCGTCGACGGCATCGCCGCGCTCGACGGGCTGGGCGGCGCGGTGTCGGGGCTGTCCGACATCAACGGCGACGGGTTGGCCGACATCGTGATCGCTGCCCCCGGCGCGGATGACCCGGGCAGCGGCGCGGGCGCGGCCTACGTCGTGTTCGGGACCCTCGGGTCGGACCCGCTGACCGGGCTCGACCTGTCGGCGCTCGACGGCAGCAACGGCTTCCGGCTCACCGGCATCGCCGCCTTCGACGGCGCCGGGGTGGACGTGTCGGATGCCGGCGACCTGAACGGCGACGGCACCGCCGACCTGCTGATCTCGGCCCCGAACCACGACGGCGCGGCCAACAACAGCGGCGAGGTCTACGTCGTCTACGGCAAGGGCGCGGGCGGCTTCGGCGCCGACATCGACCTCGGCGCGCTGGGCAGCGGCGGGCTGACCCTGACCAGCAACGCGGCCGGCGCGCGGGCCGGACTGGTGGCGACCGGAATCGGCGACGTGAGTGGCGACGGCGCCGACGACCTGCTGGTCCTCGGCACCGACCCGGGCAGCGGAACGGTCACCGGCTACATCGTCTTCGGCGGCGCGCTGGGCACCGGGACGCTGAACCTCGACGGCCTGAGCGCGGCGCAGGGCTACGTCCTGACCGGGCTCGACCTCGGGCCGCTGGGCGACGCGCCGGTCGGCGTCTCGCTCGGCGACGTGAACAACGACGGCATCAACGACATCGGCATCGCCGCGCCGGGCGCCGGCGCGGTCGACAACGGCGTGCTGATCGGCCTGCTGGGCGGGATCGAGAACCTCAAGGCGCTGGACGGCGACGCGGACGGGATCATCGACCTCGGCGACATCGCCGACGGCACCCCGCCCGCGATCTCCTTCGTCCCCACCAACACCACGGTCAGCTATTCCGGCAGCTTCTTCGGCACCATCGACCTGCGCGCCGACGAGACCGAGGCCGAGGGCCTGTTCTCGATCACCGACACCAACGACCCGACCGCGCGCTTCGACACCGCCGCCGGGACCACCCCCGAGGGCACCGGCAGCTACGGCGCGCTGGTGGTCACCCCCGCGGCGTCGAGCGAGCGCTGGGTCTACACCGTCTCGGGCGCGGCGCTGCTCGACTTCCTCGGCGACGGCGAGACGATCCAGGACGTGGTCCTGCTCACCGCCTCGAACGGCAGCCAGCGCGACGTGGTGATCGAGTTCACCGGCAAGGACGACGCCGCCGAAGTCACCCTGACCCCGGCGCTGTCGATCCCGCTGACCGAGGATTTCGCCTCCTATTCCGGCAGTTTCGCGATCTTCGACCCGGACCAGAACGACGACCCCGACCTTGCCGGGGCCACCCTGCAATCCGCCAACGGCCGGATCGAGATCAGCGCCGACGGCACCGCCTTCACCTATTTCCTGACCACGAACCTGCAGGCGCTGAACGGCGGGCAGACGGTGACCGAGACCTTCTCGACGGTGTCGAAGGGCGTGCCGGTCGCGTTCAGCCTCGAGATCGAGGGCCGCGACGAGGACCTGGCGGGCATCACCTACGTGCTGACCGGCAACGGCGCGACGGCCTTTTTCGGGCCGGGCAGCGTCGATGTCACCGGCACCGACGGCAACGACCGGATCGACACCGGCACCGGCGACGACACGGTCCGCGGCGGCGGCGGCAACGACCTGATCACCGACCCGGCGGGCGACGACGTCATCGAGGCCGGCGCGGGCGACGACCGGGTCAGCGTGCTGAGCGGCACCAACACCGTCACCAACGGCGCGGCGGGGGCCGACAGCAACCATTTCGAGGGCGGCATCGGGCAGGACGACCTGACCGGCGGCAACGGCCGCGACGTGCTGGACGGCGACGCGGTGTCGTCGATCCTCGGCGGCGCGGACCGGCTCACCCCCGGCGCGGGCGACGACGTGGCCCGCGGCGGGATCGGCGCCGACACCTTTGTCTTCGCCCCCTCCGAGGGCACCAACCGGATCGCGGATTTCGACGGCGTGACCTATTCGCAGGCCAACGGCTACCAGGCCTTCGGCTTCGACCGCGACTTCGAGATCGGCGTCGACGTGATCGAACTGGCGGGCTTCGCCACGCTGGCCAGCGCCGCCGACGCCCGCGCGGCGGTCAGCGACATCGGCGGCCACGCGACCTTCGTGGCCGAGGGCACGACGATCATCCTGCACGGCATCGCGACGGCGGACCTGACCGCCGACAGCTTCATCCTGACCTGAGACAGTCGGACCAGACGGACCCTCCGAGAGAACCGAGGCGAGGACTTTGCACATGACGACAACGGGGCGGCGGGGCGCGGTGGCGCTGGCACTCCTGACCGGGCTGGCCGCTTGCGGCGGCGGCGGCGACGGCGGTCCGCAGACGGTGTTCACCTACCAGACCTTCAACAGCACCGTGCCGGGCGACAGCACGGTGCGTGCCGTCGGCTTCGACCGCGATTCGGGCGGGCTCGTCATCGATCTGGAGAACCTGCGCGGCACCCTGACCCGCGACACCGACGCGCTCGACATCGCCGGGCTGATCGTCGACGCCAACGGCCGCAGCGGCAACACCTGGAGCGATGGCACCACGACCGTCTCGCCCAGCAATGCCGCGGCCTTCACCGGCACCTACGACTTCCTGATCCCGGTCACCGTGACCCGCGGCGGGCTGAGCGACACCTTCCTCGTCGGCGTCGCGACCCGTCACCAGGACCTGCCCGGCGGCAGCGCGACCTTCAGCGGGCAGTCGGTGGTCGGCGGCGTCCTGACCGGCGGCGGCAGCGGCGCGAGCGGGTTCGAGGCGGTGGGCGATCTGACCCTGAGCGCCGATTTCACCTCGGGTCTCGTCGACGTGGTGATGGAGTCGCTCAGCGGCGCCGGCGTGCCCTTCGACAAGGTCACGCTCAGCGACCTGGCGATCCTGAACGGCGCCGGGGACGCGATCTTCGCCGACGCCGCGGGCAGCGGCATCGAGATGACCAGCGGCGGCGTGGTGATCCAGCCGCTTGGCACGATCGACGATTTCGCCGCCACCGGCAGCTTCTTCGGCGGCGACGGCAACGGCCCGGCCGAGGCCGGGGGCACCTTCTACGCCGAGGGGCCGGACGGCCAGATCTTCGGCATCTTCGTCGCCGACCAGCGGAACTGAGCCGCGCCGGAGACCGATTTCCCGGCCCCCGCGGCCGGACCAACGCAACCTGACGAAACAAGGGAAGAGCCGAACAGATGGCCAAGCAACTGATGATCTACGAACGCGCGGTGCCGATATCGGTGGAGGCGCACAAGGGCTGGTCGGTGAAGTCGACCGGCACCTACAACTTCGCCCGCGAGATCAACTCCGTGCCGATCCTCGCCGCCGAGTTCTCGGCCTCGGCGCTGGAATACGCGATCATCTTCGCCGGCGACGGCGAGGTGGTGTTCCCCTCGGTGATCCTCGGGATGAAGGAGGGCGAGAACGCCTGCCTGAAATCCGACGGCACCTGGGACGGGCGCTATGTCCCGGCCTTCCTGCGCCGCTACCCGTTCGTCTTTGCCGCCTCGGAGGACCAGCAGACCTTCACCCTCTGCATCGACGAGAGCTACGAGGGGCTGAACAAGGACGGCCGCGGCGAGCGGCTGTTCGACGAGGACGGCAACCGGACCCAGTATCTGGAGAACGTGCTGGCCTTCTCGACCGAGTACCAGGCGCAGTTCACCCGCACCCAAGCCTTCGCCAAGCGGCTGGTCGAGCTGGACCTGCTGGAGCCGGCGCAGGCCCAGTTCAACCTCGCCGGCGGCCAGCGCACGCAGCTGACCGGGTTCAAGACGATCAACCGCGAGAAGCTGCGCAACCTGCCGGCCGAGACCCTCGCCGCGATGGCCAAGTCGGACGAGCTGGAGCTGTGCTACCTGCACCTGCAGTCGCTCAACAACCTGACGCCGATGACCCAGCGGGTCGGCGCCCGCAAGCAGGCCGAGGAAACCGCCGCCTGAGGCGGCAGCGCCGGGCGGCCGCGACGGCTGCCGCCCGGTGCCCCGCCGGCCGCCCTAGCGGGCGTTCGGCACGAAGAGCGCCTCTCCCCCGATCGTGTAGCCGCCGATGACCGCCTGGGTTCCGGGCGCGGTCAGCCAGTCCTCGAACCGCAGGGCGAGGTCGTGGCGCACATGTGGGTGCCGGGCCGGGTTCACCGGCAGGTAGGCATACTGGTTGAACAGCGCCGGGTCGCCCTGGAGCAGGATCGCGAGGTCCGCCTTGTTGCCGAAGTTGAGCCAGCTCGCCCGGTCGGCGAGCACGTAGGCCCCCATCCCGGCGGCGGTGTTGAGCGTCGCGCCCATTCCCGCCCCCACGCCGCGATACCACGGTCCCTCGGGCACCCCGCCCGCGGTCTCCCACAGCGCCAGTTCCCGGCGGTGCGTGCCGCTGTCGTCGCCGCGGCTGACGAAGGGCGCGGCGGCGTCCCGGATCGCGGCCAGCGCGGCGGCGGCGGTCTCGGTTCCGCCGACCCCGGCCGGGTCGGCCGCCGGGCCGACGATGACGAAGTCGTTGTACATGATCTCGCGCCGGTGGGTGCCGTAGCCCTCGGCCACGAATTCCTCCTCGGCGGCGCGGGAATGGACGAGGATCGCGTCCACGTCCCCGGCCCGGCCGAGCCGCAGCGCCTGCCCGGTGCCGACGACCACGAGTTCCACGTCGATCCCGATCTCGGCCGCGGCCCGCGGCAGCAGCACGTCGGACAGACCGGAATTCTGGAACGAGGTGGTGACCGCGATGCGCAGGCTCTCGGCGCTGGCGGCGGAGGCGGCAAGGAGGATCAGGGCGGCGGCCCAGAGACGGCGGAGACCCGGCATGACGATATCCTTCAGACTACGATGTCACCGTTGAGGAAGGCCCGCGCCTCGGCCGTGGCGGGACCGGCGAAGAAGGCTTCGGCGCTGGCGGCCTCGTGCACCAGCCCGTTGTGCAGGAACACGATCTCGGTGCCCAGCCGCCGCGCCTGCCCGAGATTGTGGGTCGCCAGCACCAGCCGGGTGCCCCGGTCGCGGGCCGCCACGAGGATCGCCTCGATCTCGCGCATCGAGCGGCCGTCGAGGTTGGCGGTGGGCTCGTCGAGAAAGACGATCTCGGGGCCCGTGATCAGCGCCCGCGCCAGCGCCATCTTCTGCCGCTCGCCGCCGGACAGGACCTGCGCCGGACGGTCGAGGGCGGCGGCGAGGCCGACCCGCCCGGCCCAGTCGGCGGCAGCGGCGCGGGCCGCGGCCTTCGCCCGCCCCCGGATCAGCAGCGGGTAGGCGATGTTCTCGACCACGCTGCGCCGCAACACGATCGGGGTCTGGAACACGAAGCTCTGGCGCAGGTCGGCGTCGCCGCGCGGCCCGTGCCAGCGCAGCGCCCCGCCGCTGGCCCGCTCGACCCCGTGCATGGTGCGCAGGAGCGTGGTCTTGCCGGCCCCGTTCGGCCCGAGGATGACGGTCAGCCCCCCGGGCGCGATGGTCAGGTCCACCGGGCCGATGATCGTCTTGCCCCGGCGCACCACCGTGACCCTGGCCAGTTCCAGCGGCAGGATGCTCACCACCGGCCCTCCCGTTCGGTCCGGGACAGGGCGTGGATGGCGAGGTTGATGGCGATGGCGAGCCCGATCAGCACGAAGCCCAGCCCCAGCGCCAGCGAGAAGTTGCCCTTCGAGGTCTCGAGCGCGATGGCGGTGGTCAGCACCCGCGTCGCGTGGTCGATGTTGCCGCCGACGATCATGATCGCGCCCACCTCGCCGATGGCCCGGCCGAAGCCCGCCAGCGTCGCGGTCAGCAGCGACCGCCGCCCGTCCCAGATCAGGGTCCGCATCCGCTGCGCCTTCGACGCGTTCAGCGAGATCAGCAGGTCGTGATACTCGGCCCAGAGGTCGCGGATCGCCTGGTGCGAGATCGAGGCGATCAGCGGGGTGGCGATGATGACCTGGGCGATGATCATCGCGGTGGGCGTGAACAGCAGGCCCAGCACGCCCAGCGGTCCGCTGCGCGACAGCAGCAGGTAGACGAAGAGCCCGACCACCACCGGCGGCAGCCCCATCAGCGCGTTCAGCACCGCGATGGTGGCGCGGCGGTGGCGGAACCGGCTGAGCGCCAGCCAGGCCCCCATCGGCACCCCCAGCGCCGCCGCGATGGCGACCGCCGTCAGGGTGACCTGAAGCGACCTGAGCGTGATCTCGAGCAGGTCGGAATCGAGCGACACCAGCAGCCGGAACGCCGCCGCGAGGCCGTCGGCGATTTCACCCATCCGCGCCGCCGCGTCCCGTCCCGTCCCGGGCCCGGTCAGTCAAGGCGGACCGCGTCCCCGGCCTGCCGTTCCGATGAGGAAAAGCCCGCCTGCTGCAGCCCGAAATAGGCCGCGATACCGATCACCGCGATGGCCGCGAAGGCCGTGAACATCGCTCGCATCACCCGTCTCCCTTTGCTCAGGTGTTGCCCCGCAGGAACTCGATCAGATCCCGGCGGTCCTCCGGCGCCGCGATCCGCTGCATCGGCATCTTGGTCCCCGGGATATAGTGTTCCGGGCCGAGGTCAAACAGCAGGTCGATGGTCTCGTCGCCCCAGACGATGCCGGAGCCCAGCAGCGCGTCGGAATAGCTGTAGTCGGCCACCGTGCCCGCGGGCCGCCCGAACAGGCCCTGCAGCGTCGGCCCGGCCCGCCGTTCGCTCGACGGGGTCAGGCTGTGGCAGACGGCGCACTTGCGCTGGAACTGCCGCTCGCCGTTGGTCATCGTCGCCGGGTCGCGCTGGAACGCGCGGGGCGCGCCGGAAAACAGCGGCCCGGTCTCGGCCCCGACCGGCCAGAGATAGGCCACGTCCTCGATCCCGCCGGCCAGCAGGCCGCTGCCGTCGGCGGTATAGGCCAGCGCCCAGACCGGGCCGTCCACCGCGGCGCGGAAATCCTGCACGATCTGCCAGGTTCCGGTCTCCACCACCATGATGAACCCTTCGCCGTCGCCCACCGCGATCTGGCTGCCGTCGGGCGCCGCCGCCAGCGCGAGGATCGGCCGGCGATCCAGCGTCAGGTCGGCGATCTCGGTCAGCCCGTCGAGCGCCAGCACCCGGGTGCCGCCGTCCACCGCGCCGTAGGCCAGCCAGCCCGCCGCCGCGTCGACCAGCAGTTCGGTGGTGCCGAAGCCGTGGCGGACCACGATGTCTCCGTAGGGGTCGGCGCCTTCCGTCAGGTCCCAGAGCCGGATCGTGCCGTCCGCCGAGGCCGAGAACAGCCCCGTCCCGTCGCCGGTGAAGGCCACGTCGTTGACCGCGCCGCGGTGCCCGTCGAGAAAGCCCCGGCTGGCGCCGGTGGCGGCGTCCCAGAGCCCCACGGTGCCGTCCCAGCTTGCCGAGGCCAGCAGCGCGCCATCGGGCGACACCGCCAGCGCCTTCACCTGGCCCTGGTGCCCGGTGAGCCGGGCCAGCGCCGCGCCGCTGCCGAGGTCCCACAGCGTCACCGCGAAATCGTCCCCCGCCGAGGCCGCCCGGCCTTCGCCGAGGAACACCGCCGTCTTGACCGCCGCGGTGTGCCCGTCGAGCCAGGTCACGGCCCCGGAGCCGAGGTCCCAGACCCCGACCGAGTTGTCGAAGCTGGCGGTCAGCGCGGTGCGGCCGTCGGCCGAGACCGCGGCGGCCATGATCGGCCCGCCATGCCCCTCGAACACCCGGAAATCCGCCGCCGCGGCCCAGCCGGCGAGGGCGGCGGCGAGGCCGGCGATGGCCAGCGGCGCCCGCACCTCACTCGGCCGGCTGGCCGGCGGAGGATTGCGGCGCGTCCACCTTCAGGGTGCCCTTCGCCTCGGCCTCCTCGACCCAGAGCGCGTGGTGCTCCTTCGCCCATTGCAGGTCGACATGGCCCGAGCCCATCGCGTCGAAGGCGCCCTGCATCCCCACCGACCCGATGTAGATATGGGCGATGATCATCACCATCATCGCGAAGCTGACGATGGCGTGCCAGGCCTGGGAAAGCTGCATCTCGGCATGGGGGGTGAGCTGATCGGGCAGCGGCCCGAAGCCGGCCACCTCCGGCAGCCCGGTGGCGTTCATCGCCGCGAAGGTCTTGGCGAACATCGGCAGTTCGAACGGGAACAGCAGCGACAGCCCCGAGGCCGAGATCGACGCGCCGAGCACGATGGTGCCCCAGAAGATCAGCTTCTGGCCGCCGTTGAACTTCTTCGCCGGGGGGTGGCTGTTGGCCGAGAACAGGCCACCGGCCTGGCGGAACCACTCGATGTCGTGGCGGCCGGGGATGTTGTGGACGACCCACATCACGAAGACCATCACGAGGGCCAGCATGAAGGCCCAGGACACGTTGTTGTGGATCAGCTTGGACCAGGAGGCGAGCGCGGCGTAGGCGTCGAGCCCCATCCACGGGATCAGCCCCTTGCGCCCGAACAGCGACACCAGCCCGGTGATCCCGAGCAGGATGAACGATCCGGCGAGCAGCCAGTGGGCGAACCGCTCGACCGGCTTGAACCGCTCGATGGTGATCCCCGACAGGCCGCCGTCGATCATGATCCGGCCCCGGCCGGCGTAGAACAGGATCAGCAGGCCGATCATGCCCAGCAGCGACAGGCCGCCCCATTTCAGCAGAGGCCCCTCGCGGAACTGCAGCCAGGCCATGCCGCTGTCCTGGATCAGCAGCCCGGCGGCGGGGGCGCGGACCTGGGTGGTGACGTCGGCAGCGCCGAACCGGGCGGCGCGCCAGAGTTCGGGGTCCGAGGCCCCGCCAAGGGTGCCGAGCTGCCCGGTGAGCGGCGCGGCGATCTCGGGGTTGCCGGTCTCGGCGGCGCGGAAGGCCATGTCGACCTCGCCCCCCGCCTGCCGGCGGAGGATGTCCTCGAGCGTCATCGCCCCGCCGGTGGCGGCGCGGGCGGCGGCGGCCTCCTCGGCCGTTATCCCGGGTTCGGACCCGGTGGTCCGGAACAGGCCGACGGCCAGCAGGACCACGACCAGAACCGCGATGAAGCCTCCAAATCCCGACGAGCGTCCGTCAGACATTGCCGCAGATCCCCCTGTTCCTCATGTGTCCGGTCCCGCCACGGGCGGTCCGGGTATCGACGGCCGGCCGCAGCCGGCAGAGCGACCGGCGGGGGGGGGGGG
>JBFKOW010000008.1:0-40772 GCA_041628615.1 Paracoccaceae bacterium | reverse complement strand
GGAAGATCAGCGCCCAGAAGTGGATGATCGACAGCTTGTAGCTGAACACCGGCCGCTCGGCCTGTTTCGGGACGAAGTAGTACATCATCCCGAGGAAGCCCGCGGTCAGGAAGAAGCCCACCGCGTTGTGGCCGTACCACCACTGGGTCATGGCGTCCTGCACCCCGGCGAAGACCTGCACCGACTTCGAGCCGAAGAGCGACACCGGGATCGACAGGTTGTTGACCACGTGCAGCATCGCGACGGTGACGATGAAGCTCAGGAAGAACCAGTTGGCGACGTAGATGTGCGGTTCCTTGCGCTTGATGATCGTGCCGAGGAACACCGCGAGGTAGGCGACCCAGACGATGGTCAGCCAGAGATCGACGTACCATTCCGGCTCGGCGTATTCCTTGCCCTGGGTGCCGCCCAGCAGGTAGCCGGTCGCCGCCAGCACGATGAACAGCTGGTAGCCCCAGAACACGAACCACGCGAGGTTGCCGCCCCAGAGCCGCGCCGCGCTGGTCCGCTGCACGATGTAGAACGACGTGCAGAGCAGCGCGTTGCCGCCGAAGGCGAAGATCACCGCCGAGGTGTGCAGCGGCCGCAGCCGACCGAAGTTCGCGTATCCCTGCGCCCATTCGAAGTTCAGCGCCGGAAAGGCGAGCTGGAAGGCGATGAACACCCCCGCGAGGAAGCCGACGACCCCCCACAGCGCCGTGGCGATGACGCCGTAGCGGATCACCTCGTCGCTGTAGCCGTCCGCCGCCACGGCCTGTTTCGGGCCGCCGGTCTGCCGCACCTGCCAGACGAACATTCCCGCCGCGACAAGCATGATGATCAGCGCGTGCACCTGGTAGGCGATATCGCGCGCCCAGTTCGCCGCGAGCGCGGCGAACAGGGCGATCAGCCCGAGGACCGCGATCTTGATCCAATCCCACATCGTTTCGTTTTCCCTTGTTCCCGCCCGGTTGCCGGCGCGCACGCCGCCCGGACCCGTCACATTGATCCGTCCTTGTCATGGCCCGGCGGCCGGGCGCCTTGATCCAAATCAACGCCGTCCGGAACCGAATTTGACGGGGATCAATGCAGCCGGGGTCGATCCTGCGGCATGTTGAACCCGGATGCAGGTCCGCCAGCTTTCCGCCGGAACGAAATCGCTGAGGAAGATCAATGGCCTACAGAACGATCGCCGCGATCGTCACGGATCAGGAAGCGGACCGCTCCACCCTCGCGGCGGCGGCGCGCCTCGCCGGCGACACGCCGGCGCATCTCGATGTTTATTGCCTCGGGATCGACCAGACCCGGTTCGAGCCGCTCCCCGCCGGGGCGGCGGGCGTCCTGCTCGAGACCGGCGCCGCCGAGGCGCGCGACCGGGCCGAGACCCTCGCCGCCTGGGCGCGCGAGACGCTGTCCGGCAAGCCCACGACGCTGGTCGAGCCGGTGGTGATGCCCCACATGGGGCTGGAAAGCGGCGTGGCCCGGATGGCCCGCTACGCCGACCTGATCGTTTGCGCCCGGCCCTATGGCCGGCTGGCCGGTCCGCTGCAGGTCGCGGCGCTGGAGGCGGCACTGTTCGGCACCGGCGCGCCGGTGCTGGTCGTCGGGGCCGACCTGGAAATGGACCCCGCGCCGCGCCGCGTCCTGCTGGCCTGGGACGAAAGCCCCGAGGCGCTCACCGCCATGCGCCATGCCCTGCCGCTGCTGACGGCGGCGGAACACGTGGACGTGGTGATGGTCGATCCGCCGCCGCATTCACCGGAACGGTCGGATCCGGGCGGGGCGCTCTGCATCATGCTGTCCAGGCACGGCGTGCGGGCCGAGGTCTCGATCCTGTCGCGGACCCTGCCGCGGGTCTCGGACTGCCTGATCCGGTTCGCCCGCGAACACGGCTGCGACCTGATCGTGATGGGCGCCTACGGCCATTCCCGCCTGCGCGAGGCCATGCTGGGCGGGCCGACCCGCGACATGCTCGAGGCGGCGGAAACGCCCCTCTTCATCGCGCACTGATGGCGGGGCGGCGCGGATACGCCGGGACCCGCCGGACCGGCCGGGGATCAGACGATGAAGCCGCCGTCGACGTCGTCGCCGGTTTCCAGCATCAGTTTCTGCATGTCGGGAATGGCGATCCGGCGCTTGCCCTCCAGGTGGATCACCCCGTCGCGCTTCAGCGCCGAGATCTGCCGGCTCACCGTCTCGAGCGTGAGGCCGAGGTAATCGGCCATCGCCTCGCGGGTGAGCGGCAGTTCGACGAGCACCGGCCCGGACGGGGCGAGCATGCCCATCGCGGTCTCGCGGCGGGCGATGATCGCCAGCAGGCTCGCGATCTTCTCGCGGGCGGTCTTGCGGCCGAGGATCAGCATCCACTCCCGGGCCGCGTCCAGTTCGTCGAGCGTCATGACGAGCAGCCGCTCGGCGATGTGCGGGGTCGACGCCATGAGCGCCTCGAAGGGCTTGCGCCGGAAACAGCACAGCGTCACGTCGCTTACCGCGGTCACGTCGTAGAGCGACACGCTGCGACCGGGGCGGCCGATGAAATCCGAGGCAAGGAGCAGGCCGACCATCTGGGTGCGGCCATCCTCGAGGGTCTGCGACAGCGTTGCCGCGCCGCGCACGACCGAGGCGACGAAGCCCATGTCGTCACCGGCCCAGCAGATCGTCTGGCCCGCCTCGTAATTGCGGTAATACTTGATCTCTTCGAGGATCTCGAGCTCGTCCGCATCGCATTTCGCGCAAACCGCGCGGTGGCGAATTGGACAGTCACTGCACTGATCATCGGCGATGGCTTGAGTCATCGCGCACTCCGTCTGGGGCGTCCGGCACCGGTTTCGTCCAATATCAACTTCTCAACGAGGGTTCGCAATGACTTCGCGTGACCGATTGCGCCAACTGGGACTATTCGACGCTCGGGTCCCGCGCTACACGAGCTACCCGCCTGCCAATCATTTCGGCGAAACCGTCTCGGAGGAAACGGTCGCGGGGTGGATCGGCGCGATTCCGCCGGGCGCCGGAATCTCTCTCTACCTTCACATTCCCTATTGCCGCAGGCTCTGCTGGTTCTGCGCCTGCCGCACCCAGGGCACGTCCACCGACCGGCCGCTGGTGCCTTATCTCGCCACCCTGAAGGCCGAACTGGCGCTGATCGACAGGCACCTGAACCCGGAGGTGCGGATCGCCCGCATCCACCTCGGCGGCGGCACTCCGACGATCCTGCCGCCCGCAATGCTTGCCGACCTCGGCGCGCAACTGCGTGCGTTCCGGCCCTGGACCGGGGATATCGAGTTCTCGGTCGAGATCGACCCGACCGAGATCGACGCCGCCCGGCTCGACGCGCTGACCGCCGCCGGGATGACCCGCGCCTCGATCGGGGTGCAGGATTTCGACCCGGCGGTGCAGGCCGCGATCGGCCGCGAACAGCCCTTCCCGCTGACCCGCGACGTGGTGGACCTGATCCGCGGCGCCGGGGTGACCTCGCTCAACATGGACATCCTCTACGGCCTGCCGCACCAGACCCGCGCCCGGATGTCGGACACGGTGCAGCGGGTGCTGTCGCTGTCGCCGGACCGGGTGGCGCTCTACGGCTACGCCCACGTGCCGTGGATGGCCAAGCGGCAGGTGATGATTCCCACCGATTCGCTGCCCGACGCCGAGACCCGGCTCGACCTGTTCGACACCGCCCGCCGGCTGTTCGTCTGGGACGGCTACGAGGAGATCGGCATCGACCATTATGCCCGCCCCGGCGACAGCCTTGCCGTGGCGGCGCGCAACAACGCGCTGCACCGCAATTTCCAGGGCTACACCGACGATCCGGCCGAGATCCTGATCGGGCTCGGCGCCTCGGCGATCTCGCGGTTCCCGCAGGGATTCGCGCAGAACCATTCAACCTCGTCCCGCTACGCGCGGTCGATCCAGGACGGCCAGCTCGCCACCGCCCGCGGCCACAGGATGTCCCGAGAGGACGACCTGCGCTCGGCGATGATCGAGATGCTGATGTGCCGGTTCGAGCTGGACTTCGCCGGGCTGGCGGAGCGCTTCGCCGAGCCGGTGCCCGCGCTGCGCGCCCGTTCCGCGTCGCTGATCGACCAGTTCGGCGCCTTCATCGAGGACCGCGGCGACAGCCTGCGGCTGACCGAGAGCGCCCGGCTGATCGCCCGGCTCGCGGCCCAGCACCTCGACGCCTACGCGATGCCCGAAGGCCGGCACAGCCGGGCGCTCTGACCGGACCGGCACAGCCGGGCGCTCTGACCCGGCCGGCTCGGCGGGGCGCACCAGATCGGACGCGACGGCGGCGCGGGGGTCTTCACCCGGCCCGGCCATCGGCGATAAGCAGGCGGCATGGCCAATTCGCTCCACGACTCGCTTTTCGCCCCGCATCGCGGCTCCGCCCGCCCGTTCCTGCACCTGCCCGGCGGATCGGTGCTGAGCTACGGCGACTTCGTCGCGCTGGCCGCCCGGCTGGCGCAGGCACTGGACGGGCTCGGCCTCGAACCGGGCGACCGGGTCGCGGTGCAGGCGCCGAAATGCCCCGAGATGCTTGCGCTTTACGCCGCCTGCGTGCGGTCGGGCCTCGTCTTCCTGCCGCTCAACACCGCCTACACCGCCGCCGAACTGGACTATTTCATCGGCAATTCCGGGGCCCGGCTGCTGGTGACCGCCCCCGACGCGGCGGCGGGGCTGGCCGGTCTGGCGGCCCGGCACGGCGCCGAGGTGCAGACGCTGGACTGGGGCGGCGGCACCCTTCTCGATCTCGCCGCAGGCCAGCCCGAGGACGGGCCGGTCGCCGAGGCGGGCCCCGACGATCTTGCCGCCATCCTCTACACCTCGGGCACCACCGGGCGGTCGAAGGGGGCGATGCTGAGCCAGGACAACCTGTTGTCCAACGCCCGGGCGCTGGCCGGTCTCTGGCGGTTCACCGACGCCGACGTGCTGCTGCACGCGCTGCCGATCTACCACACGCACGGGCTCTTCGTGGCGACCAACATCGCGCTGCTGACCGGCGGGGCGATGATCTTCCTGCCGAAGTTCGACACCGAGGCGGTTCTCGCCGCCCTGCCCCGCGCCACCGCGATGATGGGGGTGCCGACCTTCTACGCCCGTCTGCTGGCCGATCCCCGGTTCGATGAGCCGGCCTGCGCCGGGATGCGGCTGTTCGTCTCCGGCTCGGCGCCGCTTCTGGCCGAGACGCACCGCGAGTTCGAGGCCCGCACCGGGCACCGGATCCTCGAACGCTACGGCATGACCGAAACCAACATGACCACCTCCAACCCCTGCGACGGCGACCGCCGGCCCGGCACCGTGGGCCTGCCCCTGCCGGGGGTGGAGGTGAAGGTCTGCGACCCGGAGGGCCGCGAACTGCCGCGCGGCGAGGTCGGCGTGCTGGAGGTGCGCGGCCCCAACGTGTTCCGCGGCTACTGGCGGATGCCCGACAAGACCGCCGCCGAGATGCGCCCGGACGGGTTCTTCATCACCGGCGATCTCGCGACGCAGGGGCCGGACGGCTACGTCACCATCGTCGGGCGGGCCAGGGACCTGATCATCTCGGGCGGGCTCAACATCTACCCGAAGGAAGTGGAGGAGGCGATCGACGCGCTGCCCGGCGTGGCCGAGAGCGCGGTGATCGGCGTGCCGCACCCGGACATGGGCGAAGGCGTGGTCGCGGTGGTCGCCGCCGCCCCGGGGGCGCGGCCGGATCCGGCCGCGCTGGCCGCCGGGATCGCCGACCGGCTGGCCCGGTTCAAGCAGCCCCGCCACTGGGTCGTGGTCGATGCGCTGCCCCGGAACACGATGGGCAAGGTCCAGAAGGCGGCGCTGCGCGAGACCCATGCGGACGCCTTCACCGGCGGCGCCGGGCCCGGCTGACACAACTGCCGCCGCGCCATCCCGTCGCGGACCCGCCGCGCAGGCCGCCCCTTCCCTTGCGTCGGCGGCTGCCCTATGACGCGCCCGATCGACAGCAAGGAGTGATCCGATGGGCTACAGGGTCGTCGTCGCGGGCGCCACGGGCAACGTGGGCCGCGAAATGCTCAATATCCTGGCCGAGCGCCAGTTCCCGGTGGACGAGATCGCCGCGCTCGCGTCGCGCCGGTCGCTCGGCACCGAGGTGAGCTTTGGCGACAAGACCCTGAAGACCCGCGACCTCGACCAGTTCGATTTTGCCGGCTGGGACATCGCGCTGTTCGCCATCGGGTCGGATGCGACGAAGAAATACGCCCCCAAGGCCGCCGCCGCCGGCTGCGTGGTGATCGACAATTCGAGCCTCTACCGCTACGATCCCGACATCCCGCTGGTGGTGCCCGAGGTGAATGCCGAAGCGGTCGACGGCTACGCCAGGCGCAACATCATCGCCAACCCCAACTGCTCGACCGCGCAGATGGTCGTGGCGCTGAAGCCGCTGCACGACCGCGCCCGGATCAAGCGGGTGGTGGTGTCCACCTACCAGTCGGTGTCCGGCGCCGGCAAGGAAGGCATGGACGAGCTCTGGGACCAGACCAAGGGGATGTATGTCCCGGGCCAGGAAAGGGACCCGTCCAAGTTCCAGAAGCAGATCGCCTTCAACGTGATCCCGCAGATCGACGTGTTCATGGAGGACGGGTCGACCAAGGAAGAATGGAAGATGGTGGTCGAGACCAAGAAGATCGTCGACCCATCGATCAAGGTCACCGCCACCTGCGTCCGGGTGCCGGTCTTCGTCGGCCATTCCGAGGCGATCAACATCGAGTTCGAGGACTTCCTCGACGAGGACGAGGCCCGGGACATCCTGCGCGAGGCCCCCGGCGTCATGGTCGTCGACAAGCGCGAGCCCGGCGGCTACGTCACCCCGATCGAATGCGTCGGCGACTACGCCACCTTCATCAGCCGGATCCGGCAGGATTCCACGGTGGAGAATGGCCTGAGCCTGTGGTGCGTCAGCGACAACCTGCGCAAGGGCGCGGCGCTGAACGCGGTGCAGATCGCCGAGACCCTCGGCGCCCGCTGCCTCAAGAAGGGCTAGGACCGGCGCGGGCGTCCCTCGGGCCGCCCGTCAGCCCGCCTCGACCAGCGCCTTGAGCCGGGCGAGCCCGGTTTCGTAGTCGGCGCCGATCCAGCGATCCATCATCAAGCCAACCCATCGGGCCATCGGGTTGAACCCGGTGTCGGTGCTGAATCCCCAGGTCACCTCGGTGCCGCCGTCCAAGGGCGCGAGCGACAGGTAGGCCTCGGCGGTCCCCTGCGGCCCGAAGTCCAGCACCGTCTCGACCCGTGCGTCGGGCACGGTGGCGGTGATCTGCTGGCTGCCGCTGCCGACATTCGGCATCTCCGAGGTCCAGGTCATCCGGTTGCCGACCCCGCTTTCGGGTCCCTCGAAGACGACCACGATGTCGGGGTCGCGGTCGAGCCACGGCGACCACGCCTGCGTCGCCTGCAGCGCGTTGACGTGGGGAAAGATCGCCGCGGGCGGGGCGTCGATCACCGTGGTGCGGGCGACGGCGACCTCGCGCGGCAGGAAGAAGGCCGCCACGGTCAGCACCGCGGTGACCGCGACGATCGCCCCAAGGATTCGGATGATCCACCTCATGGCCCGGCCCTCCGCCTCGGTCCGGGGCAGTCTAGCACGGCCCGGCCGGTCTCAGAACCGTTCCGCCCGCAGCACCTCGCAATCGCTCACCGTGACGACGCCGATATGGCGCTCGACCACCTCGAAGGCGGCTTCGAGAAGGGCGTCGAGCCGCTCGGGCCGGATGATGCAGACGACCTGCACCATGCCGCTGGCCCGGCCGACCTCGCCCTCGCGGCTCCAGTGACCGGACCGGCCCGAGCCGCCCAGCACCGGCAGGATGGTGTAGCCGGTCACGCCGGCGTCCCGCAGCGCCTTGGTCAGCCGCCGCTCCATGACCGCCTCGATGATGATGGCGACGCGCTTGGCCTTGTGGGTCTGCATGGATCAGCCTCCGGCGACGGCCCCGGCGAGGGCCACGTAGATCGGGATTCCGATCGTCAGGTTGAACGGGAAGGTGACCCCGAGCGACAGGGTCAGGTAGATCGAGGGGTTCGCCTCGGGCAGCGCGACCCGCATCGCCGCCGGCACCGCGATGTAGCTGGCCGAGGCCGACAGCGTCATCAGCATCGTCACGCCGCCGGCGGACAGCCCGACCAGAAGGCCCATGGCCAGCCCGAGGCTCGCGCCGACCAGCGGCATCAGCATCCCGAAGACCACCGCCCCCATGCCGAGGACGCCCCGCGCCCGGCGCAGGCCGCGCCCGGCGACCAGTCCCATGTCCAGCAGGAAGATGCACAGCACCCCGGTGAACGGCGCGACGATGAAGGACGAGATCTGGTCCAGCCCGTCCTGCCCGGTGGCGAGCCCGATCAGGAACGCGCCGATCAGCAGGACGATGGAGCCGTTGAGCAGGATTTCCCGGATCAGCCCGGCATCCATCCGGTCGCCCCTGGCGCCGCCCTCGCCGCTGCGCGCCACCAGCCAGAGCGCGGACAGGATCGCCGGGGCCTCCATCACCGCCG
Source organism: Paracoccaceae bacterium (assembly GCA_041628615.1). GTDB lineage: Bacteria > Pseudomonadota > Alphaproteobacteria > Rhodobacterales > Rhodobacteraceae > JAMWZF01. The sequence continues at coordinate 32,294 of JBFKOW010000008.1, read as the reverse complement.
CGACCGCGACCATGTAGCCCTCGGCGGCGATGCCGCGGTCCGCCAGCACCGAGGTCGCGGCCACGAAGGTCACGATCGAGATCGAGCCGTAGTGGCCCGCCACCGCCGCCGCGTCGAGCGTGCCGAGCCGGGTGATGGTCCGCAACAGCCCGAAGGCCACAAAGGGAATCGTGAAGGACAGGACCAGCCCGGCCCCCAGCGTGGCCAGCAGCCGGCCGTCGATGCCGTGGGCCGCGACACTGGCGCCGCCCTTGAAGCCGATCGCGAACAGCAGGTAGATCGACAGCGCCTTGGCCGCCGCCTCGGGGACGCTCAGGTCCGACCGGGCCAACGCCGCCGCCGCACCGAGCACGAAGCTCAAGATCACCGGCGAAATCAGGTTGCCCGCGGCAAGGGAGAGTATCTCGGACAGGGTCGGTCCCCTCGTGTCTTGGCTGTCGGTCCCGCGGGTCTAGGCGATCGCGGCTCGCCTGGAAAGGGTCTCAGACCGGGACGAACTGGCCGCGCGACGGGATCCAGACCTCGAGCACGCCATTGCCGACATCGGCCCAGAGCCCGTGCACCGACAGGGTTCCGGCGTCGCGGGCCTCCCTGACGAAGGGGAATCCGGCAAGGTTCTGGATCGACAGCAGCACCGCGGCCTTCTCCAGCCGGGTCAGGCGTTCCTCCTCGGGGGCGTCCTCGATCATCTTCAGGCCGGGCTTCAGGATGTCCATCCAGCGGCCGATGAAGCTCGACTCGCTTTCAAGCTCCGGGGCGCGGCCGGCGGCCATCTCGTGACAGGCGGCGACGCCGCCGCAGTTGGAATGGCCCATCACGATCAGGTTCGAGACCTTGAGATTGACGACCGCGTATTCGACCGCCGCCGAGGTCGCGCGGTGGGCGCCGTCGGGGGCGAAGGGCGGCACCAGCGCGGCGATGTTGCGGTGGATGAAGAACTCGCCCTCGTCCGCCTCGAACATCGAGGTCGGCTGCACCCGGCTGTCGCAGCAGGAAATGACCATCGTGCGCGGCCGCTGGCCCTCTTCGGCCAGGCGCTTGTACCAGCCCTGGTTCTCGGCGTAGGTGCTGGCCTTCCAGCCTTGGAACCGCCGCAGCAGGTAGTCGGGCAGCGGGCGCGCCTTGTCCATCCTCGATTCCGTCCGTCGTGCGTGTCCTCGCCTTGGGGAGATACGCATGATTTGCGGGAATTTCGACCCATTTCTTGTCCGGCGATCAACAGATTGGTGACCCTTCGCGCCGAAAGTCCCGGCCATGAAGAACGCCCAGCCCGATCTTGCCGTTGCCCGCGCTGACTGGACCGACGTGCCGGTGCTCGTGCCGCAGGACGACCCGTGCCTCGACCCGGCGCCGATCGCGCGGCTGTTCGCCGAACGCGGCGAAAAGGCGGCGGAACACGTGATCGGCCGGGCGATGGACCAGTTGACGGACCGGATCGCCCTGACCGAGACCCAGCATGCGGCCTGCCAGTTCGCCGATCTCGCCCGCACCGCGCGGTCCATCGTCGGACTGGCCGAGGAACTGGGCTTTCGCGGCGTGGCCCGGGCTGCCGCGAACGTCAGCACCTGCGCCATGTTGCGCGATCCCTGCGCGCTCGCCGCCACGGTCGCGCGGCTGGTGCGGCTCGCCGACCAGTCGCTGTCGGCGGTCTGGGACATCGACCAGGACATCTCGCCCCCGCCGCTCTGACGGGGGCCCGGCGTGCCGCGCCGTCCCGTCACGGCCCCGCACCGACGGGCGCCGCGCCGCGGCAGGGCCTTGCAGTCGCCGGGCCGGCGGCTAGGCTGGCCCGGCGCGGCGCGACCGCGCATCCCCGACCGCCATAGCCGGATGCCCCCGATGACCGACCCCGTCTTTGCCGATGCCGCGGCCCCCGCCCTGCCGGTTCACCTCTGCACGGTGGAGCGGTTCGAAGTCGTGCTGGGGGCGCTGCCCGCCGACAGGCAGGCCTGGGTGCGGGCCTCGGGGTTCGTGCCGGCGCCGGGGGCCACGCTGCTGCTGCCCGGCGCCGACGGCGGCATCTCCGGGGCTCTGGTCGGGCTGGGCGACGGCACCGCCCGTGCCCGGCAGCGCTTCGTCGCCGGCGCGGCCATCGCGCGGCTGCCGAAGGGCACCTGGGAACTCGCCGGCGGGGCCGAGGGCCTCGACCCGGACGAAACCGGGCTCGGCTGGCTGCTGTCGACCTACCGGTTCGACCGCTACGCGGCGAAGGACCCGGTCGCCGGCGTCTTCAAGGCCCCCGCCGGCACCGACCCGGCCCGGCTCGAGGCGATCGCCGCGGGCGAGGTGCTGACCCGCGACCTGATCAACACCCCCGCCGCCGACATGGGCCCGGCAGAGCTCGAGGACGCCGCCCGCCGCCTGGCCGACAGCTTCGGGGCCTGCGTGTCGGTGACAACGGGTAGCGCGCTGCTCGACGCCAACCTGCCGCTGATCCACACCGTCGGCCGCGCCGCCGCGCGGGAGCCGCGGCTGATCGAACTGGCCTGGGGCGCCGAAGGACCGGCACTCACCCTGGTCGGCAAGGGGGTCTGCTTCGACACCGGCGGGCTGAACCTCAAGCCCGGCGCATCGATGGCGCTGATGAAGAAGGACATGGGCGGCGCCGCGACGGTGCTGGGGCTCGCCCGGATGATCATGGCCCTGGGGCTGAAGCTGCGGCTGCGGGTGTTGATCCCGACGGTCGAGAACGCCGTCTCGGGAAACGCCTTCCGGCCCGGCGACATCCTGACCGCGCGCAACGGCAGGACGGTCGAGATCAACAACACCGACGCCGAGGGGCGGCTGGTGCTCGCCGACGCGCTGGCGCTCGCCGCCGTGGAGGCGCCGGACCTGTCCGTGTCGATGGCGACTCTGACCGGCGCGGCACGGGTCGCGGTCGGCCCCGACATCGCGCCGTTCTACACCGACAGCGCGGCGGACGCGGCGGCGCTGGCGGCGGCGGCGGAGCGGGTGCGCGACCCGGTCTGGCAACTGCCCTTCCATGCGCCCTACGAAGAGCTGATCGAGTCCGGCATCGCCGACCTCGACAACGCGCCGTCGAGCGGCATGGCCGGGTCGATCACCGCGGCGCTGTTTTTGCGCCGGTTCACCGCCGGGCAGCGATACATGCATTTCGACATCTACGGCTGGCAGCAGAAGGACGCCCCGGCGCGGCCGAAGGGCGGCGTCGGCCAGGGCGCGCGGGCGCTGCTCGAGGCGCTGCCGGCACTGCTGCCCCTCTGATGCGCTGCCAGCCCGCCGACCGCCGGACCGAGGGGACGCTCCGGCAGGTGGTCGCCCCGGTCGCGCCGCTGCTCGACGGCGAGGGGAACCGGCAGCGCGAGGTGCTGTTCGGGGACGATTTCCGCGTGCTCGCGGCCGAGCCGGACCGCGCCTGGGGCTACGCATCGGCGGACGGCTACCTCGGCTGGATCGCCGCCGGGGCGCTGGGCGACTCGCCGGCGCCGACCCACCGGATCGCGGCGATCCGCAGCTATGCCAAGGCGACGCCCCGGCTGAAGCGGACCGAGCCGATCTTTCACCTGTCCTTTGGATCGCGGCTGGCGGTCGGGGCCGAGATCGACGGCTGGGCCGAGGCGGCGCACCCGGACGGTCCGATCTACCTCCCGGCCGGGCACCTCGCCCCGCTGGACCGGACCGCGCAGGACCCGGCGTCGGTGGCCGGCCTGTTCGTCGGCACGCCCTATCTCTGGGGAGGCAACTCGGCCTTCGGGATCGACTGCTCGGGCCTGGTGCAGATCGCGCTGACCGCCTGCGGCATCGACTGCCCGCGCGACAGCGACATGCAGGCCGCTGCCTTCGACCCGGTCCCGCGCGGCGATCTGCGCCGCGGCGACCTGGTGTTCTGGAAGGGCCATGTCGGGATGCTGCTCGCGCCCGACACGCTGATCCACGCCAACGCCCATCACATGGCCGTCGCGATCGAACCGCTGGACGCGGCGATCGGCCGGATCGGGAAACGCGAATTCGGCGCCGTGACCGGGTTCAGCCGGCCTCGCCGCCCACCGCCCGGATGAGCTTGCGTTCGAGGACCCGCAGCACCTGCCGCAGGTCGTCGCCGCGCTTGAGCACCTGGCCCTCGGCGCCGATCACCGCGTATTGGCCCTGCCGCAGCCGCATCTTCGGCTGCTTCTCGATCCGGTAGAGCGGCTGCTCCGCGGTGCGCCGGAACACCGCGAACACGGCCCGGTCCTTCAGCGTCGAGATGCCGTAGTCGCGCCAGTCGCCGGCGGCCACGAAGCGGCCATAGAGCGACAGGATCGGCTGGAGTTCGGTCCGGTGAAACGCGACCACGTCCTTCTGCTGACGCGGGAACGGGGTCGGGGTCAGGACGTTCATGGATCAAGATTTGCCGCAAAGGCAGCTTGAATCAAGACATTTGCCGCGTCGGTCGAAACGCGGCCGTCCCTAGCCGCAATAAAGCCGCACGATCCGGCCGGACGACCCTACCTCGAAGTTGATCCGCTCGGGCCGGAAATCCATCGTCACCGCCATGCCCGGCCGGATCACCCGGACCTGCCGCATCAGCAGCACCCGTTCGAGCGCGGTGGCGTCCTGCCCCACCAGGTCCGCCAGCGGGCGCGCGGCGCAGGTGTCGGCCTCCGGCTCCGGCAGGGCCCGGGCCGGCGGGGCGGTCGGGGCGGCGCAGGCGGCGAGAACGGCGAGAAGGCACAGGGTCGGGATCAGGCGGCGCATTTCCCGACGCTGCCCCGCGCGGCGCGGTCCCGCAAGGTTGATTTTGCCCCGGCTTTCGCCCAGCGTGGCCCGAAACGGACAGAGGGAGACCACCATGCGCACCAAGGCCGCCGTCGCCATCGCCGCCGGAAAACCGCTCGTGATCATGGACGTCAACCTCGACGGCCCGAAGCCCGGCGAAGTGCTGGTCGAGATCAAGGCCACCGGGATCTGCCACACCGACGAGTTCACCCTGTCCGGCGCCGATCCCGAGGGCCTGTTCCCGGCGATCCTCGGCCACGAGGGCGCGGGCGTGGTGCTGGAGGTGGGCGAGGGCGTGACCTCGCTCAAGCCCGGCGACCACGTGATCCCGCTCTACACGCCGGAATGCCGGGAATGCGAATACTGCCTCAACCCCAAGACCAACCTCTGCCAGGCGATCCGGTCGACCCAGGGCCAGGGCCTGATGCCGGACGGGACCTCGCGCTTCTCCACCCTCGATGGCGACCCGATCCTCCATTACATGGGCTGCTCGACGTTCTCGAACCACACCGTCCTGCCCGAGATCGCGCTGGCCAAGGTCCGCGAGGACGCGCCCTTCGACAAGATCTGCTACATCGGCTGCGGCGTCACCACCGGGATCGGCGCGGTCATCAACACCGCCAAGGTCGAGATCGGCAGCCGCGCCATCGTCTTCGGCCTCGGCGGCATCGGGCTCAACGTGATCCAGGGACTGCGGCTGGCCGGCGCGGACCAGATCGTCGGCGTCGACATCAACCCCGACAAGAAGCCGATGGCCGAACGCTTCGGGATGACCGATTTCGTCAATCCCAGGGAGGTCGACGGCGATCTCGTCGCCTATCTGGTGAACCTCACGAAGGGCGGGGCCGACTACACCTTCGACGCCACCGGCAACGTCGACGTGATGCGCACGGCGCTGGAATCGGCGCACAAGGGCTGGGGCGAAAGCGTCATCATCGGCGTCGCGCCTGCCGGGGCCGAGATCCGCACCCGGCCGTTCCAGCTTGTCACCGGGCGGGTCTGGCGGGGCACCGCCTTCGGCGGCGCGCGGGGCCGGACCGAGGTGCCGCGGATCGTCGACTGGTACATGGACGGCAAGATCGAGATCGACCCGATGATCACCCACACGCTGACTCTCGACAGCATCAACGACGGGTTCGACCTGATGCACGAGGGCAAGTCGATCCGGTCGGTGGTGGTCTACTGACCACGCTTCCGCCCTGCAGCGGACTCGCCGTCGCGCAGCCGGACGGCGCGGCGCGGTATCTCGGCGACTGGCCGGCGGACGCGCCGATCCGGGTTGCGTCGATCTCCAAGGTGGTCACGGCGCAGGTCTGCCGGGCCGCCGGGATCGGGCCCGGCACCGACCTGTCCGGCCTGCTGGGCTGGCGGCTGCGGCACCCGGCCCATCCGGACATCGCGATCACCGCCGGCATGTCGCGGCGCATCATGCCGGGCTGAGCGATGCCGGCGGCTACAGCCTGCCGGCCGGGGCCGATCTCGCCGGCTGGTGCGCCCGGGCCGAGACCTGGGCCGCCGCGCCGGGCAGCCGGCTGAGCTACTGCAATCTCGGCTACGTTATCCTCGCCGCGGCGGCGGAGGCCGCGACGGGCAAGCGGTTCGGCGACCTCGCCGCGGTCTGGCTCGCGGCGCGGGGGGTGCAGGGCGGTTTCAACTGGTGGCGGGTGGCGGCCTCGGACCGGGCCCGGGCGCTACCCTGCCTGCGCCCCGCGCCCGGCGGCAACGCCGTGCCGCAGATCGACGCGCGGGTCTCCGCCATGGGGCTGATCGGCCCGGGCGAAATCCCGATGGCGGCGCCGCAGCCGGGCGCGGCGCCGTGGCTCTGGTCGCCGCAGGGCGGGCTGCGGACCTCGCTGGCGGGCTGCCTCGCGCTTGCCCGGCAGATCGGGACGATGGACCGGTCGCCGCTCTGGTCGCCGGACAAGGGACCCGCCGACGGCTCCGGCAGCGTCTACGGGACGTGGGGATTCGGGCTCCAGATCCTCGACGATCCGCCGCATTGGCCCCGCCCCCTTGTCGGCCACTTCGCGGACGCCTACGGTCTGCGCGGCGGGATCTGGCACGATGCCGCCACGGGCGATGCCTTCGCCTATCTCCTGAACGGTGTCGCCGAGGTGACCGGCCCGGGCGCCGACGCCTTCAGCCGAGCCGAAACCGACCTGTTCGCCGCCGCAGCCGAGGAAATCCGACCCGCATGACCGACGACCGCCCCCTTCTCGCCGTCCTGATCGACGCCGACAACACCTCGCCCAAGCACGCCGCCGCGATCTTCGAGGAGATCGCCTCGCTCGGCGAGGCCTCGGTGCGGCGCTGTTACGGCGATTTCTCCAGCCAGCAGATGGCGGGCTGGAACAAGGTGCAGGCCGAGCACGGGCTGGTGCCGCACCATTCGCCGGCGAACACGGTGGGCAAGAACTCGTCCGACATCTCGCTGGTGATCGACGCGATGGACATCCTGCACACCGGGCGGTTCGACGGCTTCGTTCTGGTCAGTTCGGACAGCGATTTCACCCGGCTGGCCAGCCGGATCCGGGAACAGGGACTCGACGTCTACGGCATCGGCCAGAAGAAGACCCCGGATGCCTTCCGCAAGGCGTGCAAGCGGTTCATCTTCCTCGAGAACCTCGGCGGATCGACCCCGGACCAGCCGAAGGCCGCCGCCGACAAGGCGCCGCAGCGACAGCCGCTGACCGAGGCCCGCGACATCATCTGCCGGGCGATGGACGCCATCGACCAGGACGACGAATGGTATGCGCTGGGGCCGCTGGGCCAGTTCATCACCTCGGCCGACCCGGATTTCGACACCCGGACCTACGGCAAGAAGAAGCTCTCGGACCTGGTCAAGGAGATCAAGCTGTTCGAGACCAAGCGCGGCCCGGACAACCAGCTTCTGGTGCGGCGGCTGGACTAGCGGCGGCCGTCCCCGGGGACGCCGTAGCGGGCGAGGAAAGTGTCGACCGCCGCCCGCAGCACGGTGTCGATCTCGGCCCCGGAGAACTCGCGCTGCACGCCGCAGAGGATTCGCGCGAAGATCCGCGCCTTGCACAGCTCGGCGAACTGGTCGGCGGCAAGCTGCGGGTCGTCGATGGCGAGGGTGCCGGCGGCGGCGGCCTTCTCGAAATAGTCGCGGAAGTGGTTGCGGACGAGACCCGGCCCGGAATCGTAGAACATCCGCCCGAGTTCGGGAAACCGGCTGCCCTCGGCGGCGCAGAGGCCGATCACCTGCTGGCCGAAGGTCGAGGTCAGGAACCCCAGCAGGCGCTTGCCGGCCTCGTAGAGGACGTAGCGGGGCGGCCCCGCCATGTCGATCTCGTCAAGCGACAGCCGGGCCTGGCGCTCGCTTTCGATCCGGGCGACCTCGGCGAAGAGCAGCCGCTTGTCGGGGAAATAGGCATAGAGCGTGGCCTTCGACACCCCGGCGGCGCGGGCGATCTCGTCCACCGAGGCGCCCTCGAATCCCTGCGCCATGAACACCTCGCGCGCGCCGTCCAGAACCTGGTCGAACTTGCGCCCGCGCTTGATGTCGCCGCCGTCGGCCATGCCGGTCCTCCCTGTCCCGTCGAGTGTAGACCGCTCGGTTCAGTTGCGGCAAGCGTCCGGGGCGACCCGGGGCCTTGCCCCCGCAGGCCGGGCCCCTAGTTTGAATTCGTTCCAATTCGTGGAGAGACACATGATTCCCGGAGTTTCGTCCCGCCGCCGCTTCGCCGACCTGAGCGAGCAGGAGGTGCTGGCGCTCGCCATCTCTTCGGAAGAGGACGACGCCCGGATCTACCGCACCTATGCCGAGCGGCTGCGCGGCGACTACCCGGCCTCGGCGGCGGTGTTCGACGGCATGGCGGCCGAGGAGGATACCCACCGCCACCGGCTGATCGACCTGCACCGCAAGCGGTTCGGCGATCACATCCCGCTGATCCGGCGCGAGCACGTGTCGGGCTACTACGCCCGCCGGCCGGTCTGGCTGATCGAGAGCCTCGGGCTCGACCGGATCCGCGACGAGGCCCGCGGCATGGAACGCGATGCGCACCGGTTCTACCTCGCCGCCGCGGCGCGGACCACGGATGCCGAGACGCGCAAGCTGCTGGGCGACCTCGCCGCGGCCGAGGCCGGACACCAGGAAAGCGCGGCGACCCTCGAAGACGAGCACCTGACCGGGGATGCCCGCAGCGAGGAGGAAAGCGCCGCCCACCGGCAGTTCGTGCTGACCTGGGTGCAGCCGGGCCTCGCCGGGCTGATGGACGGATCGGTGTCGACGCTGGCGCCGATCTTCGCCACCGCCTTCGCCACCCAGGACACCTGGACGACCTTTCTCGTCGGCCTCGCCGCGTCGATCGGGGCCGGGATCTCGATGGGCTTCACCGAGGCGGCGAGCGACGACGGCCAGATCTCGGGCCGCGGGTCGCCGGTGAAACGGGGCTTCGCCTCGGGGATCATGACCACGATCGGCGGGCTGGGTCACGCCCTGCCCTACCTGATCCCGGATTTCTGGACCGCCACCACGGTCGCCATCGCGGTGGTCTTCGTCGAACTCTGGGCCATCGCCTGGATCCAGAACCGCTACATGGAGACGCCGTTCCTGCGCGCCGCCTTCCAGGTGGTGCTGGGCGGGTCGCTGGTGTTCGCCGCCGGGGCGCTGATCGGGTCCGGCTAGCGCCGGGCGGGCCGGGCACGCGGGGTCTCGCGCCGCCGGGTCGGGGATGCTAAGCCCCGTGCCATGTGGGAAATCTTCCTTCAGACCCTGCCCTTCTTCGCGCTGATCGGGCTTGGCTACGGGGCCGGGCGGACGGGCTTCTTCTCGCCCGAGGCGACCGCCTACCTGACCAAGTTCGTGTTCTACTTCGCGTTGTCGGCGATGCTGTTCCGGTTCTCGGCGAACCTCGCGCTGGCGGACCTGTTCGACTGGTCCTTCGTGCTCGCCTACCTGTTCGGGACGATGTTCGTCTACCTGATCGCCACCGCCGTCGCGATGGTCCGCAGGCTGAGCATCGCGGAGGCGGCGGTCGAGGCGCAGTGCGCGGTGATCGGCAATGTCGGGTTTCTCGGCATCCCGATGCTGACCCTGCTTCTGGGCCCTGCGGCGGTGGGGCCGAACCTGATGGTCCTGGCGGTTGACCTGCTGGTCTTCGGCACCCTGATCGTGGTGCTGATCACCGGGTCGCGGGACGGGCGGATGTCGGTGGCGGTGCTGGGCACCGTGGCGAAGGGGATCGTCGCCAACCCGATGCTGGTGTCGATCTTCCTCGGGCTCACCGTGTCGACCTTCGAGATCCCGATCCCCGGCCCGGTGAACGAGTTCCTCGCCCTGCTCGGCGCCGCCGCGACTCCCGGCGCGCTGTTCGCCATCGGCGCCTCGCTGGCGACGAAAAGCGCCGAGCGGGTGGCGGTGGCGGGCTGGCTGTCCTTCGCCAAGCTGATCCTGCACCCGGCGGCGGTGGCCTATGCGGCGCTGGTGATGTTCCCGGTCGAGCCCTACGCGGCCGGGGTGATGATCTCGGCGGCCGCGCTGCCGGTGGCGGGCAACGTCTACATTCTCGCCCAGCATTACGGCGTCGCGCCGCAGCGGGTCTCGGCCTCGATCCTGTTCTCCACGGTGATCTCCGTCTTGACTGTGTCGGCGGTGATCGCCCTTGTGACCGAGTAGGAGGAACCATGCCCGACACGCCCCGCCCGCCGGTCTACGAGGCGCTGCCGCTGCCCGACCGCCGCGAGGTGTCCGACGCCGGGATGCTGGCCGCGGCGCAGGGGTTCCTGGCCGAGATGCGAACCCGCCATTCGGTCCGCCACTACAGCGACCGTCCGGTCGCCCGCGACGTGATCGAGGCCTGCGTTGCCGCCGCCGGCACCGCGCCGTCCGGGGCCAACCAGCAGCCCTGGCATTTCGCGGCGATCTCGGACCCGGCGATGAAGGCGCGGATCCGGGCGACCGCCGAGGCCGAGGAAGAGAAGTTCTATGCCGGCGGCGGCGGCGACGAATGGCTGGCCGCGCTGGAGCCGATCGGCACCGACGCCGCCAAGCCCCACCTGACCGTCGCACCGTGGCTGATCGTGGTCTTCGCCCAGCGCTGGGGCCTGCGCGACGGCGCGCGGGTCAAGCACTACTACGTCCCCGAAAGCGTCGGCATCGCCACCGGCGTGCTGATCACCGCGCTGCACCTTGCGGGGCTGTCCTGCCTGACCCACACGCCGAACCCGATGCGGTTTCTCAACGGCCTCTGCGGCCGGCCGGAGAACGAGAAGCCGGTGATGATCCTCGCCGTCGGCCACCCGGCGGCGGAGGCGACCGTGCCCGCCGCAGCCAAGCAGAAAAAGCCGCTGGCCGAGAACCTGACCCTGCACGAAGGAGAGTGACGATGCAGACCGTCTCCGAGAACCGCTGCTTCGGCGGCGTCCAGGGCGTCTACACCCACCGGTCCGAAGCCTGCGACTGCGACATGACCTTCGGCCTGTTCCTGCCCGAGGAGGCCGCCGCCGGCCCGGTGCCGGTGCTGTGGTATCTCTCCGGTCTGACCTGCACGCACGAGAACGCGATGGTGAAGGCGGGCGCGCAGGCCCACGCCGCCGCGCACGGGCTGGCGCTGGTGTTTCCCGACACCTCGCCGCGCGGCGCGGGCGTGGCCGACGACGAGGCCTACGACCTCGGCCAGGGCGCCGGGTTCTACGTCAACGCGACCGAGCCGCCGTGGGCGGCGCATTACCGGATGTGGGACTACGTGGCCGAGGAGCTGCCCGCCCTGATCGGCGGCCGTTTCGCGGTGGACCTGGCGCGGCAGGCGATCACCGGGCACTCGATGGGCGGACACGGGGCGCTGACCCTCGCCATGGGCCTGCCCGGCCGCTTCGCCAGCGTCAGCGCCTTCGCGCCGATCTGCAACCCGACCCGCAGCGACTGGGGCCGCAAGCAGTTCACCGCCTATCTCGGCGGCGACGAGACCGCCTGGGCCCGGCACGACGCGACCCATCTGATGGAGACGGCGGGCTTCGCCGGCCCGATCCTGATCGACACCGGCACCGACGACCAGTTCGGCGACCACCTCGGGACCCCTGCGCTGGCCGTGGCGATGGCCGGCCGGCGGCAGGACCACGCGCTGCGGATGCAGAAGGGCTATGACCATTCGTATTTCTTCGTCTCGACCTTCATGGAGGACCACGTGGCCTTCCATGCCGAGACGCTCTGGACCTGAGACCGGAAAGGACGCCGCCATGAAGATCACCCGCGCCGACGACCGCCCCTCCAGGCCCGGACCGGCGGACTGGTTCACCGGCACCGTGCGTTTCGACCCGCTGGCGGTGGCCGAAGCGCCGGGCCGGACCGTCGCAAACCTTGTCACCTTCGAGCCCGGGGCGCGGACCAACTGGCACACCCATCCCGCCGGGCAGATCCTGATCGTGACCGCGGGGGCCGGGCGCTGTGCCGCCGAGGGCGGGCCGGTGCGGCAGCTGCGGCCCGGCGACGTGGTCTGGATCCCGGCGGGCGAACGGCACTGGCACGGCGCCGGGCCCGACACCGCGATGTCCCACATCGCGGTGCAGGAGGCCGTCGACGGCAGCACCACCGACTGGCAGGAGCCGGTCTCGGACGGCGACTACGCGGGGTGATCTACGTCGACGCCGACGCCTGCCCGGTCAAGGCCGAGGCGGAACGGGTCGCCACCCGCCACCGCACCCGCGTCTTCATGGTGTCGAACGGCGGCATCCGTCCGGCGGCCAACCCGCTGGTGGAAACCGTGGTGGTCCCCGAGGGGCCGGACGAGGCGGACCGCTGGATCGCCGAACGGGCCGGGCCGGGCGACGTCGTGATCACCGCCGACATCCCGCTCGCCGCGGCCTGCGTGGCGGCGGGGGCCGAGGTTCTCAAGCCCAACGGCGAATCCCTGACCGGGGCGAATGTCGGTGCCGCGCTGGCGACCCGGAACCTGATGGCCGACCTGCGCGCCGCCGATCCGTTCCGGCAGGGCGGCGGGCGGGGCTTCACCAAGGCCGACCGGTCGCGCTTCCTCGACGCGTTGGAGCGCGCCCTGCGGCGGGCGGCGGGATGAACGCCGGGCCGGGCTCCACCGCCGGGGCCTACTGGGCGACCGCGGCGGTGGTCTGCTTCTCGATCAACGACGCGGCGATCAAGCTCCTCAGCGACGGCTACGCCCTGCACCAGATCGTGCTGATCCGGTCGGTGATCGCGCTCGCCGTGCTGCTCGCGGTGGTGATGCCGCTGGCCGGCGGGCCGCGCCTGCTGCGAACCCGCAAGCTGCGGATGCACCTGGCGCGGGGGCTGTGCATCGTGATCGCCAACATCACCTTCTTCCTCGGGCTGGCGGCGCTGCCGCTGGCCGAGGCGGTGGCGGTCTTCTTCGTCTCGCCGCTGCTGATCACGGTGTTTTCGGTGCTGTTCCTCGGCGAGACGGTGGGCCGCTGGCGCTGGGGCGCCATCGCGATCGGGATGATCGGGGTGCTGATCGTGGTGCGGCCCGGCACCGCCGCGTTCCAGCCCGCCGCGCTGCTGCCGATCATGGCGGCCAGCTTCTACGCCATGATCCACATCCTGACCCGGCGGATGGGCGGCACCGAAAGCGCGGTGACGATGGCGATCCTGATGCAATGCGTGTTCATCGTCGTGAGCGGCGGGATCGGCGCGGCGGTCGGGCACGGCCGGTTCGACGTGTTCGACGATCCGTCGCTGACCTTCCTGTTCCGGGCCTGGGCCTGGCCCGCGGCGGGCGACATCTGGCTGATGGTGCTGGTGGGCGTCGGCATCGCCGGGGCGGGGACGATGATCTCGCAGGCCTACCGGGTGTCCGAGGCGGCGCTGGTCGCGCCCTTCGAATACGTTGCGCTGCCACTGGCGATCCTATTCGGCTACCTCGTCTTCGGGGAACGGCCCGACGCGGCGGCGCTCGCCGGCTCGGCGCTGATCATGGGCGGCGGGCTGCTGCTGATCTGGCGCGAGGCGCGGGCCGGCAAGGTGGTTGCGCAGAAGGCGCGGCGCTGACAGCCTGACCCCCTGCGCACAGCAATGAACGGCGGAGGTGACAGGTTGCGGATCGTGGGGCCCGAGGGGGAAGCGGCGCTGGACTGGATCGCGGTGACCGAGGCGATCGCCGCAGGCCATGACCTGCCGCGGGCCGAGATCGCGGACGCCTTTCTCTACCAGGGCAACCGGACCCTGCTGAACCGCTCGGCCTGGATCGCCGGGCTCGGGCTGGCGGTCAAATGCGCAACCGTCTTTCCCGACAACCCGTCCGCCGGGCAACCGATGGTCAATGGATCGGTCACGCTGTTTTCCGACGCAGACGGCACCGCCGAGGCGCTCATCGACTTCCACCTCGTCACCAGGTGGAAGACCGCCGGCGACAGCCTGCTCGCCGCCCGGCGGCTGGCGCGGCCCGACAGCGCGCGGATCCTGATCGTCGGCGCCGGAACGGTCGGGGCGTCCTTGCGCGAGGCCTATGGCGCCGCCTTCCCGCAGGCGCGCTTTGCTGTCTGGAACCGGTCGGCGGAGGGGGCCGAGCGGTTTCGCGCCCGCTTCCCGGACGTGGAGATCGCCGCCGACCTCGCCGCCGCGGTCGGCGCGGCCGATATCGTGACCTGCGCCACGATGTCGTCGGAGCCGGTGCTGAAGGGCGACTGGCTGCGCCCCGGCCAGCACGTCGACCTGATCGGCGCCTACCGGCCCGACATGCGCGAGGCCGACGACACCGCCCTGACCCGGTCGCGAATCTTCGTGGACAGCCTCGCCACCACCGTCGGCCATATCGGCGAACTGAAATCGCCGCTGGAACGGGGCGTGATCGGGCAGGCCGACATCGTCGCGGACTATTACGATCTCGCCGCGTTCCGGCGCGGATCGGCGGACGAGATCACCCTGTTCAAGAACGGCGGCGGCGCCCACCTCGACCTGATGGTGGCCCGTTACGTGCTGGACGCGCAGCCGCCGGACGTGGCATAGGCCGGTGACTGGGCGGGATTCGAGACCATAAGGACAGTCGATGTTCTGGATCCTCCTTGCCCTCGTCCTGTGCGGACTGGCCGCGGTGCCGGTCTGGCTCAACTCCCGCCGCGCGCCGATGACCCGCGACAGCCGGACAGCCTGGTCCGGGCGCTGGGCCGAGCTCGACGAGGGCTTCACCCGCTACCGCTGGATCGGCGGAGTGCGCGGGCCGGTGATCGTCGCGATCCACGGCCTGACCACGCCCTCCGAGGCCTGGGACGAGGTGGCGGCGCGGCTGACGACGCTGGGCTACCGGGTCCTGGTCTACGATCTTTTCGGGCGGGGCGGCTCGGCCACCGTGGCCGGGGCGCAGGACGCCGCCTTCCAGCTGCGGCAGCTGCGCGGCCTTCTGGACCATCTCGGGCTGAAGGACGACCTGATCGTGATGGGCTACTCGATGGGCGGGCAGATCGCCGCCGCCTTCGCCGCCGAGGCGCCGCACCGGGTCCAGAAACTCCTGCTGGTCGCTCCGGCCGGGCTGGAGCTGAGCGAGAGCCGTTTCGACCGGTTCTGCCGGACCTGGCCGATCGCGGGCGACTGGGCACAGATCGTGCTCGGCGGCCCGCTCCTCGAACGGGTGGCCGCGGATACCGCGGCATCCGGCGGCAGCGGCCCGGCGATCGCGGAGATACAGCGCGCGCAGCTGCGCCGGCGCGGCTACCTCGAGGCGGTGCTGTCGAGCCGCCGGCACCTGCTGTCGCACGACACCGACGCGGTCTACCGGGCGGTGGCCGCCGCCGGGGTGCCGGTGCTGGCGATCTGGGGCGGCCGCGATGCGGTGATCCCGTCCGGGGCCATGGGGCGGCTGGCCCGGCTGCACAGGATCGCGCATCACGAGGTCGTCGAGGACGCGGGCCACGGCCTTCTCTGGACCCATCCCGACGCGGTTGCCGCGCATGTCAGGGACCGGCTCGTGAACGGCGCCTGAGCCGGCGCGGGCGGCAAGAAAAGACGGCCCGGCGGGCCGTCCAAGGTGGGGCCCGTCGGCCCGTCGGGAATACCCGGGTCGCCGCCGCTACCAGGCCGTGGGGCCCTTCTCCGCGAAGGCGTGAACGAGGAAATCGATGAAGGCGCGGACCTTGGGCTGGGTGAACCGGCCCGGCGGATAGACCGCGTAGATGCCCTGCACCTCTTCGGGAAGGTCGGGAATCGCGTCCTCCACCAGCCCGTTGCGCATCGCGTCGGCGTAGAGGAAGGACGGCAGGTAGGCGATGCCCAGCCCCGAGATGCAGGCGTTGAGCAGGGACTGGCCGTCATTGACCGTGAGCCATCCGGCGGTGCGGATCTGCCGCTTTTCGCCGGAGGGCGCGGTCACCTTCCACACCGCGCCGTTCGACTGGTTGGAATAGTGCAGCAGCTTGTGCTCGTTCAGGTCGTCGATCCGCTGCGGCCGGCCGTAGCGCTGGAAATAGGAGGGCGACGCGATCATCCGCTTCGTCGTCTCGGTCAGCTTGCGGGCGCGCAGGGTGCTGTCCTCGAGTTCGCCGATCCGGATCGCCATGTCGAAGCCTTCCGAGATCAGTTCGACGTAGCGGTTGTTCAGCACCATGTTGACGGTGATCTCGGGGAATTCGCGCAGGAAGTCGCCAAGGATCGGGCTCAGGTGATTGACCCCGAAATCGGTGGCGACCGAGATCCGCAACAGGCCGGACGGGTCGGATTGCATCGAGGTGACGAGCGCGTCGGCCTCGCCGGCGTCGTTCAGGACGCGGCGGGCGCGGTCGTAATAGGCCAGCCCGATCTCGGTGGGCGAGACCCGGCGCGTGGTCCGGTTCAGAAGGCGGGCCCCCAGCCGCGCCTCGAGCGACGAAACATGCTTGGACACGGCCGACTTGGAGATCCCCATCTTCTTGGCGGCATCGGTGAATCCGCCCTGATCGACGACGGTGGCAAAGGCTTCCATTTCGGTGAGGCGGTCCATCCGGGTCCCCTTGGGCAGTCTCGTCTTGTCGGCATTTTTCTGCCGACGAATTCGGGCACAAACGGGGCCTTGGCCTGACAATTGCAGGGTTTCGCCGGAACTGTGCAGCAGGCCGAAACAGGCGCCACAATCCTTGCCGGACAGGCGGATGGGCCTCACGGCCGGGTCTGCAGTGCCGGACCGGCTACATCGTCTCGACACAATGGCGCCGAAACGCCCGTTTCAGCATGTCGAGTTCGGCGCGCAGAAGTTCGATCTCGGCGCGGATGTCCTCGGCCAGCGTGTCACCGGCGAGGATCGTCTCGGTCGCGAGGATCCGGTCCGCGTCGACGTCCATGAAATGGATGACGTGAGCGCCGTCCGACAGCACCTCGACCGGCAGTTCGAGGCGCAGCACGAAGCGCCCGGGCCGGTCGTCGGGCCGCATCTCCAGCCCGTCGAGCGCCCGGCCGCGGTAGAGCGCCCGCACGGTGGGCGGCGAGGCGAATTCCCTGCCCAGCGTCAGCACCGCCTCCCAGACGCCGTCTGACAGCCGGGACTTCGTCAGGGTATCGGGCGCGGGCATGGCAGGGCCTCCGTCACAGTTCGGCGCGCGGGAACCGGCAGAAGGTCAGGTCGCGCAGGGTGACCTGGTTCATCTCCGGTCCCTCGAAGATCAGGTCGAGCCACATCCGCTCGGCCCGCTTCTCGTTCAGCTTGGTGTAGGCGAGATCGAACTCGACGGCGAGTTCGTCGGATCCCAGCGGCAATTCGCGGACGATCTGCTCGGTGTTCGGGCCGTGCTTGACGTTCAGCCGGGCAAAGATCTCGAGCGGCTTCTCAAGTTCGACGATGGTGTCGAGCCGGATCAGGTGCCGCCGCAACAGGCCCTCGCAGGCGGCGGCCGGCAGGTCGATGACGATGGACAGGAACGAGCCGTCGAACCGGAACACGTCCATGCGCAGTCCGTACGGCGCAAGGTCCGCCTCGCGGGTGTTTCGCAGCTGCCGGACCGTCAGTTCCGAGATCGTGCAGTCGTGGAACACCGTCGCCTCGTCGCCGATCATCTGCCGGCTCTCGACCCCGGCCAGGCCCTGCACCGGAAGCGGCCCCCGCCAGATCTGCGGCCGCCACGACCAGTCCGTCCCGGTCGGCTTGACGAAGGCGTTGGACCCGATCCGGGGCAGCGCCAGCCGGGATTCCGCGACGTGAAGAACCTCGTTCAGCTTCTGCCGCAGGGAACGCGCCCGGGCCCGCCGGCGGCGCAGGGTGTCCAGCGGCACGGACCCGGCCTCCCGCACGATCTGCGCCCAGCGCAGCATCGCCGCCCGGTGCAGGACCACGTCGAAGAATGCCGCGAGCCGTTGCCTCATCCCGTCCACTGCCCGTATGGACGCCGTCCCGGCGCCACCGTCCCCTGCTCTACCTGCCAAACTGTTCAGAAAAAGGAAACAGTGGAGGCGCGGGGGACGGGACCATGCGGCGGAACGGGCCGCCCGCGCCCGGCCCCTCAGCCCGGCGGATTCGCCGCCCGCAGCGCGGCAGCCGCCGCCCGGATCAGCGCCTCGCCGCGCGCCGCGGTCAGCGGCACCGCGGTGAAGGGCCGCAACGAGATGACCGCGCTGCGCCCGGCCACGTCCAGGAAGGCGCGCCAGCCGGGGCCCTCGGTCCCCTCCATCGCGCGGGCGCCGCCGTCGGCGAAGCGCACCACCACGAGACCGGCCTCGCTCACCGTCTCGTGGACCTGCACCGTGGCGGCGCCGCCGCTGTCCGACAGCATGGCCCGGCCGGCCTCTTCGGCCAGAAGCGCCGCGAGGATCGCTTCGTTCCCGGCCACCACGGCGCTTCCGCGTTCGCCGATCTGCACGGTGAGAAGCCCGTCCAGATCAGGCAGCAGCGGGGCCTCCGAGACCCGTGCGCAGGCCGCGAGGACGGTGAACCCCGTCCGCGCGCTGCTGGCGCCGGCGTCGACGCAGTAGCCCTCGGGGCCGCGCACCCGCACCGCGCCGTCGAACAGCGACATGGTGCGCAGGCCCCGCGCCGTCGCCTCGCGCGCGGCGGCGGGGCTGCCGTCCGACAGCAGGGACAGCGCGGCGCGGGTCCGGTCCGCCATCTCGGCGCAGCCGGCCACGAGGACCGGCGGCGCCAGGAGCAGGGCCAGGGCGGCCGCGCGCACCCTAGAGGTCCATGTAGACGTGGCTTTCGCCCTTGGCCCCGGGATGGGTGACCGCGCCCTTCAGCGCGCCGCCGACCAGCTGGGCGTATTTCCACAGCGCCCCGGACGAGTAGATCGTCTCCTTCGGCCCCGTCCACTCCGCCTTGCGGGCGGCGAGATCGGCATCGCTCAGGTCGACCGACAATTCGCCGGTGATCGCGTTGATGGTGATCATGTCGCCGTCGCGGAGCAGCGCGATCGGCCCGCCATGGGCCGCCTCGGGGCCGACATGGCCGACACAGAAGCCGCGGGTCGCGCCCGAGAACCGGCCATCGGTGATCAGCGCCACCTTCTTGCCCATGCCCTGCCCGGAGAGGGCGGCGGTGGTGGCCAGCATCTCGCGCATGCCCGGACCGCCGGCGGGACCCTCGTTGCGGATCACGATGACCTCGCCCTCCTTGTAGGCCCGCTGCTTCACCGCCTCGAAGGCGTCTTCCTCGGACTCGAAGACCCGCGCCGGGCCGGTGAAGACCTGTTCGTCCGCCTTCATGCCGGCCACCTTCACGATGGCGCCTTCCGGGGCGAGGTTGCCCTTCAGCCCGACGACACCGCCGGTGGGGGTGATCGGAGTCTCGACCGGGTAGATGACCTTGCCGTCGGCCTCGCCGGTGATCCGGTCCAGTTCCTCGCCCATGCTGCGGCCCGAGGCGGTCATGCAGTCCTCGTGGATCAGCCCGGCCTTGCGCAGTTCCTTCATCACCACCGGCACGCCGCCGGCCTCGTAGAGGTCCTTGGCGACGTAGTCGCCGCCCGGCTTGAGGTTCACGAAATACGGCGTGTCCTTGAAGATCTCGCAGACGTCGAAGAGGTCGAAGTCGATGCCTGCCTCGTGGGCGATGGCCGGCAGGTGCAGGCCGGCATTGGTCGATCCGCCGGTGCAGGCCACGACCCGCGCCGCGTTCTCGAGGCTCTTGCGGGTGACCACGTCGCGGGCGCGGATGTTCTTCTCCAACAGGTTCATCACCGCCTCGCCGGAGGCGACGCCGTACTGGTCGCGGCTCTCGTAGGGGGCGGGGGCGCCCGACGAGTTGAGCAGCGCCAGCCCGATCGCCTCGGACACGCAGGCCATGGTGTTGGCGGTGAACTGGCCGCCACAGGCCCCGGCGCTGGGACAGGCGACCCGTTCGAGGATCTCCAGCTCGGCATCGGTCATGTTCCCGGCCTGGTGCTTGCCCACCGCCTCGAACACGTCCTGCACCGTCACGTCCTTACCGCCCAGCCGGCCGGGCAGGATCGAGCCGCCGTAGATGAACACCGAGGGCACGTTGAGCCGGACCATCGCCATCATCATCCCCGGCAGCGACTTGTCGCAGCCCGCAAGGCCGACGATCGCGTCGTAGCAATGGCCGCGCATCGTGAGCTCAACGGTGTCGGCGATCGCCTCGCGCGAGGCGAGCGAGGAGCGCATCCCCTCATGGCCCATCGCGATGCCGTCGGTGACGGTGATGGTGGTGAACTCGCGCGGGGTGCCGTTGGCGTGCTTGACGCCCAGCTTGACCGACTGCGCCTGCCGGTTCAGCGCGATGTTGCAGGGCGCGGCCTCGTTCCAGCAGGTCGCCACGCCGACCAGCGGCTGGTGGATCTCCTCCTCGGAAATCCCCATCGCGTACATGTAGGACCGGTGCGGCGCCCGGGCTGGGCCCTCGGTCACGTAGCGGCTGGGTAGTTTCGACTTGTCGATCTTGCCCTTGAGCATGGGGCGCCCTCCCTGAACTGGCGTTTCGACGGGTCTAGCCGTGGCCCCGGAGACCCGCAAGACCTTGCCCGCAGGGCGCGCGGCCGGCGCCGGCGGAAGGCCCGGTCCCCGAGAGGTCGATTGCATTCGCCGGGCGCGCGGCTTATCTGCAACAAAAGTCCAGAGGTCCGCATGAACTGGATCACCAACTACGTCCGGCCCACGATCAACTCGATCTTCTCGCGGCGCGAGGTGCCCGAGAACCTGTGGAGCAAGTGCGAAGAGTGCGGCACGATGCTGTTCCACCGCGAGCTGGCCGAGAACCTCAACGTCTGCACCTCCTGCGGCCACCACATGTCGATCACGCCGCGGGCGCGGTTCAAGGCGCTGTTCGACGGCGGCGCCTTCACCGAGGTCAAGGTGCCCGAGCCGCTGACCGACCCGCTGCATTTCCGGGACCAGAAGCGGTATCCGGACCGGCTGCGCGCCGCGCAGAAACAGACCGGGGAACACGAGGCGATGCTGGTCGCCACCGGCGAGATCGGCCGCACCCCGATCGTCGCCGCGGCGCAGGATTTCAGCTTCATGGCCGGGTCGATGGGGATGTATGTCGGCAACGCCATCATCGCCGCCGCCGAGAAGGCGGTCGAACTGAAGCGCCCGCTGATCCTGTTCTCCGCCGCCGGCGGGGCGCGGATGCAGGAAGGCATCCTCAGCCTGATGCAGATGCCCCGCACCACCGTGGCGGTCGAGATGCTGCGCGAGGCGGGGCTGCCCTACATCGTGGTGCTGACCCATCCGACCACCGGCGGCGTCACCGCCTCCTACGCGATGCTGGGCGACGTCCAGATCGCCGAGCCCGGGGCGCTGATCTGCTTCGCCGGTCCGCGGGTCATCGAACAGACCATCCGCGAGAAGCTGCCCGACGGGTTCCAGCGCGCCGAATACCTGCTCGATCACGGGATGCTGGACCGGGTCACGCCGCGCGGCGAGCTGCGCGACGAACTGATCCGGATCACCCGGATGCTCCTCGGTCTCGAGCCGGCGGTGTCCGGGGACCTGCCCGCGCCCGAAGCGGTCTCTCCGGCCGCCGAGGCCGGCAAGCCGGACCAGGCCGCGGCCGAGGCCACGCCGCGGGCGGACGCCGCCGAGTGACCACCCGCCGCTCCGACGCCCTGCTGGAGCGGATGATGACCCTGCATCCCAAGGTCATCGACCTGACGCTGGACCGGGTCTGGCGGCTGCTGGAGGCCCTCGGCAACCCGCAACACCGGCTGCCCCCGGTCGTCCATGTCGCCGGGACCAACGGCAAGGGATCGACCGTGGCGATGATCCGCGCCGGGCTCGAGGCGCAGGGCAAGCGCTGCCACGTCTACACCTCGCCCCACCTCGCCCGGTTCCACGAACGGATCCGGCTTGCCGGGTCGCTGATCTCGGAGCCGCGGCTGACCGAGGTGCTCGACCGCTGCGCCGCCGCCAACGGCGACATCCCGATCACCTATTTCGAGATCACCACCTGCGCCGCGCTGCTTGCCTTCGCCGAGGAACCGGCGGACTTCACCCTGCTCGAAGTCGGCCTCGGCGGCCGGCTCGACGCCACCAACGTGATCGACCGCCCGGCGATGACGGTGATCACGCCGGTCGATCTCGACCACCAGCAGTTCCTCGGCGACACGCTAGCCGAGATCGCCGGCGAGAAGTCCGGCATCCTCAAGCGCGGGGTGCCCTGCGTCGTCGGCCCCCAGCACGACGCGGCGCTTGAGGTGATCGAGGCCCGCGCCGCCCGGTTCGGCGCGCCGCTGCTCGTCCACGGCCAGCACTGGCACGTGACCGAGGAACGGGGCCGGCTGGTGTTCCAGGACGAGACCGGCCTGCTCGACCTGCCGCCCCCGGTGCTGCCGGGCGCGCACCAGTTCGCCAATGCCGGGGCCGCGCTCGCCGCCCTGCGCGCGCTGGGGATCGGCGAGACGGCTTGCGAGGCGGCGGTGACCCGCGCCGAGTGGCCGGCCCGGATGCAGCGGCTGACTTCGGGGCCGCTCGCCGACCGGGTCCGGCCCGCCGAGTTGTGGCTGGACGGCGGCCACAACCCCGCCGCGGGCCGGGCGATCGCCGAGACCCTGCGCCGGATGCCGCCCCGCCCGACCCACCTGGTCTGCGGGATGCTGCGGACCAAGGACGTCGCCGGCTTCATGGCGCCGCTCGCCGGCGTCGCCGACAGCCTGACCGCGCTCGGCATTCCGGGCGAGGCCGCGACGCTGCCCGCCGAGGACACCGCGCGCCATGCCGCCGCGGCCGGGCTGCCCGAGGTGCACACGGCGGTGGACCTTGCCGCGGCGCTGGACCGGATCGCCCGGGCCGCGCCGGGCGCAAGGATCCTGATCTGCGGGTCGCTCTACCTCGCCGGCCACGTCCTGCGCGAGAACGAGGCCCCCGGGATCCAGGTGATTCCCTGAAGGACTTTCGGCCCGGCGCCGTGGAATTCCGTTGACCGGGAGTCGCGCGTGCGACTAGATGTGGTCAACTCGGCCCGGAAGACCACGATATCGGGGCCGATCATCCGGCTTGGCAGGGCGGGAGGGCGGGCTTCGGCTCGTCCTTTTGCCGGTGGCGGCGGCCGCGCCCGACCTGCCCCGGACAAGACCCACGCACCCCCGGCCCCCTTGCCAGCGGCAGCCGAAGAGCCACCTATCAGGCATGGACGGCGCACCCATCGAAGTCTCGGTTCACCACGGCCTCGGCGGCATCGACGCCGACGAGTGGGATGCCTGCGCCTGCCCGGAAACCGCCGATGGCGGGCGGCCGGTGGACCCGTTCACCACGCATCGGTTCCTCTCCGCGCTCGAAGCCTCGGGCAGCGTCGGGCCGGGCAGCGGCTGGCGGCCGATGCACCTGTCGGCGCGGGCCGAGGACCGGACCATCGCGGTCGCGCCGCTCTACGCCAAGTCGCACAGCCAGGGCGAATACATCTTCGACCACAACTTCGCCCATGCCTACGAACGGGCCGGCGGGCGCTATTACCCCAAGCTGCAGATCGCGGTGCCCTTCACGCCCGCCACCGGGCGGCGGTTCCTGACCCGGCCCGGCGAGGACGCGCGCGGGATGGCGGCGCTGGTGCAGGGCGCGGCCGAGATCGCCGGTCAGAACCGCATGTCCTCGCTGCACGCCACCTTCTGCACCGAGGCCGAGGCGCTGGCCGGCGCGAAGATGGGCCTGCTGCACCGGACCTCGCAGCAATACCACTGGGTGGACGACGGCTTCGGCGATTTCGACGGCTTCCTCGCCCGGCTTTCGAGCCGCAAGCGCAAGAACATCCGCCGCGAACGGGCCTGCGCGCAGGGCTTCGGCGGCGAGATCGTCCGGCTGACCGGCGACGCCATCGAGCCCTGGCACTGGGATCACGTCTGGGCCTTCTACCAGGACACCGGGTCGCGGAAATGGGGCACGCCCTACCTGACGCGGCGGTTCTTCGAGATCGCCCACGAGACGCTGCGCGACGACATCCTGCTGGTGCTGGCGCTGCGCAACGGGGTGCCGGTGGCCGGGGCGCTCAACCTGATCGGGCGGCACACCCTGTTCGGGCGCTACTGGGGCTGCACCGAGCACCACCCGGCAATGCATTTCGAGCTGTGCTACTATCAGGCGATCGACTGGGCGCTGGCGAACGGGCTGCGCCGGGTCGAGGCCGGGGCGCAGGGCGACCACAAGCTGGCGCGCGGCTACCTGCCGGTGACGACCCATTCGCTGCACTGGTTCGCCGATCCGGGCTTCGGCGATGCCGTCGCCCGCTATCTCGCCGAGGAACGCCGCGCCATCGACCAGGATATCGAGATCCTGACCCGCTACGGACCCTTCAGGAAAGCCCAGGTGGAGGACCACGAATGACGCCGAAACCGATCTCCGAGACCGACCTCGCCGCGCTGACCGGAAACGGCTGGACGCACGACGCCGAGGCCGGCGCCCTGCGCAAGACCTTCCGGTTCGGAACCTTCGTCCAGGCCTGGGGGTTCATGTCCCAGGCGGCGATCTGGGCCGAGAAGCTGAACCACCATCCCGAGTGGTTCAACGTCTACAACCGCGTGGACGTGACCCTGACCACCCATGACACGGGTGGCCTGTCGGACCTCGATGCCAGACTCGCCGGAAAGATGGACGACCTCGTCTGACGGCGGATCGGGGGACTCCGGGGCCTTTCGAACAACGGTTTCCGCGCCCCGATCCTGTCACGGCTTACCAGGGCGGGGCACGTCCCCGGCAAAAGGTCCTGTCCAAAGGCAGGGCGGGCAGAATGCCCGCCCCTGTCCAATGTGGCCTCAGATCTGGGCCAGCAGGGTTTCCCCGGCCGAGACCTCGCACTGGCCGGGGCCGGGCTCCTCGTTGAGCTGCTTGACCACGCCGCCCTCGGCATAGAGGGCATAGCGCTTGGACCGGTCGTGAAAGCCCACCGGCGGCGCGCTGAAGTTCATGCCCACCGCCTTGGTGAACTCGGACGCCGGGTCGGCCAGCATCTCGATCCCGGCCTCGGCGGCGCCGGTGCTGTCGGCCCAGGCGGCCATCACGAACGGGTCGTTGACCGCGACGCAGATCACCTTGTCCACGCCCTTGTCGCGGAACCCGTCCATCGTGCGGATGAAGCTCGGCACATGGGCGGTGGTGCAGGTCCCGGTATAGGCCCCCGGCAGGCCGAAGATGACAACGTTGCGGCCGGTCACGAGGTCCGCGACCGAAACGGTCTCGGGTCCGCCGTCGCCCATCCGCAGCAGCTTGGCGTCGGGCAGGGTGTTACCGGGGGCGATGGGCATGGGCAGGGTCCTTTTGCGATTGTGTCGTCCGATCCGGCAGATGTAGGGTCCGGTCCCGTCAGGGCCAGATGGAGGAGCGCGCAATGGCGCATTACGTGGTGGTGGGCGCGGGCCAGGCCGGACAGGCACTGGTGGCGAAGCTACGCAGCGCCGGATTCGACGGCGCGATCACCCTGATCGGGGCCGAGCCGGTGCCGCCCTACCAGCGCCCGCCGCTGTCCAAGGCCTACCTGCTGGGCGAGATGGCGGAGGAACGGCTCTACCTGCGCCCGGCGGAGTGGTATCGCGACAACGGCATCGACCTGCGGACCGGCTGCACCGTCGCGGCGATCGACACGGCCACCCGGCGGGTCAGGCTCCGGGACGGCGCCGACCTCGGCTACGACGCGCTTGCCCTCACCACCGGGTCGCTGCCCCGGCGGCTGCCGGCGGCGATCGGCGGCGACCTGGCGGGCGTGTTCACCATGCGCGACCTCGCCGACGCCGACGCGCTGGCCCCCGAGATGACCGGGGGGCGGCGGGCGCTGATCGTGGGTGGCGGCTATATCGGGCTCGAGGCGGCGGCGGTGGCGGCGAAGCGGGGCCTGACGGTGACGCTGGTCGAGATGGCCGACCGGATCCTGCAGCGGGTCGCCGCGGCCGAAACCTCGGACTACTTCCGCGCCCTGCATCAGGGGCACGGGGTCGACATCCGCGAAGGGACCGGGCTGACCCGGCTGGTGGGCACGGACGGACGGCTGACCGGCGCGGAGCTCGCGGACGGGACGCGGATCGCCGCCGATCTGTGCATCGTCGGCATCGGCATCGCCCCCGACACCGCGCTGGCCGGGGCGGCGGGGCTGGCCTGCGACAACGGCATCGCGGTGGACGAGACCTGCCGGACCTCGGACCCCCATGTCTGGGCCGCGGGGGACTGCGCCTCGTTTCCCCATGGCGGGGGCCGGATGCGGCTCGAGAGCGTGGGCAACGCCATCGACATGGGCGAGGCCGCGGCGCTGTCGATGCTGGGCCAAGGCGAAGCCTATGTGCCGCAGCCCTGGTTCTGGTCGGACCAATACGACGTGAAGCTGCAGATCGCCGGGCTGGGCACTGGCCACGACGCGCTGCATGTCCGCGACGGCGGCGACGGCGCGCGGTCGCACTGGTATTACCGGGCCGGACGGCTGGTCGCGGTGGACGCGATGAACGACGCCCGCGCCTACATGATCGGCAAGCGGATGATCGAGACCGGGCTGACCCCGGACCCGGCGGCGGTCACCGACCCGGCCTCCAACCTCAAGGCGCTGCTGCGGCCGTGAGGATCGTCGGCGGGCGGCACCGGGGCCTGCGGCTCGCCGGGCTGGGCAAGGGCGACACCGCCGCGCATCTGCGGCCCACGCCGGACCGGGTGCGCGAAAGCCTGTTCAACATCCTCGCCGGGCGCGGGCTGCCGGACCGCGCGGCGGTGCTCGATCTCTTTGCCGGGACCGGGGCGCTGGGAATCGAGGCGCTGTCGCGCGGCGCCCGGCACGTGACCTTCGTCGAGCAGGGCCGGACCGGGCTGCGGCTGATCCGCGACAACCTCGGCCGGGCCGGGCGAAGCGGCGACGCCACCGTTCTCGGGATCGACGCCCGGCGGCTGCCGCCGGCCCCGGCAGGCGGCGCGGCCGATCTCGTCCTGCTCGACCCGCCCTACGGCAAGGGACTCGGCGCCGCCGCGCTGGCCAGCGCCGCCGCGGGCGGCTGGCTGTCGCCGGGCGCGCTCATCGTCTGGGAGGAAGAGACGCCGCAGGACCCGGTGCCGGGCACCGTGCTGGCGGACCGGCGCCGCTACGGCGGCACCCACCTGACGCTGTTGGAGGTGACCGGGGCGGCGTGATATCCTCGGCCCCATGACCGACGCCACCGTCAATGGCCCCTGGCGGGCCTGGCCCGCCCGCGGCGAGGCCGCACCGTCCCGCGACACCGCCCGCCCCGCCCCCACGCCGCCGGGTCTCGGCCCGCCGGTGCTGATCGGCGACGCCGTGACCCCGCTGGGCGACGGCACGCTGCTGTCGCTGCTGCTGTCGCCGGGCCGGCAAGGCGACGTCGCGGACGACGACCCCGAGGACGGCGGGATCAGTTCGCCGGAAGGTAGCGGAAGGTGGTGATCGCCTGGCCGCCGAGGGTGCTGCGCATCTGGTCGAGGTGGACCACCGGCACCATCGCCAGGCTGATATTGTTGAGCATGAAGTAGCTCGGCCCCGGGTTCGGGTTCGGCACCGCCACGATGCGCAGCAGCATCGGCCCCCAGGTCGCATCGGTGTAGGTGCCGGCCGCCTGCACCGCCGGCAGCCCGCCGACCTCGCCCTCGCCCCAGCCCTTCAGGTCTCCGCCGCCATGGGGGGCGGTGGCCTGCGCGAAGATCCGGTCGCGGATCAGCGCCAGAACCTCGGCGCGGCGCTCGACCGGGCTGGCGCCGGGCCCCCAGTCGGCGGCATAGACCGCGATGTTCTCGACGAAGCGGCGGTCGCCGTCCGCGTCGGCGACCCAGGTGAACTTGACGAAACCGGAGTCCGGCTTGCCGTCGGAGATCAGTTCGAGCGCATCGTTGAGCGGCACCGCGAGGCGGAACGGCGCCGGCACCGCTATTCCGAACTGCTCGGTGTAGGAGGCGTCGAAATCGTGGACCTGGAAGCGGCCGAACCCTTCGAGCGCGAAGAGGTTGAACGAGATCTCCGGCGACGGCGCCGCCTGGGCCGGGTCCGGGTCGGCCGTTCCGCCGCCGGATTGCGCCCGAAGGGCCAGCCCGCCGCCCAGCGCCAGCGCAGCGGCCAGCAGGAGGGGACCGGCCAGCCGCATCAATAGACCCTGAACAGGGCCGCGGCCTGGTCGATGAACCGGGCGAGCAGGATCGAGCGGCGGTCGAGGTCGACCTTGCTCAGACAGGACAGCACCGCCGAGTTGATGCTGCGCGGCGCCCGCCAGAGCGGCACCGGAGCCGGGTCGTTCGGGGCGATCGGCCCGCCCGACCAGCCGACCGCGAGGGCCAGCATCACCGCCGGCGTCTTCGGCCGCTCCCAGAGCGCCTTGCGCATGCAGCGGAACCGATTCTCGGCATCAGGATAGGTGGTCCACTTGGCCACCAGCTCCATCAGGATCCGGTCGGTGTCGCTGAGTTCGTCGGGCAGGGTCCGGACGCATTCGTAACCCCACCAGATCGCCATCTTGGGCCGCGCGGCGAAGGCGGTGTAGGTCACCGCTTCCTCGGGCGTGGTGGAGGCGCGCAGCCGCGACAGGAAGCTCATCGCCTCCTCTTCCTCGCGGGGGCGGTGCTGCATCAGCTTCTTGACCTGCGGGATCGCGGCGAAAAGTTCGGCCGGCGAGTCGTAGCGCAGCGCAGAGACCGGAGGCTGCGTCTTCTCCGACTTCTCGGAGCCCGCCTCGGGCGCGTCATCGGGTGGCCTCTTGTCTGCGTCCATCACCCAATTTGTTCCGTCAAATACGGGCCCGACCACAACATGCAGCGGGCCGCCGCCTTGCTCAAACTTGACCGGACCGGCATGGCCCCGTCAATCGCTTTGTCGCGCGGGCGCCGCCGCGGCGGCCTTCGCGCCACGGTCAATTCATGTCGATCTTGGAACCCTTCATCACGATCTTGCCGTCGGACTTCACGTTCATCTTGCCGGTCTTCATCGTCGTCGAACTGGACGCGCTGACGAGGAACTTCTTGCCGGTGATCCCGATCGTGCCGTCCTGCTTCAGCACCATGCTGCTGCCGCCGCAGGTGATCGTCAGGGTGCCGCCGACGGTGATGGTGAGGTTGCCGCCCACGGTGATCTTCTTGTTGGCGGCGACCGTCTCGGTGGCATTGGCGCCGACCGTGATGTCATGGTTCGCGCCCACCGTCTCGGTCAGGTTGGCCCCGGTGATCACCACCTGGTCCTTGCCCACCGTCACCGTGACGTTGTTGCCGATCGTGTCAGTCCGGTCGTTTCCGATATTTTCGGTGTGATTGTTGCCGACGGTGACCGTCTGGTCGTTGCCGGTCGTGCGGCTCTCGTCGTGGCCGATCGTCTCGGTGTGATCGTTGCCGACGTTGATCGTCTTGTCGTTGCCGACGACCTGCGACCAGTCGACGTCGATTTCCTCGCTGTGGTTGTTCAGCGTCTTCTCGTTGCGGTCCTTCTGGGAATGGATCCACAGTTCCTCGGACCCGCCGGCATCCTCGAACCGGATCTCGTTGAAGCCGCTGGCCTCGTGGCTGTTGGTCTTGAAGACCGTGCGGGTCTTGTTCGCGGGCAGCGGGTAGGGCGGCGTGTTCTTGCCGTTGTAGACGCAGCCGGTGACGATCGGCAGGCTCGGGTCGCCCTCGATGAACTCGACGATGACCTCCATGCCGATCCGCGGGATGACCATGCCGCCCCAACCCTTGTGGGCCCAGTTCTGGCTCACCCGGCAGCGCATGGAATGCGCGCCGGCGAGGTCCCAGTGGAACTTGACCAGGATGCGGCCGTGCTCGTCGCAGTCGATCTGCCCGTCTCCGACCACGACGGCAGTCTGCGGACCGTGGACCACCGGCTGCGGGGCGGTGCGTTCGGGGACCAGCGGCACGGTCAGCGGGATCATCTCGTAGGTGCCGGTGAACGCAACGCCGCTGCTGTCCCTGCTGCTGGACGAGCCGTAGCCTTCGGAGGTGTAGTTGTGGGTCGCGCTCATGCAGAGGAACCGCTTGCCGTCGAGCTTGGGCAGGTCGTCGCCGGACAGTTCGAAGGTCTGGCCGCTGCACAGCGTCATGCAGTTGCCGAAGGCGCTGTGCCGGTCGTCCTTGATCCGCTCCTGCAGGATCCGCTTGGCGACCACCTCCTTGCCGCCGCCCTCGTCCAGGTAGCCGCCGGGAAAGTCGAAGCTCTCGATCTGACCCTCGGCATACTCGGCGTCGCCGGTACGGTCGACCTCCATCACCGCGTCGGGGGTCTTGAAGTTGTAGGCGGTGGTGCGGATCGCGCCGACGGTGTGGCTGCGCCGGGACCGCCATTCCGAGAAATGCTCTTCGTCGCCCATCGAGTGCCCGGAAACCGGGTGGTACCGGATCGGGCTGTTCGGCACCTCCTCGTGGCCCTCGGCATCGTCGCTGAGGACGAGGACGTGGCCGCCCTCCTCGTGCCGGAAGTAGTAGGAGATCGCGAACTGCTGCATCATCCGCAGGCAGAACTGCAGGTCGCTCTCACGGTACTGGACGGTGTATTCCAGGGTCGGATAGCTGCCGGTCAGTTTCGACGTGTCGAGATGCGGCGAGCCGTGGCTGGCATAGGCGTTGAGCACCTCCTCGAGGATCTCGACCACCGTCAGCTCGTGGAAGATCCGCTGGTTGCGGCGCTGCCCGGCCAGCCAGAACCAGGGCCGCAGGACAAGGTCGTAGCGGTTGCCCTGCTCGCTGGTGCCCATGTTCACGGCGGTGGTGATGACCCCGTCGTAGAGCCTCTTGCCACGCGGAACCTTGAACTCGACCACCGCATGGGTGCCGATCAGATCGTTCATGTCGACGTCGGGCCGGGTGGACATCGCCTCGACGCGATATTCGAACAGTCCGTTGACGAAATCGGCGCCGGAAAACCGGAGCAGAACCAGCACGTCAGGCCCAAGGTCCGTGTGAAGCTGTCCTAGACGTGCCTCCTGCGTGAATGAGACACTCATGCCAGAGACCCCTGTAATGACTCTAAATATGACTGCTTCCAAGCCTATGCATTTTCACGGCGCTTGCAATCTTTGCTTTCCCCGGCGGCCGGCCGCCGCCACGGGCCGGTTGGGCGAGTGGTCCCGCTCCGGGGCGGATTGTCCCGCGGCCGGAAACGGGCCCCGCGCGCGGTAAGGAACCCCTGCCCTTGACCCGCTCTCGCGGGCGGGCCACGCTTGACCGGACTAGCCGCCGGTCCCAAGATCGACGCGGAGGGGTACGTGCGGCCCGGTGCGCAGACACCGGACGGGCCGACGCGGCATCCCGTTCAGACTGAAGGCAATTGGAAACCCATGTCCTGGTTCAGCAAAGTCGCGTGGAAGGAGGGGCTGTTTCTCCAGCCCCAGCATCTGCAACAGGCGGATCGCTACGTCGAGAAGCTGATCCAGTCCCGGACCGGCGTGATCACGCCCTATCCCTGGGGCCTGATCGAGATGACCATCGACCGCGACCTCGCCCAGCAGGGCCGGCTCGGCCTGCGGGCGGCGGTCGGGATCATGCCCGATGGCACGCCCTTCGAGGCGCCCGGCGCCGGGCCGCTTCCGACCCCGGTGCCGGTCCCCGACGACGCCGCCGGCCTGACCATCTGGCTGACCCTGCCGGACGCGGCGATGAACGGGCAGGACGTGGGCGCCGGCGAGAAGGACGGCGGCACCCGGTTCCTCGTCGAGCCGGCCACGGTGGCCGACAACGCCTCGTCCACCCGGATCGAACAGACCATCGAGATCGCCGTGCCCCGGCTCGAGATCGCGCTGCGCAAGACGCCGAAGCCGGGTTACCAGTGCATCCCGATCGGCCGCATCAACGAGGTCCGCGACGGCGTCGTGTCGATCGACGACACGGTGCCGCCCACCGGCCTCATCCTCAATGTCCACCCGGCCTTCGAGGGCTATCTCAGCCGGGTCATCGGCTGGATCGAGGCCAAGCTGGAGAACCTGGCCCGCTACGCCTCGGACCCGTCCTCGGGGGGCGGGCTGCAATCGGCCGACTACCTGATGCTGATGGTGCTCAACCGGGTGCTGCCGGTGCTGCGGCACTACCGCAACTCCGGCGCCGTGCATCCGGAGCGGCTCTACGAGACGCTGATCGCGCTGTCGGGCGAGCTGGCGACCTTCGACCAGAACGAGCGCCTCGCCCCCGACTACGAAGCCTACAACCACGACGATCCCAAGGGCTCGTTCACCCCGGTGGTGCAGGACATCCAGCGGATGCTGGCCCGCGACGTGGGCCGCGCGGTGCGGATCGAGCTCAAGGAGGTCCGGCAGAACTCGTTCGCCGGGCTGGTCAACGACCGCAACCTCTTCGCCCAGGC
>JBFKOW010000007.1:0-42824 GCA_041628615.1 Paracoccaceae bacterium | reverse complement strand
GAGCGTGCCGAGAAGAACCGGCTGGCGTTCTTCGCCTCCGGATCGGCGGAGCCCTCGGTCGGCAAGTCGATCGCCCACACCGCGTCCTCGACCGGGGTGCAACTGGCGATCCTCACGATCAACGGCGCGGATATCCAGACCCAGCCGGGCGGCGCGCCGGCCGCGCTGGCATGGCCGGGGCTGGCTTCGGGCGTGTCGATCGAGCTGTTTCCCGCCGAGGCCGGCCGGGACAACACCAAGTCCTTCAGCGACGGGCGCTGGGCGATCGTCGACTTCCTGCGCACCGGCCGGTCGCAGGACAGCGGCAACCTCGTGGACGTGACGCATCAGGTCGGCGGCCGGACGATCACCTACCGGATCGAGTTCGACAGCATCACGGTGCCGTTCCTGATGCCGGAACTGAACGACTTCAGCTGCCCCACGAGCCTGGAGTAACGGCGGGATGGTGCAGCGAATCGAGGTCGGGGTTCTCGGCAAGCATCCGGGCTACGGCGATTTCGTCCGGCACGGCGTCGACGACGCCACCGCCGACGCGCTGACCCGCTGGATCGACGCCACGCTGACCGAGGTGCGCGACGAGATGAAGGCCGACTGGGCCGACTTCTGGGACAACGGGCAGGAGTTGCGGTTCTGGCTCGGGCGCAAGGTGCTCGGCCAGACCACGATCGGGATCTTCCGGCCGTCGCGGGACCGGGTGGGCCGACGATATCCGCTCCTGCTCATGGCGCAGGGGGTGGCCGTCGAGGCGCCGGTGATCGACCGCGACCAACGGCCCTGGGACGTGCTGTCGGCACAGATGCGCCGGATGCAGCCGGGCCAGGGGGCGGCGGCGCTGTTGCGGGGGATCGACGCGGACGCGCTGTTCGTCGCCCCCGAACCGGACGCCGCGCACCAGATGGGCCCGGTGATCTGGGCGCATCATCCCGAGGGCAACCTCGACGCGCTGCTGGCCTCGGCGGCTCCGGTGGATCACGGCCGGGCGGCGACCCAGCGCAGCTACTGGTGGTCGGTGGCGGCGCCGGGCCGGGCGCCGGTCTGGCTCGCCCATCCCGGACTGCCGCAGGGCGCGGCGCTGGCCTGGTGCATCGCCGGGGTGCCGATGGATGGCCCGGTCCCCGTCGCCGCGGCGGCGCCGGACCCGGCGGCGGCCGCGGACGGGACGCTGCCCCCGGCGCAGGCAACCGACCCTTTTGCCGGGATCACCGGCGCCGCCGCCCCGGTCCCGGAGGAGGCGTTCCACTCTGCCCGGCTGCAGGACCTGCCCGGGATCCCGGTGCCAAGCCCCGAGGTGCCGCCCGACCCGGTGCCGGACCCCGCCGCCGTCGAGGTGACGACGCCGCGGCTCAACATCGACCGGCCGCTGGAAAGCCCGCTGCGGGACCGCGACGTGGACGAGGCCAGCGACGACGACTGGGCGGGGCTTGCGGATAGCGACCTGCCCTCGCTGGCGATGCCGCGCGACGGCGAAGACAAGAAGCCGTAAAGGGACAGGATGGCGAGCAACGAATTCTTCAGCTTCGTGACGGGCACGAAATCGGATGTCGGCTGCATCCGCGAGATGAACGAGGACAGTTTCCTCGCCCGTCCGGATTACGGGCTCTGGGTGGTGGCCGACGGGATGGGCGGACACGCCGCCGGCGACTATGCCAGCCAGACCATCGTGCACGAGCTGAACTCGATCGGCGTGCCGGGATCGGGCGACGACCTGCAGGCCCGGTTCATGGAACGGCTGATGAAGGCCAACGACGCGATCTACCGGCACTCGATCGAGCTCGACCGGGGGACCATCGGCGCGACGGTGGTGGCGCTTCTCGTGCACGGCTCGGACTATGCCTGCATCTGGTCCGGCGACAGCCGGATCTACCGGCTGCGCGACGGGGTGCTGGAGCAGCAGACCCGCGATCATACCGAGGTGCGGGCGCTGCTCGAATCCGGCGCGATCACGAAGGAGGAGGCCGCGAACTGGCCGCGCAAGAACGTCATCACCCGGGCGATCGGCGTCAGCGAGGTGCCGGAATGCGACGTGATGGGCGGGGCGCTGGACCTGGGCGACATGTTCCTGCTGTGCTCCGACGGGCTCACCGAACACGTCACCGACGAGGAAATCGCCGAACACATGACGACCTATCCCCCCCAGGAGGCCTGTGACGCGCTGGTCGATCTGACGCTGTCCCGCGGCGCCAAGGACAACGTGACCGTGGTGACGATGAGCTGCATGCCCGCCCCGCCGCCCGAGGAAGACCCGGACTACGCGGCCATCATGGAAGACTTCTCATGACCGCCGCCCCGAGTGACCCGCCGAACGGCGACGACGACCGCACCCGCATCGGCACGCCGGTTCCGCCGCGCAAGCCGGAGGAGGACGGCGACCGGGCCGACAGCGGCGCTTCGCGGCCGCCCGTGCAGCAGCCGCCGATCCAGCAGCCCCCCTATTCCCGTCCCGCCGCGCCCGAGGAGGACACCAGCGGCTGGACCCAGTTCGGCGCGCCGCTCGACACGTCTGGCCGCGGTTCTGCGCCGGCCTCCGGCACGCCCGCCGCCCCGGCGGATCCCGGCCCGCCGCCGCAGGGAAGCGGCGCGGCGCCGTTCTCGACCCCGCCGATGTCGGATCCCGCCGCGCCCGCGGCGCCCGGACCCGGCGAACCCGGCTGGGTTCCCGGCGGAGCGGACGACCCCGGCG
Organism: Paracoccaceae bacterium; assembly: GCA_041628615.1. Taxonomy (GTDB): domain Bacteria; phylum Pseudomonadota; class Alphaproteobacteria; order Rhodobacterales; family Rhodobacteraceae; genus JAMWZF01. Next base: position 40,144 of record JBFKOW010000007.1, on the reverse strand, counting down.
ACGCCGGGCCTCCGGGACCCGGGGAACCGGGCTGGGTGCCCGGCGGCGCCGAGACATCGGCCCCGCCAACGGGCGCGGGCGGCGCGGGCGGCGCGCCCGGTCCCGGCGAGCCCGGATGGGTGCCCGGCGGCGCGGCCGATCCCGAACCGCGGGTTCCCGGACCCGGAGAGCCCGGCTGGGTCCCCGGCGGCGCCGGAACATCGGCGCCCGAGGATCTTCCCGCCGCGGCACCCGGACCGGGCGAACCGGGCTGGGTGCCGGGCGGCGGCGGCGATTCCACCGTCCCGCCCTCCGGCCCGATCGCGGAGCCGGAGCCGGGCAATGCACCGGGACCGGGCGAGCCGGGCTGGGTGCCCGGAGCCCCGGCCGAGACGACCGCGGCCCCATCGCAGCCGCCGCGGGCCGAACCCGACGACGCGACCCGGGCGATCCCGATGCCCGGCGCGCCGGGCACGACGGACACCGGAGATCCGGACGCCACGCGGGCGGCGGCCGCGGCTGTCGGCGCGGCAGCGGCTGCCGCCGGGCAGGACATGACAGGGCAGGACACGACCGGGCAGGACGGATCCGCCCCGCCGCCGATCCGGCGGCCGCGGCGGACCGACGGCCCGACCCTCGCCATCGGCACCGTCATCAACAACAACTACCGGATCGACGAGGTCCTGAAGGCCGGCGGCATGGGCGAGGTCTATCGCGGCGCCGAGGTCGGCACCGGCGACCCGGTCGCGATCAAGGTCATCCTTCCCGAACTGGCCGAGGACGAGAAGGTCGGCCAGATGTTCAAGCGCGAGGCCCGGACCCTGCGCCAGCTCCAGGACGAGGCCATCGTCCGCTACTACAACTACGTCCACGACCCCGATCTCGACGCCTACTGCCTGGTGATGGCGTTCATCTCGGGGGTGCCGCTCAGCGACTACACCGCGCATCACGGGCCGATCAGCGTAAACGACGGCAAGGTGCTGATCCGGCGGCTGGCCAAGGGGCTCGAGAAGGCGCACGAACTCGACGTCATCCACCGCGACCTCAGCCCCGACAACGTCATGCTGCCCGAAGGCACGGTGTCCAAGGCGGTGCTGATCGACTTCGGGATCGCCAAGTCGAACGTCGAGAAGGAACAGACGCTCGCCGGCCAGTTCGCGGGCAAGTTCCGCTATGTCTCGCCGGAACAGCTGGGCCATTTCGGCGGCGAGATCGGACCGCAGTCGGACATCTATTCGCTGGCTCTGCTGATGGCGGCGGCGCTGATCGGCAAGCCGCTCGACATGGGCTCGTCGATCGTCGAGGCGGTGCAGTCGCGGCAGGCGGTGCCCGACCTGTCGAAGGTGCCGCCGGATTTCCGGCCGATCCTGATGCACATGCTCGAACCCAATCCCGAGCACCGGCCGCATACGATGGGCGACATCATCCGGCTGCTGGACCTGCCGGAACAGATCCCGCTGAACTACCGGCAGGGCCTGCCGCTGCCCAACACGCAACTGACCCAGTCGGGGACCACCGGAACCACCGGCCTGCCCTACCGGCCGCCGACACACCAGGTCTCCGGCCTGCAGCTGGCGCCGACGACGGCGACCACCGGCGGGACCGCCTCCCCCACGGACCTGCCGGTCCGGCGGCGCGGCGGCGGCGGCGGCCTGGGCCTCGCGCTGATTCTGTCGCTCGCGGTGGTCGGCGGGGCCGGCTACTACGGCTATACCGAAGGCTGGTTCACGGCGGCCACGGTGACCGCGGAAGAACCCGAGGCACCGGATCCCGGCGAGGCGCCGCAGCGGCTCGACGATACCCGCGAGGGCTTCCTCGCCGCGTTCAATTCCGGCGGATGCACCTACGCGACGCGGATCGCCTCGGGGCCGGAGGCCGGCACGATCGCCGCGATGGCCTCGGTGTCCGGCGCCTTCGACGGGCTGCCGGCCGCCTTCGAGGAGAAGTTCGGCAGCCGTCCGGACGTCAGCGAACGGACCGTGACCGAACCGCAATGCGCCGCGCTGACCCTCGCGCGGGGATTGCAGGGCACCAATCTCGAACCGATCGGGATCGAGACCCGGACCGCGGTCTCCGCGACCGGCACCACGGTCACCGGGACGCTCACCGATCCGGACAACCGGGCGATCTGGCTGGTCCTCGTCGGCACCAACGGGCAGGTGTTCAACCTGACCACGCGGCTGTCGGCCCCGATCGGCGACGAACGGACCTTCGCCTTCAACCTCAGCCCGCTTCCCGCAGGAGTCTCGCCGGTGCCGCAACTGGTGCTGGCGGTGGCGACCGACGAGCCGCTGGTGCGGGCCTCGGTGGCGCGCGACGGCACCCCGGCGGCGGACCTGATGCCGCTGATCCAGCGCGAGATCGACAGCCGGAACGGCCGCGCCGTCTCGGCCCTCGCGCACGTGCTGCAGGAGCCCTACACCCCGCCCGCGCCCGAACCGGAACCCGAGCCCGCGCCGGAGCCGGAACCCGATGGGGAGCCCGCGCCCGAAGACGGAGGCGCCCCGGCCGACGGCGCCGACTGAGATCCGGGCACCGCCCCGGCACTGGCGGGATGGACGCGCTCAGCGCACGTCGAATGTGGCCACGGCCATGTCGGCGCCTTCGGCCAGCGTGCCGGGCAGGCCGGAAAAGACGTCCTGCGCGACGAGCCCGAGGCGATCGCGCAGCGGCGCGGGGTCCTCGGAGAAGGCCAGCGCCATCAGGATGTTGCGGCTGTCGCGCGCCGCGCCGACCCGGTTCACCGGCACGTCGAAGCGGTAGAAGTCGCCCGAGGTCGAGGTGAACCGCTGCAGGTCCTGGACCACGCCGTTGTCGTCGATCAGCAGCAGCAGCAGCCGCTTGCCGGGGGTGCCCCGCACCACGCCGGTCAGCCGGCCGCCGCTGGGCACGAGGTCGTTGTCGAGCCGCAGTCCGAGCCGAGTCGCCGGGTAGTCCACGTTGTTGCGGATGTAGCTGACGGCGGCGCACTGGCGCTGGTCGAGCAGGGCGCGGGTCTGGCGCAGGCCGTCGTCGGCGGGGGTCACGAAGGCGGCGGAGAACGCTTCCATCGCCGCCTCGTCGCGGGCCATCAGGGCGAGGCCGACACCCTCGGCGCCGTCGCGGCGCGGCAGGGCGGCGAGGCAGGGATCCGCCTCGACCTGCCGGACTCGGCGGATCAGGTCGGTCAGCGCGATGTCCTGGGGCGCGGGCGGGGCGGCGGCGGACCCGGGCGCCGCGCCGCCAGGGCCCCGGTCGGCCGGCGGCGCGGGCCGCAGGATGTCCTCGCCCGGGCTCGGCAGGGCGTCGATGGTGGCCTCGATGACCCCGGTATCCTCGCCGATCACGACCAGCCCCGTGTCGGTCCCGGCGGTGATCGGTCCGACCGTGGTGTCGACCTGCGGCACCGCCGCCAGGGTCCCGACGTCCGGGCCCGACGGCGTGCCGGTGGGGGTCACCGGGGCGGGCGTGGGCGCGACCGGGACGGGCACCGGGGCCGCGCCGGTATCGAAGCCGCCGCTGCCGGGGCCGGTCGGCGCGACGGTCTGCAGGCCGCCGTCGTCGGGTTCGAGCGGGCTGTCGAGCGGGCTGTCGATGGCCGCATCGTCGACGAGGGGGCCGCCGGTTCCCGGCCCGGCCGGCGCCTCCGGCTCCGGGGCGAGCAGCGCGGTCTCGAACGGGTCCGGCGCGAGGGTCTCGACCGGGGCCTCGACCGGGGCGGGGTCGGCGACCGGATCCGGGATCGCGTCGGCCGGGGCCTCGGGCACCTCCTCTGCGGCGGCCTGCAGCGTCTCCGTCTCCGCCACCTGCGCCACCGCGGCGTCTTCCACGGCGGCGAGGCTGTCCGTGGCGGCTTCGACGACGGTGAGGTCCTCCACGGTGGTCGTCGGCGCGACCTGTTCGGCATCCGTCGTGCTGGCGATGGTCTCGAGGGGCGGCAGGTCCTCGTCGGCGGGCTCGGGATCGGCCTCGACGACCGGCTCCACGTCGTCGAGCTGCTCCAGCGCCACCGAGATATCGAAGGCCGCCTGACGGCTGTCGAGATCGGCCAGCAGGAGGGTCTGGTTGTAGATCGTCACCATGCCCGAAATGATCGCCGCATGGGCGACCCCGGACACCGTGAAGGCGCCGATCCAGCCCCCGGCGCCCTCGCTGCCATAGGGCAGGAAGCTCATTGCCCGGCCTCCGGCTCGTCGACATGGACCGTCACCAGCCGGATCTCGGTGGCGAACAGGTCCTCGCGGCCGAGAATCTCGATCAGGTCATGGGCCGAGGCGTTGCGCTGCATCATCAGGTGGACGACCGGATCGTCGATCAGCGCGATGGCGAGGTCCTCTGACAGGATCGGTTCGCCGTTGAGCGACAGGCCGCCGTCGTCGGCGACGATCAGGATCGGCTTCGGCAGCATGTCGATCGGCAGTTCCGTCGTCTCGCTCAGGTCTACGCCGAAATTCGGCGAGTTCATGATCGACCCGGTGGCGAGGAAGAAGAAGATGAGCAGCAGCACGATGTTGACGATGGCCAGCGAGGTATCGAGCTTGGTCTTGCGGGACACGGCGGGCAGGATGCGGCGCATGTCAGGCGCCCTCCCCGTCCCTGGTGACCCGGACGGAGCCGATATTGGCGGTCTGCAGGACCTCCATCACCCACGAGATGTCCTGCACCGTCGCGGTCTCGCGGACGATCAGGACCACGTCCGCCGGGGCTTCCTCGCTGCCCAGCGCGGCGGCCAGATCCGGCAGGTCGTCGGGGTCGAAGACGTTGTTCTGCACGATCACGGCACCGAAATCGATGATCCAGAGGGCGGCGTCGCGCGACACGATCTCGGGCGCGCTGTCGGTGGCCTGGGCCGGCGCCGGGTCCGCGGCATCGGCGTCGTCGCCCGCCACCGCGACCTGGGTGCTGGTCCGCAGGGTGATGAGCGAATAGGGCGTCAGCGACGACGACAGCATGAAGAAGATCAGGAGCTGGAACATCGCGTCGGCCAGCGGGGTCAACGCGAAGCGGTAGCGCGGCGGGCGCTGCGGCAGCTTGAGTTTCGATACGGAGGTGGCCACCGGGCCGCCCCGTCAGCCGAACCGCGCGGTCGGGTCCACCCGGCCGTGGATCGCCGCCGAGATCAGGGCCTCGATCATGTTCCGCTCGCGGTCGATCCGGGCTTCGAACCAGGTGGCGATGAAGAACGCGACCAGCGCGATGGCAAGGCCCACCGCGGTGGTGGTCAGCGCGGTGTAGATACCGTCGGCAAGGGTCGTGGGGTCCACCGCCCCCTGCGTCACGGCCAGCGCCCCGAAGGCCTGGATCATGCCGACGACGGTGCCGAGAAGGCCCAGCATCGGCGCCGCCTGGACCACCATGTCCAGAAGGCGCAGCCGCTCGGACATCGCGGCCAGTTCGATGATCGCGGTCTGGCGGCCCAGTTCCTCGGCATAGGAGGGGTCGCCCGGCCGCGCCTGCAGGCCCGAGAACACCGATTGCAGGATTCGGGTCAGGACCGAGCGGCGCTCGGAGGCGCCGCGGATCGCCTCGTCAGCGCGGCCCGACAGCCAGGTGTCGAGAATGCGCTCCGCCTCGCGGCGGTGGCCGACGCCGAGGCGCATGAACTGGATCAGCTTGTAGAACCCGACCGCCACCGCGACGAAGGACAAGACGCCCAGCGTCGCGAAGATCATCAGCGTGATCGGGTCGAAGGTGTCGAACTGAAAGGCGCCCATCGCTTGCGTTCCAATCTCCAAGCCCCGCTTTCAGCCGTCCGGACGGGGCTGGCCGCGGACGGGCCGGATGCCCCGCCTCCGCCCTAGCGGCTGTAGCCGAAGGCGATCCCCGTGCGCGAACTCGGCTGCATCCCGTCGATCCCGCAAAGCTCGGACGGCGTGCCGCCCGACTGGGTGCATTCCAGCGTGTCGTTCACCAGGAAGGTCGCGATCGACCCGCATTCGGTATCCGGCAGGTCGAACTGGAAGACCTTGGTCCGGCCGGCCCCGATGCCCGGAAAGTCGAGCCGCAGCAGCCGGCTGAAGTCGCCCGCCGTATCGAACACGGCGATCTGGAAGGCGGCGAGGTCGAGCCCGGTCTCGGCCCCGTTATCGGCCACGAAGATGAGCCGGCAGGACCCCGCGCCGGTGTCGTTCGCGGAGTTCAGCTCCAGCGCCAGCGCGCCGCCCGCGGGTTCGCTCGCCGCGGTGTCCTGCGCCGACGCCGCCAGCGGCGCGGTCAGGGCCGATCCGAGGAACGCCGCGAAAAACGTCTTCCGTGTGAATGGCATGGGTCCCTCGATCATCGGCTGCGCGCCTGCGCGTGATGCTCGCATTTGGGAGGATGGAGGGGGCCAGTGTCAACCGCAGAGTTGGCCCGGAGGACGGACCGGCCGGGTCCGATCCCGGCTGCGACGGCCTAGCGGTAGACCCCGACGAGGAACGACGGCGTCGGCGTCGCGGCCCGGGTCACGCCGGTGGCCGCGGCGATGGGCGCCGACGGCACGGACGCCACCGGCGCGGACGCGGCGTAGGTCTGGAACGGCGCGCGCTGGCCGAACACCGGACGGCTGATGGCGACGACGAACTCGTCCTCGCGGTCCTGCCGGACCCGGTTCGGCGGGAAGAAGTCGTCGCCGACACCGGCGATGTCCGCGTTGCGGGCGGCCGGGCGGATCGCCGCGGCGGGCGCGTTCAGCGACGCGGTCACGATGCTCTTGCCCGCCAGGCGGTTGTGCGGTCCGGTGCTCTCCAGGATGGCCGGAATGACCTCCGCCTCCGGCACCGCCGCCATCGGCGCGGCGGCCAGCGTGACGATCGCGGCCTCGGCGCCGCCCGGGGCGGGCTGGTTGAACGAAACCTGTTCGATCCGCTCGTCGCCGACCGGCTGCGCGCCGGGCCGCGAGAACGCCAGGTCATGCGCCATGGACAGGGCCATGCCGCCGATGGCGGTCAGCCCGATAAGTCCCGCAGAGATGGCGAGCGTCTTGATCATGTCCTTCATATAGCAATCCGAGGTCGATCTTGCATCCTAAGTCGTAGAAAAATGCTTGAACTCGGCGGATTTATGTCGATCGCGGCTCGGACGATGTTGCATATCTGGGGTCGCGGCGCCGCGGCGGGGTGCCGGGCCGGGTGGAGTCGAGGGATGCCGAACCCCCTAAAATTGATGATTATCATGGCGTTAACCGCCGTGCCGTTGGCCGCCCGGGCGCAGTTCTCGATCTGCAACCAGACCTTCGACGTGGTTAATGTCGCGATTGGACAATACGACCTGGATGCCTTCGAAACGTCCGGATGGTGGACAATCGGCCCGAATCAGTGCGCCAACGTGATCGACGAGCAATTGCGCGCCCGCTACATCTACGTCTTCGCGCAGGACGTCTTCGGCAAGTCCGTCCTGACCGGCGCGACGCCGATGTGCGTCGCCCCGGACCGCTTCGAGATCCGCGGCGAAACCGACTGCCTGATCCGCGGCTTCATCGAGGCACGGTTCCTCGAGGTCGATACCCAGCGCACCGAGCGCTGGACCCTGTTTCTCAACCCGCCGCCGGGCGGCAGCTAGGGCCGCGGCGCTTTCCGTGCGAGCGGGACTCGCGCGATGGGCCCGGTTTGGTCTAGACTCGGGCCAGAGACGAACCGGAGCCGCCGATGCGCCGCACCCTCGCCACCTCTGCCGCCGCCCTGATGCTCGCCGCGCCCGCGGTCGCGGACGACTGGTCGGTGCTGGTGATCGGCAGCGACGGCGATGCCGTGGCGGTGTCGAACGGGCTGGCCGGCGCCGGGGTGCGCGACGTGCGGCACCTGCTGGACGGCGGCCCGCGGGACATCGTCGATGCGGTGCAGGGCATCGCCGGGGCCGACCGGGTGCTGGTCTACTTCAACGGACCGCTGGCGCAGCGCGCCGGGCAGCCGGCGATCGGCGACGACCCGCGGCTGACCGTCGCCGCGCTCGCCGACAGCCTGTTCGCGGGCGGCGCCCGCCAGGCCGCGCTGCTGGTCGAGAACTGCGGCCCCGGTGGCAGCGGCGCGCCGATCGCGCCGCCGGTCGGGTCGCTGCGCGGGGATTTCCTGCTCGCCGCCTCGGCCGGGCCCGGCGCGGCCTGCGCCGGTCCGGTGCTCACCCAGGCGCTGCTCGGCGCCGGCACCGACACCCCGCTCGAAACCGTCGCCCAGGCGGGCTGGGTCGGGGTCCGGCCCGCGGCCAGCTTCTCCATCGCCCCCGCGCCCGGTTCGGAGGCGGCCACGGTCGCGTTCCTCGAACCGCGGATCGAGGGACAGAGCGTCGGCGCGGTCCCGACCACGCTGTGCATCGCCCCGCCAGCGGCGCAGATCGCCGCGATCCCGGTCCCGGCGGGCTTCCCGCAGCCGTCGATCATCGTCGGCATCATCCAGGTCGAGCCCGAGCAGGAGACCCTCACCACCGTCGGGGCAGTCACCGACACGGTGCCGGAATCGCCCTCCCTCGAGATCACCTACGACAACCTCGAGACGCGGACCGCCCTGCGCGAGAGCGATCCCGAAGCCTTCGCCGCCCTCGTGGCGGGCGGCGCATTCGATCCGCCCTCGGCCGATCTGGCGCGGGCGATCCAGTCGGAACTGGCGCGGATGGACTGCTACACCTCGTCGATCGACGGCCTCTTCGGGCGGGGGTCGCAGGCCGCGGTCGCCCGCTACTACGACGAGCGGGGGGTGGCGGCGCCGGCCTCGCTCGACGCCTCGGCCGAGCTGTTCCGCGACATCATCCTGAACGAAGACGTGGAATGCCCGCCGGTGGTGGTGGCGCAGCCGCAGCGGACGGCGCCGTCCTCCTCGGGCAGCAGCGCGCAGGCCGCGGCCCCGCGCCCGACCCAGCCGCGGCCCGCTCCGGCGCCTCAGCCGCAACCGCAAACCAGCACTCCGCGGATCACCGGCGGCGGGATCGGCGTCTTCCGCTGATGGCGGGCTGAGCCCTGATGCCGATCGATATCGATCCCGCCTTCCGAAAGACCGGCACCCGGGCCCGGGCGCGGCGGCGCAAGCGGCTGGCGCTGCGGATCGGCGCGGTGGCGGGCGGGGTCGCCGCGCTGGCCGGGATCGGCGGCATCGGTTGGCTGGTCTGGTCCGGCGGCGACGCCGTCCCGGAGGGCCCGGACAGCGACGGGATCGACCTTGCCGCCGACGCACCCGCGACCGGCGACGACGATTTCGTGATGATCCAGACCGAGGGCAGCGCCGAGGCCGGGATCGTCGCCGCCGCGCCCCCCGCGGACGCCTTCCTGCACCTGCGCAAGGACCCGATGATCCTGCGGCTGGAACAGTCCGAGACCTCCGAGGCGACCACGGTGTCCGGGCCGCAGGGGCTCGACTTCAAGCGCGTCGGCCCCTTCGCCGAGGACCGGCTGACCATCCTCACCGACGACCTGGTGATCCAGCAGACCCGGCTGATGACCACCGTGCCGTCCAGCGCGCAGGACTTCGCGTCGTTCCAGGCCCAGCGCAGCCGCGGCATCTCGGAACTCGCCGAGGCCAACCGCCAGTCCGGGTCGCAGCGGATCCGCGGCGAGGTCGGCGAGGGCGAGCTGATCGCGGTGGACGGCGGCGACGGCTCGTGGGGCGACCTGATCGACACCGGTCTGGCCGACGCCCCCGAGACCGACGAGGCGGTCTACGTCGAGACGGTGATCGAGAACACCACCTCGGTCGCCTTCACCCTGCGCGACAACCAGCGCTTCCCGCTCTACGTCGACAGCGTGATCGTGATCCGGACCGAGCAGGACCTCACCGACGTCCTGACCGGCGACGGCTTCGACGAGCCGACGGCCCGGCTGATCGCCAACGGCGCGGCGCGGGTCGCCGGGATCGGGGCCACGCTGGCGCCGGGTTCGCTTGTCGCGGTGCGCAAGCGGCCGGACGTGACGGGGGACTACCTGACCCAGATGTCGGTCTACGGACCGGCCGGCTACATCGGTTCGGTGGCGCAGACCGGGCCCGGGCGGTTCGCCGCCGCGGCCGATCCGTGGATCGAGTCCGACCTCCTCGAACGTTCCGGCGAGGTCCGGCAGCAGGCCGCCGCGACCGGCGAGGTCCGGCTGCTCGACGCGGTCTATTCGGCGGCGATCCGCAACGGGCTGCCGACGACGCTCGTCGGCGAACTGATCGTGATGCTGTCCCAGCTCCACGACCTCGACCGGTTCGCGGCGGTGGGCGACCGGATCACGCTGGTCTACGCCACCAACCCGGTGGCCCAGGGCCAGGGGCCGGGCCGGGTGCTGTTCGCCGGCCTGAACGGGCCCAGCGGCGACATGCGGTGCTACGTCACCCCGAAGGAGGGCGGCGAGGGCTTTGCCTGCTTCGACTTCGAAGGCGGCGGCGGCGGGGCCGGCGGTGGGCTGGTGATCCCGGTGGCGGGGACCAAGACCTCGGGCTTCGGGCCGCGGATGCACCCGATCCTGCGGCAGATGCGCAATCACAACGGCGTCGACTGGGCCGCCCCGACCGGGACGCCGGTGTCCGCCGCCCTGCCCGGCCGGATCGAGGTGGCGGGCCCCGGCGGCGGCTACGGCAACGTGATCTACATCGCCCACGAGGGCGGCCTGCAGACCCGCTATGCCCACCTCGACCGCTATTCCGATCTGGGCCGCGGGGTGGGCAACACGGTCAACGCCGGGGACGTGATCGGCTTTGTCGGCACCACCGGCCGGTCCACCGGCCCGCACCTTCATTTCGAGCTCTGGCTGAACGGGACGCCGATCGATCCGCTGAGCTGGTCGGGCAGCGCAGGCGGCGGCTACAGCACCGGCGGCGCGCCGGGATCGGACGCGGTCGAGGCGCTGGTCAACCAGATCATCCAGGTCGAATCCGCCGGCAACGCGGCGGCCCGGAACCCGCTGTCCACCGCCACCGGGCTGGGCCAGTTCATCGAGTCGACGTGGATCCGGATGATGAACACCTACCGGCCCGACCTCGTCGCCTCGATGTCGCGGCAGCAGCTTCTGAACCTGCGGACCGACCCGGCGCTCAGCCGCGAGATGGTGCGCAACCTCGCCCGCGAGAACGAGGCCTTCCTGCGGGCGCGGGGCCACACCATCACGCCGGGGCGGCTCTACCTCGCCCACTTCCTCGGCCCGGCGGGGGCGCATACGTCGCTCTCGGCGGCGGGCAACCTCGCCGTGATCGACGTGATGGGGGCCAGCGTGGTGAACGCCAACCCGTTCCTGCGCAGCAAGACCAACGCCGACATGTGGGCCTGGGCCGACCGCAAGATGGGCAACACCTCGGCCACCGCCGCCAGCTACGTCGCGCCGCGGGTGATCCCGCCCGAGGTGCAGGCCTACAAGGACCTCATCGACGCGATGCTCGAACTCGACGACGGCTGAGCCCTGGACCGTCCCGGGCTGGAGGTGCTACCGGTAGAAGACCCGGTAGGTCCGGGTCGGCACCTGGCGCACCCAGTCGGCATAGTTGACCGTCGTCACCGCGCCGACATTCGGCGGCCAAGGATCGTTGTAAGTCAGTTCGGTGTCCAGCGCGTCGCCGTCGAGCCCGATGACGCAGATCATGTGGCCGGGCGACCCGACCCCGTCGTCGGGATCGACATACTGGTCGGCGCGCCACAACATGTCGAAGACCATCGGCCCCTGCGCCAGTTGCGCACGAAGCGCGGCGGTGGACCACGACATCGGCGGCGCATAGCGCAGCCCGTGGGCGTTCGCGTAGTCACGGGTGCCGTCCACCCAGTCGTTGTCGCGGCTGTAGTTCTTCAGGCCGCCGCTGCTGCTCACCAGATGGGCCGGCGTCCGGCGCTGCACCTCCGACACCGAGCGGCCGGTGAGCATCGCCGTCGAGGCCGCCCAGCAGGTGCTCCGGGTCGGCTGCGGGATCAGCCGGACATTGTGCAGGATCGGCGGCGGCCCGCCCGAAGGCGGCAGCGACATCCGCGCCCACTTGCCCTCGGACGCCGGGTCGTTCAACGCCGCAAGGGTCTGGCCGTTGGGATCGACCCGGCAATCGGGCCAGCGGAATTCGCACACCGTCGCCTGGAAATCGCGGATCATCGCCCGCGTCTTGGGGCCGTAGATCCCGTCCACCGCGAGCCGGACCCGCGGCGGGTTCATCTGGTCGTTCAACTGACTCTGGACCGCCGAGACATCCGCGCGCGCGTTGCGCCCGCCGCGGCCGACGCTGCCGGAAATGAAGATCGTCCTGTTAATGGGCATCTGAAAAAGTCCTTCTGAAATGGCGGCCCCGGCCGGACCGGGGCCGCGGGTGGCTCATGCAAATTCGTAGGCGAAACCTCCGTCGTCGATCCGCACCGAAACGTTCCTGAACTCCTCGCCCGACACCATCCGGCCGAGCACCTCGCGGCTGAGGTCGGGCAGGATCGAGTTGGTGATGATGTTGTCGATCATCCGGCCGCCGCTGTCGGGGTCCCGGCACTGGGCGACGATGTGCGAGATCACGTCGTCGGGGATGGTCAGGGCGGCGCCGTGGGCCTCCTTCATCCGCCGCTGCACCGCCTTCAGCTTGAGCCGGGTGATCCCGGCAAGAACGTCCGGCCCCAGCGGGAAGTAGGGGATCGACACGATCCGGCCGAGCAGGGCGGGCGGGAACACCTCGAGCTGCGCGGGCTTCAGCGCCTCGGCCAGTTCCTCCACGTCCGGCGTGGTCTGGCCGCTCTCGGCCATCTGCATGATGACATCGGTGCCGACGTTCGAGGTCAGCAGGATCAGGGTGTTCTTGAAGTTGATCGCCCGGCCGTTGCCGTCCTCCATGATCCCCTTGTCGAAGACCTGGAAGAACAGTTCGTGGATGTCCGGGTGGGCCTTCTCGACCTCGTCGAGCAGCACCACCGAATAGGGCTTGCGGCGGACCGCCTCGGTCAGCCGGCCGCCTTCGCCGTAGCCCACGTAACCCGGCGGCGCGCCCTTCAGCAGCGACACCGAATGCGCCTCCTGGAACTCGGACATGTTGATGGTGATGATGTTCTGCTCGCCGCCATAGAGCGCCTCGGCCAGCGCCAGCGCGGTCTCGGTCTTGCCCACGCCCGACGGACCGCAGAGCATGAACACCCCGATCGGCTTGTTCGGGTTGGCAAGGCCGGCACGGCTGGTCTCGATCCGCTTGGCGATGGTGGTCAGGCCGTGGTCCTGGCCGATCACCCGCTCCCTGAGGGTGTCGGCCAGTTGCAGCACCTGCGCCAGCTCGTCCTGCACCATCCGGCCGGCCGGGATGCCGGTCCAGTCCGAGATGATGGTGGCCACCGCCTGCGCGTCGACGTGGGAATAGACCATGCGGTCGTCGGCGTCGCGGGCCTCCAGTTCGGCCATCAGGCGGTGCATCTCCTCGCGGGCCTTCTCTGGGCTGGCGGCGGTGGCGAGCACGGCCTCGACCGGGGTGGCGCCCTCCGCGTCTCCCGCCGATTCGACAGCCTCCTCGGCGGCGTCGTTGGACGCTTCCACCTCGGCCTCGGGCCGGGCGTCGTGGACCTCCTCGGCCTCGCCGCCGGTCGCCTCGGCGATCTCCTTGCGCAGGGTCAGGATCTGGTCGACCAGCGCCTTCTCGCTCTCGTACATCTCCTGGTAGCGGGCGAGGTCGGCCTCGAGGCCGGTCTTGCGGGCCTCCAGTTCCTCGACCCGTTCCTCGTTGGACTCGCCGAGGTCGCGCTCGCCGACCTTGCCGGCGATCTCGGTCTCGACCGCGGCGATGGCGGCGCGCAGGTCCTCGATCCGGGCCGGGACCGAGGACTGGCTCACCGCCACGCGGGCGCAGGCGGTGTCGAGCAGGCTGACCGCCTTGTCAGGAAGCTGCCGGGCCGGGATGTAGCGGGCCGAGAGGCTGACCGCGGCGACGATCGCCTCGTCGCTGATGCGGACCTTGTGGTGATCCTCCATCGGCCCGAGGATGCCGCGCAGCATGTAGCAGCAGCGCTCCACGTCCGGTTCGTCGACCTGCACCGGCTGGAACCGGCGGGTCAGGGCCGGGTCCTTCTCGAAATACTTGGCGTATTCCGACCAGGTGGTCGCGGCGATGGTCCGCAGGGTGCCGCGGGCCAGCGCCGGTTTCAGCAGGTTGGCCGCGTCGCCGGTGCCCTGCGCGCCGCCGGCGCCGATCAGGGTATGGGCCTCGTCGATGAACAGGATGATCGGCACCGGCGAGGACTGGACCTCGTCGATCACCGATTTCAGGCGCTGCTCGAACTCGCCCTTCATGCTGGCGCCGGCCTGCATCGCCTGGATGTCGAGCTCGAACAGCCGGGTGCCCTTGAGCTTGGGCGGCACCTCCCCGGCGGCGAGCCGCTGCGCGAAGCCCTCGACCACCGCGGTCTTGCCCACCCCGGCCTCGCCGGTGAGGATCGGGTTGTTCTGGCGGCGGCGCAGCAGCACGTCGATGATCTGGCGGATCTCGTCGTCGCGGCCCTTGATCGGGTCCATCTTACCGACCCCCGCGATCATGTCCTTGGCGAAGCGGCCCAGCGGCGAGGCGGCCCCGCCGACCTTGCCGTCGCCCGCCGGGGCCGCGCCCGGCGCCGCCGAGCCGATCCCCGATCCGTCCATCGGGCGCATCGTCTCCTCCTCGCTCTCGGCCCAGAGCGTGCGGCTCTCGGCGGCGAGCGAGGTGGCGTTGATCTCGGCGAAGATCTTGGAGCAGCGGACCGTGTGGCGGCGCAGGTCGGCGTCGTTGAGCAACGCGGTCAGGACGTGGCCGGTGCGGATCTGCGCCTCGCCGAAGAACAGCGTGGCGTAGACCCAGGCGTTGTTGAGCATCGCCGACATCGCCTCGGAGATGCCGGGCGTCTCGGTCACGTTGCGGTCGAGACTGCCCATCGCGTCCTGCAGGTCCTTCAGCACCCGGCCGCGATCCAGCTTCAGTTCGCGCAGGGTGACCGAGATGTCGCAGTTCTGGTTCGACACCGCGTAGAACAGCCAGTGGGCGAGGTCGACGTAGCGGTTGCGCTCGGACCGGGCCTGCCGCATCGCGGAAATGAAGGCGTCGTAGCCGGCGCGGTTCATCTTGCCGGCATATTTCTCGATCGTGATCTCGGTCATGGCACCTTTCCCATCCCTGTCGTTGGCGCGCGTCAGGCGGCCCGCTCCACGGCGCTATCCTGCGCCGTCGGATCGAGTCGGTAAATCGTTCCCCGCAGGTATTCGTTCTCGCTGCCGGCCGGCACGCTTGGCGCGATGCAGGCCATCCAGCCCAGTTCCGCCGTCGCCCCCAGCCGGGCGGCGGGCACCTCGCGGCGGGGCAGCCACACCGCCACGTCGACCTCGAACACCCGGCCGAGATACCAGAACACGATATCGCGCAGATGCGCGTTGCCGGTCCCGCCGGGCAGGAAGCGGCGGTAGGCGGCCAGCGTCGGCACCCGGACATGGATGCAGATCTTCTCGCCGATGGACTGCACCCGGCTGCCCAGATGCATGTCGCGCCCGAGCGACGATCCCTGCACCCCCAGCCGGGACAGCGAGTCGGGCTCGAACTCCATCCAGGTCGGCACCATCTCCTGCACCTCGACATCGGTCTCGAAGTGCAGCTCCAGCATCTGGCGCAGCCGCACCGCGCTCTTGACCCGGCCCATCGCCAGCGGCACCAGCCGCAGCTTCACCGTGTCGTTGATGCTGTCGCGGCCGTGAAAGGTCGGGGTGCCGATCCCGGTCATCCCCATCAGGTAGAGCCGGAACCGGTCGTCGCGGGCGTGGTCGAACTGGGTGATCGCGCGGCTGTCGGCCCAGGACCGGTAGAACAGCTGGATGAACCGGGTCACGAAGATGTCGGCGAAATCGACGAAGGACTTGTCGCCGCTGTCGAACCAGCGGAACACCTCCTCGGTGGTGTTCAGCGGCAGCGCCCCGAAGGCGCCGAAGAAGCCGAGGAAGCGGGACCGCACGATCGGCGGCCGCTTCATCAGGTCGACCTCGGACAGGTCGCAATCGGGGAAGGCGAGGAACGGGTCCTGTCCCAGCCGGACGATCTCGTCGCGGACCCGGCGGGCCCGGCCGATCCGGGGCAGGTCGGGGTTGCGCCGTTCGAGGTGCCGCAGCAGCGCGAGATAGCCGTACTCGGCGTACTCGGGGGTTGCGGCCTCGTCCTTCACAACAGCGGCCCGTGTCCCGAGCGTGGCGGGAAGGTCTTGATGACGCCGCGCTGCCGGCTGACGATCACCGTCTGGGTGAACGAATTGACCGCCGCGTATTCCGCAAGGAAGCGGTCCAGCACCGCGCCAAGCAGCAGGATGCCCGAGCCCTCGAAATCGTCCTCGTCGAGGGTGACGCGGACCTCCAGCCCGCGGGCCGGGTGGAAGCCGTCGGCGCGGGCGATGGTGCGGGTGATCGGCCGGGTCTCCACCTCGGTGAGACCCTGAAGCTGCGCCTCGGTCACGGTGTCGCTCAGATCGGCGAACAGCGACAGCATCTCGCGCAGCGATTCCGCGCCCTTGCCCTTCCGGTTCTCGAGCCCGTAGTGGCTCAGCGACAGGAACGAGATCAGCCGCCAGTAGTTGTCCCCGGCCCGCGCCCGGTGCGGGGCCATGTCCTCGATCTCCAGCATGCTCTCGCGCGGCGGCGTCGGACCCGCGACGCAAGTCAGCGTCACGGTCTGGTCCTCGCACATGTAGAAATCGTCCTTGCCCTGCGCGATCGGCAGGTACTCGGGCAGGTGCCGGTTCGAGCACAGCGTCTTGATCTGCAACCGCTGCGCCTCCTCCACGTCGGGCGGCTCGTAGAGCGAGATGAAGGTCTCGGTGCCCCGGTAGCGGTAGCGCGAGGCGCCGAACCGGCGTTCGCGCTCGGTCAGCCGGCGGGGTTTGCGGCGATAGGTGTAGTACAGGATCTGGCGCGGGTCCTGCCCCTCGGGCGGCAGCGCGTAGAGCGGCTTCACCTCCACCTTGTTCTGGTGCCCGGCGTAATGGGCGAAGACCTGGGTGATGTGGTGGATCTCGTAATGAGTCATGGGCGAGCTGTCGGGCGTGACGACGAACTCGTGCCGCTTGCGGTCGATGCGGACCTGGTTGGAGCTTTCCTGGAACAGGTTGACCGCCGGGGCGCAGTGCAGCTGCAGGTCCTCGGTCTCGAGCTGGGTGGCCAGCATCTGGTTCGGGGTGTCGAACTCGAACACGATCTCGACCTTGCTCGATTGGACCGAGGCCAGCGCCGCCTTCATGCCGGTGAGCCGGAAGCCGAGGAACTTGCGCGGAAAGACGAAGGCCTCGCGCAGCAGGGCGAAGCCGTTGAACAGGCGCGGGTCGTGGGGATAGAGCTTCTCGTCCTCGTCGAAGCCGACCTGTTCGATCGCGGTCTTGGGCAGGCGGATGAAGACCGGGTCGCCCTGCGCGTTCAGATAGCGCAGCGACACGCGGGTGCAGTCGCACAGCAGCTGCTCGTATAGCGCGACGGCCTCGGGCAGCGCGCCGGTCAGGTAGACGGTGAGCCGGTCCATCGGCAGCCCCGAAAGCGGCTCGGCGCCCTCGGTCTTGCCGGCGGTCGAGACGCGCGACAGTTCGACGATCATCCCGGCCTTGGTGCCCTCGGCCACGTCCTGCCCGAGCGCGCCGATCGGACCCGACCGGGGATGGTACTTCACCTCGGTGATCTTCAGCGGCCAGAGGGTGAGCGGGGCGGCGAGCCGGAACCGGCAGGACACCCTCTTGTCGGCGTCCATGTAGCGGGCGTCGAGATAGTCGCCGGGCTCGAAGGTCAGGCCGTTGTCGATGTCGCCGTTGGCGAAGGGCGGGCTGGCCCGGACCAGCATGGCGCTGGCGGTGGGGGCGAGCGCGTCGGGAAACACCTGTTCGAGCAGCTCGGCGGTGAAGGTGCGGAACTGCTCCTCGATGTTGAGCTGGACCCGGGCGGCAAGGAAGGCGCTGCCCTCCAGCAGGCCCTGGATCGCCGGGTCGAGGTTCTCCTCGATGAGCCCGCCGAGCCGGTCCGCGATGCCGGGATAATCGGCGGCGAACTCGGCCGAGCGCTCCTTCAGGATCGCGAGTTCGCGATTGTAGGCGTCGCGGAAGGCCTTCTTCACTGCTGCACCTTCAGGCCCGACATCGACAGCTTGCCGGCGCCGAGATCGATGTCGGCGGAGAAGTCGATCGGGATGTCCACCGGGTCGCCCATCAGTTCCGCCGTGACGGAGAGCGACAGGCGCTGCTTGCTGTCCCCCTCGCGGTTGACGACCCGGACCTCGACCGTCTCGGGGATCATGCGCGGTTCGTGGTCGAGCAGCGACTGGCGGATCGAGTTGACCAGGGTGTTGGTGTTGAGGTCATCGAGGGTCACGGTGCTCAGGTCCTGGAAGCCGTAATTCGCCACGGACCGGGCCACGTAGGGCGCGTCCTCGAGGTCGGTGGCGGCTTCCAGCCGGATGGTGTTGAGCAGCGCGTTGAGATCGGCCTGCAGGTGGGTCTTGAGCGTATCCTCGTTGACCCCGTGACGGCGCTGCTTGGAGCGCTGGGTGATCTGTGCGGTGCCGTCCTCGGCCCGTTCGGAGGCCTTCTTGGCGTCGTGCTCGAAATAGGCGGCGCGGAACACGTGCATGACCGAGATCTTCGACCGGTCGCCCTGCCGCCAGGCCCGATTCTTGCGCGTTTTGCTGGGTGGGATGGTGCGATTGGTCATGCCGTCGTCCGGGTCGGTCCGGTGATGTCAGAGCCGTCAGCGCCCCCCGGCGGCACATTCGAAGGCCGATCCCGCCGGCCGGTCCGCGCGGCCGGCGCGGATCGCGAAACGGATCGGCAGGTTCCGGGGCGCCACGTGAGTGACAGCGCCCCGGTCCCGATCCCAAGAGCCGATCAGAACGTCGACTCGCCCGGGCCGCTGCCCCAGGTGGTGTTCTCTGCGATGTTCCAGTCCGCGGTCGCGGCCGGGGCGCCGACGCCGGCGTCGTCCTGCTCCTTGTAGACGATCTCGACCTTGCGGAAGTTCAGGGTCAGGCTCTCCTGGATCCGGTCGAGCCCGTCCTTGGCGCCGCCGGTCGAGTAGGAGGTGACCATCACCATTTCCATGTTGATCTGGAAGTATTCCACCGGGCCCGAGTCGCCGCCGGCCTTTCGGACGATCAGCTTGGCGTTCTCGAAGTGGGTGCCGTCACAGCACTTCTTGATCAGGTCGGCCGAGGAGGCGTCCACGTACTTGGTGATCGACAGGTCGTTGACGTTGACCTTGCCGCCGCCGCCGCCGCCGCCCATGTGGGTCGTGCCGGACTGGGTCATCGACCACTGCCAGGCGAGGATGTCGATGCCGCCCTTGCCCGCGGGCACACCGTGCACGGCGTCGAGCGACTCGCCCTTCACGCCATTTGAGATATGGAGAAAAATATCGACAGACATGCGTTAGCTCCTTGGTTGGCTTAGCCGGTCATTGCTCAAATTACTTCGACAGGCAGTTAGGTTACTCGTTAACGGACTGCGCCGCCTACTTGGACGGCAGCTTGGACACCAGGCTCATCCCGATATCCATTCCTTCCATCTGGAAGTGCGGCTTGAGGAAGAACTTGCCCATGTAGTAGCCCGGGTTCAGTTCGTCCTCGATGATCTCGACCTTGGCCCCGGCGAGCGGCCGCTTGGCCTTGTCCTGCTCGGACGCGGTGTCGGGGTTGGCGGTCACGTACTTGTTGATCCAGGTCTGCAGATCGCTCTGGAGCTGCTCGCGGGTCGGGCTGGTGCCGATCTTGTCGCGCACCATCGCCTTCAGGTAGTGGCTGAAGCGGGACACCGCGAAGATGTAGGGGATCCGCGACGACATGTTGTCGGACGCGGTCGCGAGGTCGTCGACGTATTTCTTCGGCCGGTAGAGCGACTGGGCGCCGATGAAGGCCGCCTTGTCGGTGTTCTGGCGGTGGATCAGGCCGATCAGGCCGGCCTTGGACAGTTCGCCCTCGCGGCGGTCGGTGATCGACACTTCGGTCGGGCACTTCATCGCCTTGGACCCGTCGCCGGTGTCGAAGGTGTGGGTCGGCAGGTTCTGCACCTCGCCGCCGGACTGCACGCCGCGGATGCGGACGGTCCAGCCGTGCTCCTTGAAGGCGCGGTTGATGTTCACCGCCATCGCGTGCGCGGCGTTCATCCACGAGTAATTCTTGCCGCCGTGGCCGTCGGTTTCCTCGTTGAAGTTGAACTCCTCGACCACCGCGTTGCCGTCCTGGCTGTAGGGTTCGCGGGCCAGCACGCGCGGCATGCACAGCGCGAGGAAACGGGCGTTCTCGCTGTCGCGGAGCGAGTTCCACTGGGCGTATTCCGGGGTCGTGAAGATCTCGGACAGGTCCGGCGGGGTGGCGATCTCGTTCCAGCTGTCGAGGCCGATCAGTTCGGGCGCGGTGCCCGAGATGAACGGGCAGAGCGCCGATTCCGCGACCTTCGAGATCGAGTTGAGCAGGTTCACGTCGCCCGAGGAATGGCTGAACTCGTAGTCGCCGATCAGCACGCCGAAGGGGTTGCCGCCCAGCGTGCCGAGGTTCTGTTCGTAGACCATGTCGTGCAGCGGGGACTTGTCCCACTTGGCGCCGGGATAGCGGCGCATCATCGCCTGAAGCTCCTTCTTGGAGGCGTTCAGGACCTTGACCCGCAGGCTGGCGTCGGTCTCGGAGTTGTTGATCGTGTAGGCCAGGCCCCGCCACGAACTCTCGATCTTCTGGAATTCCTCGGCGTGGAGGATCTCGTTCATCTGCGCCGAAAGCTTCTCGTCCAGCTTGGCGAGCATCGCGTCGATGGTGTCGATCACGTCCTCGGCGATCAGGGACTGGTCGCCGAGCGCCTCCTTGACCAGCGACACCACCGCGTTGTCGACCTCCTTCGCCGCGACCTCGGACCGCGGCTTGATGGTCTGCCTGAGCATGTCCTGGAACTCGGAAAGCTCGTCGAGCGCCTCGGCGGCCTGGCCTTCCTGGAGCTGAGCTTCGTCTGCCATTTGTTATTCCATCCCTGTCAGTCGCCGGCGTGATGGTCCCGGCCGGGACCGCTGCCGCGATCGGTAATCACTTGTCGTCGTCGTCCTCGCCCTCGCCGCCGCCGGCCTTCTCGGCGAGGGCGGCCATCAGCTCGGGGTCGTTGAGCAGCTTCTTGACGTGCTCCTGCGCCTTGGGCTTGGCGCTCATGTACTTCTGCAGGTTGGCCAGCTGCTGGCGCGCCTCCAGAAGCTTGCGCAGCGCCGGCACCTGCCGCGCGATCTCGCCCGGCTCGAGGTCCGACATCTTGTTGAACTGCAGGTTGATGCCCATCTTCTCGCCCGAATCCGGGTCGAGCTTGTTCGCCACCGTGAAGGTGACGCCGGGCTGCACGGACGCCATGTAGTCGTCGAGCGTGTCCTTCGTCACGTCGGTGAAGGTCCGCTCGTCGACCGGTGCCGGCTCGACCCCCGGATTGTTCCCGGACAGATCCGACAGAACCCCCATCACGAACGGGAGTTCGATCATCTTCTCGCTGTCGTAGGGATCGGCGTAGGCGATCTGAACCCGCGGGGGACGATTACGCTTGATGAAACCAGAGCCAGTATTGGAAGCCATAATAAATCTCCATCACTCCAAAATATGAAAGCGAGTATGGTGATACCTGTCAATGTCGGAAACCCGGCGACAGAGTTCAAGTAGGGTTTTCAGGACTGCGGCGCGGCGGGTTTCGGTGCCGGGATGAGTTCGCTCATCAGGGCCTGGAAATCTTTGTCCAGATAGCTGCGCGCCCGTTGCAGCAGGATCGGCACCGGGCTGCTCTTCTCGGAGCGGCGGAAGAAGTCCTCGACCCCGCGCAGCGCGGCGGCGGCTTCCTGGGTGTTGGTGACCACCGGCGGATCGCCGACCTCGGCCGGCTCGGGGGCCGGCGCCGGGGCGCCCGACGGGGCCTCGTTCGACAGCGCCTTCAGCTTGTCGGTGGACAGCACGAAACCGGTCTGCGGGCCGAACTCGATCATCGCCTTGCCGGCCTCCGACGGCAGCAGGATCTGCATCGCCTCCATCAGCGACTTGCCGATCAGCAGCCGCGCCTGGGTGACCAGCAGCAGCGCCGCCGAGGACGGCTCGTAGGCGCGGAAATAGACCTCGCAGGTCAGCAGCGCCTGCCGCGCCTCGGCGTGGGACCGGATCGCCGAGGCCGGCAGCGGCGGCGCCGCCGGCGCGGCCGGGGCGCCGTCGTCGGCCGGGGTGTCGGCGGCGGCGCCGGCCTCCGGCCCGCCTTCCTCCGCCGCATCCGCCGCCGCCGCCTCGAGATCGGCCTCGGCGCCGCGCAGGTCGGGGCGGGCGTCGTTGATCAGACCGCGCATCTCGTCGAGGATGGCGACGGTCTCGGTCACCTCCGGGACGAAGGGCTGGGTCTCGTTCAGCTTGCAGGCCCGCAGGATCCGGATGAACGACTCGGCCAGACTGATGAGCGCGGCGTGGTTGCGGGCGACGGCGGCGGCCGCCTCGGGGGAGGCCAGCATCGACCGCAGCTTGGAGCCGTCGAGGTTCTTCTCGCCGTCGCCGGGCGTGTACTTGCCGTCCGCCACCCGGATCCGGCGCAGGGTGACCTCGGTATTGCCGGTCAGGCCGACATACTGCAGCGGCAGCTGGACCGAGTCGCGCTGGCCCAGTTCGGACAGCGCGTCGCGACGGTCGTTGATCGCGCCGTGGGCGACCGGGTGCATGTCGTTGCCGAAGGCCTCGATGCCGTCGGCGATGGCCTTCACCGCCGCCGCCATGTCGGGGAGCCGGCCGGCCAGCACCGCCCATTGCGCCCGCAGCACCAGCAGCCGGATATCTCGGCTGCGCTTGAGCATGTCGTCGATGCGGCCGTATTCGGCGGCGTGGTCCACCGACTTCTGGTCGAACACCCGGTCCGGGGTGCGGCCGCCGTCCGGCTTGGTCATCCCCGGGGTGAAATAGGGGTCGGGCAGGCGGCCCAGCGCGTCGAAGTAATAATCGACGAAATCGGCGTCGTCGGTGGCGTCGAGATCGGGTCCGCAGGGATCGTCGTCCGATACCGGGGTGGTGATCCAGTCCATCGCGCCGTCCTCGTCCCTGTCGCCCTCGTCCTGCCGGGCGGCCCCGCCGGGGTCGGCCCGGGTCGCCCGGAGTGGAGGCTGGCGCGGAAAACCTGACCGGTCAAGGGTTTCGAGAGGGCCGGGGGTCGGCCGGAAGGGGCCGCGCGGGCGGCCCTAGCCGCGGCTCACGGCCTCGGCGTAAGCCTTCGAAAAGGCGCTGAGGAACACGTCGAGCATCCCGTTCTCGCCGGTCTCCGCCTTGGCGTCCCAGCGCTCGACGAAGGTTTCCCAGGCCCGGCTCTTGCCGCCGCCCATGATGCCGCTGCCCGCCTCGCCCGAGACCTCCTCGGGGGACAGGCCGGCCAGGACATGGGCCAGCGCCGGCTGCAGCGCGGCAAAGACCGCGGCCTGGTGCTGGCGGATGTCGTGCAGGGCGTTCTCGAAGCCGTCGGGGCCCTTCATGAAGCCGTCCCGCGGCTTGAGGAACATCGCCTCCAGCGCCTGCTCGGTGTCGGGCAGGAACTTCATCGGGTTGTTGCCCGAGGCGCTGCGCATGGTCCGCTCGCCGCCGCGGGTGAAATGCTTCACCGCGGCGCGGTCCTTCAGCATCGTCATGATCTCCTGCACCGCGATGCGGGTGCAGGTGCCGAGCTGCTGGGCCAGCCGGACCATGTCGGCCTCGCCATAGGCGGCAGGGTCGAGCCCGGCCCCCTCGCAGAAGGCGCGGAACACGTCGGCATTGCTCGCCGGCACCGCGGCGGGCTGGGCGGGGCGCATCGCGGCGGCGGGAATCGGGGCCGGGCTGGGCCCCGGGGCCACCGGCACCGGCGTCACCTCGGGTCGCGGCATCGGCATCGCCGCGGGACCGCCGGCGGGCGCCACCGGCGGCACCGAGTACGGCGGGACCGACTGCGGCGGCGGCGGCGCGGGCTGTTGCGGCGGCTGGGGCTGCGGCGGCTGCGATTGCGGCGGCGGGGCGGAGTATTGCGGCGGTGCCGACGGTTGCTGCGGCGGCGACGGCGGCGCGCTCGGGGTGCCCTGCCCGTAGCTGGTCGGCGGGCGGCGCAGGCCGCCCGTGCCCTGCGGCGGCGGATGCGACGGCGCCGCCGAGGGGACATAGGAGGGCGTCGGCGAGCGGCCGATGGTTTCCCACGGATCGTCGGCGCCCGCGGCCGGGGCCCAGGTCGGCGGCTGCTGGATCATCGACCGGTGCCCCGAAGGCGCCGACCGCGGCGGGGCGGCGGGCTGCTGGGCCTGGGCGATGCTGGCGCCGACGATGTAATGGCCGACGGTGAAGCGGTCGCCGTTGCGGATCTCGTGCGGCCCGTCCAGCCGGTAGCGCTGGCCCTGCAGGAAGGTGCCGTTCGTCGACACGTCCGTCAGGTAGTATTTCCCGCCCTTGAAGGTGATGTCGAAATGGTGGCTCGAGATGTGCCGCGACGGGTCCGGCAGGATCCAGTCCATGCCGCCGCCGCGGCCGACGCAGGCATTGCGGCCCTCCAGGGTGATCCACGGCGGGCCCCCGTTTTCGAGGACGTCGTAATTCTCGATTCGCAGCGTCAGGGTCATGGCGGAACAGCCTTACCGTTCAATTGCGTAGGGCGCTAGGGCAGCCCGATGCGACGCCCGCACGCCCGCCCGTTCCGGGCGTCTCCTCAGGCCGCGTCGGTCCAGGTGGGATGGAACCGGCCGGCCGGGGACAGGGTGAAGATGTCGGCCGCGCCCGAGGTGATCCCGACCGAGTGCTCGAACTGGGCGGACAGCGACTTGTCCCGGGTCACTGCGGTCCAGTCGTCGGCCAGCACCTTGGTCTCGGGGCGGCCGAGGTTCACCATCGGCTCGATGGTGAAGAACATCCCCTCCTCCAGCGTCGGGCCGGTGCCGGGACGGCCGTAGTGCAGCACGTTGGGCGGGGCGTGGAACACCCGGCCAAGCCCGTGGCCGCAGAAGTCGCGGACAACGCTCATCCGGTTCGCCTCGACATGGCTCTGGATCGCGTGGCCGATGTCGCCGAAGGTGTTGCCCGGGCGGGCCGCCTCGATCCCCAGCATCAGCGCGTCATGGGTCACCTGGATCAGCCGCTCGGCCTTGCGGGGCAGCTTGCCGGCGACGAACATCCGGCTGGTGTCGCCGTACCAGCCGTCGACGATCACGGTGACGTCGATGTTGAGGATGTCGCCGTCCTTCAGCCGCTTGTCGCCGGGGATGCCGTGGCAGACCACGTGGTTCACCGAGATGCACGAGGCGTGCTGATAGCCCTTGTAGCCGATGGTGGCCGAGGTCGCCCCCGCCTCCTCGACCCAGCGAGTGATGAGGTCGTCCAGTTCGCCGGTGGAAACGCCCGGCACGACATGGTCCGCGATCCGGTCCAGGATCCCGGCCGCCAGCCGTCCGGCCGCGTGCATCCCGGCGAAATCCGACGGGTCGTAGATCCGGATTCCGTCCTTGGTCAGCCTGCTGCGGGTCTCGTCCACGCTGTCCTGTCCGTTATTGTCCATCCTGCCTGACACATAGGCGATTGCGCGGCCTGTGAAAAGTCACCGGGCCGAGACAGGCCGACGCCCCGTCCGGCCCGCCCGCGGCGGCGGCGCGACCGCGCGGTCAGTCCGCCACCGGAAGGGGCCGGCCCAGCCGCACCCCGGCGGTGTCGATCTCGGTGCCGTAGCACAGCATCTCGACCCCCGCGCGGCGGGCCTCGGCGAAGGCGGCGGCGTAGCCGGGATCGAGGTCGGCGGCCATCCTAAGCCGGGCGCAGTCGGTGCGCTGCACGAGGTAGAGCATCACCGCCCGGTCGCCCTGTCCGACCACCTCGACCAGTTCGCGCAGGTGCCTGGCGCCGCGTTCGGTCACGCAATCCGGGAACTCGGCCCAGTCGGCCTCGCGGCGGAGGTGGACGTTCTTGACCTCGACGAAGGTGCGACTGGCCGGGCCCTCGATAACGAAGTCGACCCGGCTGTTCGCGCCGTAGGGCACCTCGGCCCGGACCTCTCCCGGCCCGGCCAGTTCGGCGATCATCCCGGCGCGCAGCGCTTCCCCCACCACCCGGTTCGGCACCGCGGTGTCGATCCCGGCCATGTGGCCGTCCGCCAGCTCGACCAGCCGCCAGCCGTATTTCAGCTTCTTCCTCGGGTCGTCGTTGGGTTCGAGCCAGACCCGGCTGCCCGGCTCCTTCAGGCCCAGCATCGCGCCGGGGTTGGGGCAATGGGCGCGCACCACGTCGCCGCCGTCCTCCAGCCGGACCTCGGACAGGAACCGCATCCAGCGGCGGATCAGGCGACCGGGCAAGAGGGGGGTTTGAAAGCGCATGGGCGGGCTCCTATACCGGGCCAGACCGTGATGTGAAGAGGCCCGCCGCCGATGCCCAACCCGACCGCCGCCATGCTCGTGATCGGAGACGAGATCCTCTCGGGCCGCACCCGCGACGCCAACATGCACTACCTCGCCGGGGAACTCACCTCCGCCGGGATCGACCTGCGCGAGGTCCGCATCGTCAGCGACGACCGGGACGCCATCGTCGCCGCGGTCACCGCGCTGGCGGCGGGGCACGACCACGTCTTCACCTCCGGCGGGATCGGGCCGACCCACGACGACATCACCGCCGACTGCATCGCCGCCGCCTTCGGGGTGTCGATCGGGGTGCGCGACGACGCCCGCGCGATCCTGCAGGCGCATTACGACCGGATGGGCACCGAGCTGAACGCGGCGCGGCTGCGGATGGCCCGGATCCCCGAGGGCGCGGCGCTGATCGACAACCCGGTCAGCGCGGCGCCCGGCTTCTCGCTGCGCAACGTGCACGTGATGGCCGGGGTGCCGACGGTGTTCCAGGCGATGGTCGCCTCGCTGCTGCCGACGCTGACCGGCGGCCAGCCGCTGCTCAGCCAGACCCTGCGGGTGATGCGCGGCGAGGGCGACATCGCCGGGCCGCTGGCCGATGTGGCGGCGGCGCACCCGGCGCTGTCGATCGGCTCCTACCCGTTCCAGAAGGACGGCGTGTTCGGGGCCAACATCGTGGTCCGGGGCACCGACGGGGCCGAGATCGACGCCGCGATGGTGGCGCTGGGACGGCTGTTCGGATGACGCCCGCGGCGCTGACCGCGCTGATCGACGCGACCTGGCCCGCCGCGGCGCGGTTCGACCGGGACGGCTGGACCCTGCGCGAGGGCCGGGGCGGCGGCAGCCGGGTCAGCGCCGCCACCGCGGCCACGCCCGGCGACCTGCCCGACATCGGCGCCGCCGAGGCGGCGATGTCCGCGCTGGGGCAGGTGCCCCTGGTCATGGTGCGGGAAGGCGAGGCAGCGCTCGACGCTGGGCTCGCGGCGCGGGGCTTCTCCGTCAAGGACCCGGTGACGCTCTACCTCGCGCCGGTCGCGGCGCTGACCGGCGAACGGCCGCCGCCGGTGTCCTGTTTCGAGGTGCCGCGGCGGCTGGCGGTCCAGGCCGGCATCTGGGCCGCCGGCGGCGTCGGCCCGTCGCGGCTCGCGGTGATGGACCGGGTGGCGGGCCCGGCCACGACAATCCTCGGGCGCAGCCAGGACCAGCCGGCGGGCACCCTCTTCGCCGCGCTGCACGACGGCACCGCGATGATCCACGCGGTCGAGACGCTGGCGCGGTTCCGGCGGCAGGGGGTCGGGCGGCGGATGGTCACCGCGTCGGCGTTCTGGGCCCGGGACCACGGCGCCCGGCAGGTCGCCATCCTCGTCACCGCCGCCAACCGGCCCGGCAACGCGCTCTACGCTTCCCTCGGGATGCGGGCTGCGGCAGGGTACCACTACCGGATCAAGGACCGCCCCGCATGACCGACGACCTGCCCACCGCCCTGAACCTGCCCCCGGTCGAGCCGCTGCCCGAAGCAACGGCGAAGTATTTCGCGGTCTGCGAGGACAGGCTCGGCATGGTGCCCAACGTGCTTCGGGCCTACGCCTTCGACATCGCCAAGCTCGACGCCTTCACCGCGATGTACAACGACCTGATGCTGGGCGACAGCGGCCTGACCAAGCTCGAACGCGAGATGATCGCGGTGGTGGTGTCGGCCACCAACCGCTGCCACTACTGCCTCGTCGCCCACGGCGCGGCGGTGCGGCAGCTGTCCGGCGACCCGGCGCTGGGCGAGGCGCTGGTGACCAACTGGCGGGTGGCGCGGGTGACCGACCGGCAACGGGCGATGCTGGCCTTCGCCGAGAAGGTGACGCTGGAAAGCGCCCGGGTCGGCGAGGCGGACCGGGACGGGCTGCGGGG
This sequence comes from Paracoccaceae bacterium, assembly GCA_041628615.1. Classification (GTDB taxonomy): domain Bacteria; phylum Pseudomonadota; class Alphaproteobacteria; order Rhodobacterales; family Rhodobacteraceae; genus JAMWZF01. The sequence goes on along the minus strand of JBFKOW010000007.1, from coordinate 12,057 downwards.
CCATGGGCTGAGCGACCGGGACATCTGGGACCTGATCGCGGTGGCCGGGTTCTTCAACATGACCAACCGGGTGGCCAGCGCCACCGCGATGGTGCCGAACCCCGACTACCACGCGCAGGCGCGATGACGCGGACCGCCGCCGTCCTGCTGGCCGGATGCGCCGGGCTCGCCGGCCCGGCGGCGGCGCTGAGCCTCGACTTCCCGGCCAACGCCGCGCTGCAGGCCGAGGTGACGACGCCGCTGGGCGGCCACGCCGTCGCCACCGGGCCCTGGACCGAGGACGGGGTGCCGGGGCGGACGGTGGAAGGCCGGATCACCCGGCAGGCCTGGCGGATCGACGGCGGCGGGCTGACCGCGCTGCAGATGACCGCGCCGCTGCGGGACCAACTGGCCGATGCCGGCTTCGCGACGGTCTTCGAATGCGAGGGCGAGGGCTGCGGCGGCTTCGACTTCCGGGCGACGCTCGACCTGATGTCGCCGCCCGACATGTACGTGGATCTGGTCGACTTCCGCTACCTCGCGGCGGTCGACGCGGAAACCGGCAGCGCGGTCACCCTGATCGCCTCGCGGACCGCGCGGGCCGGCTTCGTGCAGGTGACGGCGGTGGGGCCGCCCGACGGCCCGGCCTTCAGCGCCGGCACCGGCGAGGCCCGGCTCGGCTCGGGCAGCGCGCCCGCCGGCGCGGCCAACGGCCCGGTGCTGATCTCGGAAGGCAGCGTCGCGGCGCAGCTCGAAACCATCGGCCGGGCGATCCTGCCCGACCTCGTGTTCGAGACCGGCTCGGCCCAGCTCGGCGCCGGCGCGTTCCCGTCGCTGCGCGGCCTCGCCGACTACCTCGCGGCCAATCCCGGCCGGGTGGTGGCGCTGGTCGGACACACCGACAGCGTCGGCGGGCTGGACGGCAACATCGCGCTGTCGCGGCGGCGGGCGGCCTCGGTGCTGGAACGGCTGGTGTCGGACTACGGCGTGCCGCGGCGGCAGCTTCAGGCCGAGGGCATGGGCTACCTCGCGCCGATCGCCTCGAACCTCAGCGCGGAAGGGCGCGAGGCGAACCGCCGCGTCGAGGTCATCATGGTCTCCACCGAGTGACAGCGGCCGCGCCTTCTTCGGACCCGAAATATCCCGGGGGAGTCGCCGCAGGCGACGGGGGCGGCGCCCCCTGCCCGGCCCGGCGCCGGGGCGCTCAGGCCGCCAGGGCGGGCGCCGGGCGGCGCTCGCGGATCGGCAGGTGGATCAGCGCGGAAAAGGCGCCCACCGCCACCCCGACCCACCAGACCGCGGTGTAGGAGCCGTAGACGTCGTAAAGCCTGCCGCCCAGCCAGACCCCCACGAAGGACCCGAGCTGGTGCGAGAAGAAGACGATGCCGTAGAGCGTCCCCATGTAGCGCAGGCCGTAGAGATGGGCGACGAGCCCGCTGGTCAGCGGCACGGTGGCCAGCCACAGCGCCCCCATCACCACCGAGAAGACGATCACCGAGGCGGGCGTCATCGGCAGCAGGATGAACACCGCGGCGGCGACGGTGCGGCCGGCATAGATCCCGGCCAGCAGGTATTTCCGGGTGAACCGCTTGCCGGCCCAGCCGGCGGCGAGGGTGCCGCCGATATTGGCCAGCCCGATCAGCGAGATCGCCACCGCGCCCAGCGCGCTGGTGGTGGTGATGCCCAGCCCGTGCAGCACCCCGCCCGGCATGATCGGCCCGCAGATCTCGGTGACGAAGGCCGGGAAATGCGCGGTGATGAAGGACAGCTGGTAGCCGCAGGAAAAGAAGCCGAGGAAGATCATCGTGTAGGACGGGTCGCGGAACGCCCGGACCAGGACCTGGCCGATGCTCTCCTCCAGCTCGGCCTTCGACGCCGGGGCCGGGGACCGCATCCCGGGCAGCAGCAGCATCGAGGCGCCGATCATCGCCGCGAACACCGCGAACACCCCGGGCCAGGCCATCACCCCCAGCAGCGCCTCGGCCAGCGGCGGGCCGAAGACCTGCCCGGCGGACCCGGCGGCGGTGACCACCGCCAGCGCCATCGACCGGTTGTCGTCGCTGGCGGCGCGGCCCACGACGGCGAGGATCACCCCGAATCCGGTCCCCGCGACGCCGAAACCGATCAGCCAGTTGTAGGCCTGGTGGGCGGCGGGCGTGGTCGCCCCCGCCGACAGCAGCAGGCCAATGACGTAGAGCGCGCCGCCGGCAAGGATCGCCTTGCGGTCGCCGATCTTCTCGGCCATCGCCCCGAACAGCGGCTGGCCGATGCCCCAGGCGAGGTTCTGGATCGCGATGGCGAGGCTGAACTCGGCCCGGAGCCAGCCCAGGTCCTCGGCGATCGGGATCTGGAACACGCCGAAGGCGGCGCGGACCGAGAAGCTGACCATGATGATCAGGCAGCCGGTGATCAGGACGGGGGTGAACAGCGGCACCTTGGTCATGGCGCGGTGATGCCACGCCGCGCGGCGGCGTCAATCCGGATTCGGCGCCCCGAAGCCGAAGGCGATCTCCTCGGTGGCGGCGAGGCCCACGTGATCCATCCGGCGCAGCAGTTCCGTGCCGCCCATCGCCCGGTAGAAGCCGCAGGCCGGGCCGTTGCCCGCCAGCACCAGCGCGGTGAAGGGCGCCTCGCCGCGCACCGCGCCGAGCAGCGCCCGGCCCTGACCCCGTCCCTGCCCGGCATGCAGCAGGTAGATGCAGTAAAGCTCCTCCGGGTAGCCGGCGCGGGCGAAGCCGGCATCCCGCTGCGGGCCCATCTGCGCGAAGCCGAGAGCGGGCAGCAGGGCGATCCGGCTGTCGCCGCGGGCGATCTGGTTGCGCCACTGGGCCAGCCGGACCTTGTAGCCGCGCGCCGCGATCTCGGTCTCGGGCAGCAGGCCCGGATAGGTCTCGCGCCAGCTCTGCACGTGCAGCCGGGCCAGCATCGGCGCGTCTGCGGGGCGGGCGGCGCGGATCATCGGGCGTCTCCTTTCGGGCGGGGTCCAGCGCAGCACGGGCACGGCGGCGCGGCAAGCCCGCTTTTCCCGCCGCTACGGGCGGGCTATCAGGCGCGGATGGATGTCGAAACCGCCTATCGCAAGCTGGTCGAGGCCGGGACGCTGACCGCGGACCCGGTGCAGCAGGCCGTGCTGCCGCGGCTCGAGCGGGTGCGGGCCGAACTAGCCGCGCCGGCGCCGAAGCCGGGGCTGTTCCGCAGGGCCCGGCCCGAGCCGGTGCGCGGGCTCTATCTCTGGGGCGGGGTCGGGCGCGGCAAGTCGATGCTGATGGACCTGCTCTGCGACCTCGTGACGGTGCCGAAGGAGCGGCGGCACTTCCACGCCTTCATGCAGTCGGTCCACGCCGGGATGACCGAAGCCCGGGCGCGCGGGGTGGACGACGCGATCAGGCCGGTGGCGAAGGAGATCGCCGACCGGATCCGGTTCCTCGCCTTCGACGAGATGCAGATCACCGACATCACCGACGCGATGATCGTCGGCCGGCTGTTCCAGCAGCTGTTCGACGCCGGGGTGACGGTGGTCACGACCTCGAACCGGCCGCCCGGCGATCTCTACAAGGACGGGCTGAACCGGCAGCTGTTCCTGCCCTTCATCGACCTGCTGGCGGAGCGGATGGAGGTGGTCGAACTGGCCTCGGAGACCGATCACCGGCAGGGCCGGCTGGCCGGGCGGCAGACCTATTTCACCCCCGACACCGCCGCCACGCGGGCGGCGTTGCAGGCGGTCTGGGACCGGCTGGTGGGGGTTCCGGGGGACCCGCTGATCCTGCGGGTGAAGGGCCGCGACGTGGAGATCCCGCGGTTTCACAACGGCATCGCCCGGGCCCGGTTCTACGACCTCTGCGGCCGGCCGCTGGGGGCCGCGGACTACCTCGCGCTGGCCGAGGCGGCGCGGGTGCTGTTCCTCGAGGACATCCCCCGGCTGAGCCGGTCGAACTTCAACGAGGCGCGCCGCTTCGTGACCCTGGTGGACGCGCTCTACGAGGCGAAGGTGCGGCTGATCTGCACCGCCGCCGCCGAACCCGAGATGCTCTATGTCGAGGGCGAAGGCTCGTTCGAGTTCGAGCGCACCGCGAGCCGCCTGCGCGAGATGCAGGCCGAAGGCTGGGGCCGGCACGCCGGGTGAGTTGCTCGGCCCGGGGTCGGGGCGGATCGGGGCGGGGCGGTGGGTCGAGACCCACCTCACGGGGCCGGGCGCCGGTCTCCGGCCGCGGTCACAGCGGGGCGAGGTAGCCTTCGAAGGTCACCGAATCGGCGAACCGGCGCGCCTCCGCCTCGGCCGCCGGGCTGCGGATCGTCCAGCACAGCACCGCCCGCCCCGAGGCCCGCGCGGCGGCCACGACCGGCGAGGCGAGGTCCTTCGCCTCGTGGCTGATGAAGCTCGCCCCCACCCGGTCGAGGTCGGGCATCCCGCGCAGTTCGGCGCGCCGGGCCTCGGGCACGGTGGGCCAGTCGGCGGGCGGGAAGTGGCTGGTGGTCAGGCCCCGCGGCCGGTCCGGCAGGAGCCGGGCCATCTCGGCGACCGCGTGGGGGTTGAAGGACATCGTGGCGACCGGCCCGGCATAGTCGCGCAGCGCCGCCGCCACCGCCGCCTCCAGCGGCCCGACATTCGGCCCCATCGCGCCGTCCTGGTCCTTGATCTCGATCACCAGCGGCACCCGGCCGGCCACCTCGGCCAGCACCTCGGGCAGGGTCGGCACGCCCTCGTCCCCGCCGGTCAGCCGGATCGCGGCGAGTTCGGCGGCGCTGCGCTGCCGGACCGGGCCGCGGTCGCCGGTCAGCCGGTCGAGGGCGTAGTCGTGGAACACCATCGCCGCGCCGTCGGCCGACAGCTGCACGTCGATCTCGATGCCGTAGCCCGCGGCCACCGCGGCGCGCACCGCGGCGCGCGAGTTCTCGGGCCGGCCGGGCCCGTGCAGGGCGCGGTGGGTGAAGGGCCGGTCGAGGAAGCCGGTCGGAAGCGGAGTCATTCGACTTCGAAGATCCCCTCGATCTCGACCGCGACGCCGAACGGCAGCGACGCGGCGCTGACCGCCGACCGGGCGTGCTTGCCGGCGTCGCCCAAGAGCGCCACCATCAGGTCCGAGGCGCCGTTGATGACCTTCGGCTGGTCGAGGAAATCGTGGGTCGAGTTGACGAAGCCGGTCAGCTTCACCACCCGCTTCAGCCGGCTCATGTCGCCCTTCAGCGCCGCCTTGACCTGCGCCAGCAGGAGCAGGGCGCAGGACTGCGCGGCGGCGGCGCCTTCCTCGGCGCTCATCCCCTGGCCCAGCTTGCCGCGGATCATCTCGCCGTCCCACATCGAGATCTGCCCCGAGACGTAGAGCGTGTTCCCCGAGCGGACCCAGGGGACGTAATTGGCCGCGGGGGCGGCGGCCTCGGGCAGGGACAGGCCCACCTCGGCGAGACGGGCTTCGAGATCTGCGGCGCTCATCGGGCGGTCCTTCTGCTGTCGCGTTCGGGGCGGACGCTACAAGCGGCCCCGCCCGGAGGCAATCGTCAGCTTTCGCGGAAAGCGCGGGCGAAATAGTCGCTCAGGGGCTTCACGAGATAGGCCAGCGGAGTCCGCTCGCCGGTGCGGATGAAGGCCTCCACCGGCATCCCCGGCACGATCACGGTGCCCTCGGGCAGGCGCTGGATCTCGCCCTCGTTGAGCCGGATCTCGGCCCGGTAGTAGCTGATCCCGCTGGCCTCGTCGGTGAAGGCGTCGGCCGAGACGGTGACCACCTTGCCGAAAATCTCGGGGGTCTGCCGCTGGTCCAGCGCGGTGAAGCGCAGCGCGACCTCCTGCGACAGGCCGATCAGGTCGATGTCGGTGGGCAGCACCTCGGCGGTGATGACCAGCGGGCGGTCCTGCGGCACCAGGAACATCACCGGCTCGGCGGCGCGGATCACCGAGCGGGGGGCGAAGACCTGCAGCCCGTAGACCACGCCGGACACCGGCGCCCGGATGTCGAGCCGGTCGAGCCGGCGCAGCAGGGCGCGGCGCCGTTCCTCCAGTTCGAGACGGTTGTACTGCAGGTCGCGCAGCCGGGTGATCGCGTCCTCGCGGCGGTCGATGTCGATCTGCAGCCGCTGCAGCTCGATCTCGGTGATCCGGCCCTCGGCCTGCGCCACCGCGGCGGTCAGTTCCCCGGCCCGGCCGGCGAGGCTCGCCTGTTCGCGGCGCAGCGCCAGCACTCGGCTGGCCTGCGCCAGCCCGCGGTCCAGCAGGCCCTGCTGGTCGACCAGTTCCGATTCGATCAGGTCGAGCTGGATCGCCAGCGCTTCCTGCTGCGCCTCGATCCCGGCGATCTGGCTCAGCGTCTGGTCGCGGCGCTTCTGCAACTGCTCCTTCTGGCTCGCGGCGCTGTCGCGGCGGGTGACGAAGAGCCGGCGCTGGCCCTCCATCAGTTCCGCGGCTCGGGGATCGGCGGTTTCGGTCAGCAGCGCGTCGAAGACGATCTGCGCCGATTCGTCCCGCTCGGCCTCGAACCGGGCGGCGCGCGCGAGGATCTCGAACAGCTGGCCCTCGACCACGGCGAGTTCGGACCGCAACTCGGCGGCATCGAGCCGGATCAGCAGGTCGCCGGCGGCGACAAGGGCGCCTTCGTCGACCGCGATCTCCTCCACGACGCCGCCGTCGGGATGCTGGATCACCTGGCGGTTCTGCTCCACCTCGACCCGCCCCGAGGCGATGACCGCGCCGGTGATCCGGGCATTCACCGCCCAGGTCCCGAAGCCGCCGACAAGCACCAGCAGCGCCGCGAAGCCGATCGCGAAGAACCGGCGGGCGGACCAGCGGGCCGGGTCGGACGGATCGGCCTCGGGCCGGCGACCGGGCTCTTCGGGCCGGGCGGCGGCGGCGGCGGCCGTGGGGAGCTTGCGCACGTCGCTCACGACACCCCCCCGGTGCCGGTGCTGGCGCGGATCTGCTGGTGGTTCTGGACCATCTCCTTGAGCACCTCGTCCTTCGGGCCGAAGGCCCGGCGCGCGCCGTTGTCGAGCACCAGCAGCAGGTCGCATTGCTGGATCGCCGCCGGGCGGTGCGCCATGATCAGGATGCACTTGCCCTCGGCCTTGAACGCCTTGATCGCGGCGTTGAGGGCCTGGCTCCCCTCGTTGTCGAGGTTCGAGTTGGGTTCGTCGAGGACGAGCACCACCGGGTCGCCGTACATCGCGCGGGCCAGGCCGATGCGCTGGATCTGGCCGCCCGACAGGCGGCCGTCGACCGATCCGACCTGGGTGTCATAGCCGTCCGGCAGCTTGAGGATCATCTCGTGGGCGGCGGCGCGCTTCGCCGCCTGGACGATCTCGGCGGCGTCGGGACGGGTCGCCATCCGGGCGATGTTCTCGCCGATGGTGCCCTCGAACAGCTGGACTCGCTGCGGCAGGTAGCCGACATGGGCGCCCAGCACGTCCGGGTCGTACTGGTCGAGCGCGGCGCCATCGAGGCGGATCTTGCCGCCAGCGGTGCGCCAGACCCCGGTGATCGCCCGGGCGAGGGTGGACTTGCCCGACCCCGAGGGGCCGATCACGCCCACGGCCTGGCCCGGCTCGATGCGGAAGCTGAGGCTGCGCAGGGTGGCCTGGGCCTCGCCCGGGGGCAGGACGGTGACCTGCACCGCCTCGAGGATCGCGCGGGGCTTGGGCAGCGGGGTGCGCTCGGCCTCCTCGGGCATCTCGGACAGCAGCTCGGCCAGCCGGCCCCAGCCCTCGCGGCCGCGCTGGATCACCGCCCACTGGTTGATCAGCATCTCGACCGGGGCCAGCGCCCGGCCGAGCAGGATCGACCCCGCGATCATCGCGCCGGGCGACAGCTGGTTCTGCAGCACGAGCCAGGCGCCGAGGCCCAGCATCGCGGATTGCAGGAACAGCCGCATCGACTTGGTCAGCGCGCCCCAGACGCCGCCGAGGTCGGAGGCGCCGATGCCCGAGGCCAGCGCCTCGCCGCGCGACGCCTGCCAGCGCGCGAAGGCGGCCCCGCGCATCCCGAGGGACTGCACCATCTCGCTCTCGCCGCGGATCTGGTTGCCCAGCAGTTCCGAGCGGTAGGTGGCGGCGTTGCTGCGCTCCAGCGCCGGCCGGCTGGTGAACTGGTTGACCAGCGCGACGATCACGAGGATCGCGCCGCCGGTGACCGCGAGCCAGCCCAGCAGCGGGTGGAAGATGAAGATGCCGAGGATGAAGATCGGCACGAAAGGCACGTCGTAGAGCGCGAGGAAGACCGGCGAGATCATCATCCGCTGCACCGCCTCGAGATCGCGCAGGCCGGTCTTGGCCGCTTCCGGCGCGCGGTTCATCGTGGTGGCGCGGAGCACGGCGGAGAACACCCGCCGGTCCAGCCGGGCCTGGAACCGGGCGCCGACCCGGGCCATCACCCGGCCGCGGACGTAGTCGAGGATGCCCATCATCCCGTAGAGGAAGCCGACGAGGAAGGTGAGGGCGAGCAGCGTCTCCACCGACCGGGAGCCCAGCACCCGGTCATAGACGTTGAGCATGTAGAGCGGGCCGGTCAGCATCAGGATGTTGACCACCGCCGAGAACACGCCCACCGCCCAGAATGCGCCCCGGCTCTCGGACCGTGCCTGCCGGAGTTCCGCCCGGCCCTGCCGGATATCCACTGCCCCTCTCGGTGCCATGCGCCCCGATCCGTTCGCTCGTCTTTCGACCTGTCATGCCTTCTGGCATGGCGCAGGTAAAGGGAATGTTGCCCGGCGGGCGAAGGAGGGTTTCAAAGCGGTTCGAAAAGCCATATCCAGCGGGCTCCGGTCCGGAGTCCGGACGCCACCCGTGGGATCGCTGCCCGTGCCTCGAACCGCCCCTGCCCTGCCGCATGCCGGTGCCCCCGTCCGCGCCCGTCTCTGCGGGCTACTGGCTGCCCTCGCGCTTGCTGCGGGCTGCGCGGCGGCGCCGCCGGCGGCCGGCATCAACGACCCCTTCGAGGCGAAGAACCGCGAGGTCCACGACCTCAACAGGCGGATCGACGGCGCGCTGGGCGGCGGTCCGGACGCCGAGCGGCGGCCGGTGCCCGAGCCACTGGCCCGGCCGGTGTCCAACTTCGCGGCCAATACCGGGCTGCCGGCGGCGGCGCTGAACAACCTGCTGCAGGGCGACCTGGGCGGCGCGGTGACCAACACGGCGCGGTTCCTGGTGAACTCCACGGTCGGGATCGCCGGACTCTTCGATCCTGCCGGGGCGATCGGGCTGGTCGAGGACGAGACCGACTTCGGCGAGACGCTGCACGTCTGGGGCGCGCCCGAGGGGGCCTATCTCGAGGTCGTGATCCTCGGGCCGACCACCGAGCGGGATCTGGCCGGCCGGGTGGTGGACGCGATCATCGACCCGTTCGGCAGACTCGCCGGACCCGAGGCATCGGCGGTCGCGACGGCCGCGCGGCTGGCCGACAGCGCGATCGACAGCCGCCGCGCCGGCAGCATGGCGGGCGCGGCGCCCGCGAACGGCGCCGACAGCTATTCCGAGGCCCGGCGGATCTACCTGGAGACCCGGCGGCAGGACCTCGGTGTCGCGGCGGCGACGGCGGTCCCGACACGCTGATCCCCGGCCGGCAAGGCTGGAGGGGCGCTGCCCCTCTTGGCCTGACGGCCAATTCACCCCGGGATATTTCCGGTCCGAAGAAGGCGCCGGTAACGGGACATTAACCATGCGCCGCCACTCTCGGGGCGCGGCACAGGCGGGGACGCCGATGGCCGTGTCCGGAGAAAGCTCCGCCCCGGCATGGCGCCTGGCGACCCTCTGCCGGGGACTTTCCGCCTTCTTCGGACCGCAAATATCCCGGGGGGCCGCCGAAGGCGGCGGGGGCGGCGCCCCCTCCCCCGCGCGGGACACACCCTTTCAGTTGCCGGTCTGGCGCAGGATGTCGGTCAGGATGTCGATCAGCACCTGCTCGGCGATGTTGTCGGCGGCGGGGTCCGGCCGGCCCGGCGCCTGCGGGCCCGGCGGTGCGGGCCCCCGGACGGGCGCCGCCGGCGCCAGCATCGACAGCGGCGCCGGGGCCCGGCCGGACAGCACCCGGATCATCGTCTCGTGCCAGATCTCGGCCGGCAGTCCCGACCCGGTGACCCCGGTCAGCGGCGTGTTGTCGTCGTAGCCCATCCAGACCCCGGTCACGTAATCGGCGGAAAAGCCGATGAACCAAGCGTCGCGGGCGGCCTGGGTGGTGCCGGTCTTGCCGGCGATCTGCCAGCCGTCGATCCGGGCCCGGGTGCCGGTGCCGCGCTCCACCACCTGGTGCAGCATCCAGACCAGCTGCTGCGCCGCCTCCTGCCGGATCACCCGTTCGCGGATGCCGCCGCCGGTGCCCATCAGCGGCGCGTCGTCGCCCTGCAGCCGCAGCTCGACGAGCCCGTAGGGCAGCACCGCTGAGCCGCCGTTCAGGATCCCGGCATAGGCTCCGGTCATTTCCAGAAGGGTCGATTCGGAGGTGCCCAGCGCGATCGCCGGGCCGGGCGCGAGGTCGCTCTCGATGCCGAACTGGGTGGCGACGGTGCGGACGTTGTCGCGGCCGACCCGTTCGCTCAGCTGCACCGCCGGGATGTTCAGCGACTGCGCCAGCGCGTCGGTCATCGTCACCGGGCCGCGGTATTCGCGGGTATAGTTCTCGGGGCAGTAGTCGCGCTGGCCCCGGACCGGGAAGCAGGTCGGTTCGTCCAGCAGCACGTCGTTCGGCGACATCCCCAGCTCCAGCGCGGTGGCATAGACGAAGGGCTTGAACGCCGAGCCGGTCTGCCGCAGCGCCTGGGTGGCGCGGTTGAACACGCCGGACACCCGGGTCGCGCGGCCGCCGACCATCGCCCGGACCGCGCCGTCGGCGCTCATCACCACGATCGCGGCCTGCGCCTCGGAGCCCTCGCGGACCTTGGTCTCGAACACATGGGCCAGCGCCGCCTCGGCGGCGGCCTGGATGTCCTGGTCGAGGGTGGTGCGGATGATCACGTCCTCGGTGGTGTCGCGGGTGAAGAACTCGGGGCCGCTCGCCATCACCCAGTCGGCGAAGTAGCCGCCGGCCCGGCGCTCGGCGGCGGCGGACAGGCGGGCGGGTTTGGCGCGGGCCTCGGCGGCGGCTGCGGTCGATAGGTAGCCCTGTTCCTCCATCAGCCCGATCACCAGGTTGGCGCGGCCCTGCGCCCGCGACAGGTTGCTGGTCGGGTCGAAGGCCGAGGGGGCCTTGAGCAGGCCGGCCAGCATCGCCGCCTCCGCCGGGGTCACCTCGGCCGCGGACTTGCCGAAGTAGCGCTGGGCGGCGGCCTCGAAGCCGCGGGCACCGGCTCCGAGATAGGCCCGGTTCAGGTAGATCGTGAGGATCTCGTCCTTGGAGTAGCTGGCTTCCATCGCCAGCGCGTAGACCGCCTCCTTGACCTTCCGCCACAGGGTGGTGCGGCGGCAGTCTGCCTCGTAGGCGCTCTCGCTTTCCCACTGGCTGTCATCGTAGGGGACGCCGAGGCAGAGCAGCTTCGCGGTCTGCTGAGTGATGGTCGACCCGCCGTGGCCGTCGAGCGGGCCGCGGCCCTCGCTCAGGTTGATGCGGATGGCGCTGGCGATGCCGATCGGATCGATCCCGGGATGCAGCCGGTAGCGCCGGTCCTCGGTGGCGATCACCGCGTTGCGCAGGTGGCGGCTGACCGTGTCGGCGGTGACCATGCCGCCGAACTGGTCGCCGCGCCAGGCAAAGACCTCGCCCTCGCGGTCGAGCAGGGTGACCGAGCCGCGGGTGCGGCCGTCCACCAGCTCCTCGATCGGCGGCAGGGTGCTGGAGGTGTAGAGCACCGCCAGACCGACGATCAGGCCGACCACGAGGCCGAGCCGCCAGGTGATCCGCCAGACCACGCGGACGGGCCACAACAGGACGAAGAGGAGCCAGCCGAACACCCCGCGCCGGGCGGGCCGGCGGCGGGCGGCGGGCCGGCGCTTGCCGCCGCCCGAACCCTTTCCGGAGGCGCCGCCACCGCGGCCGCCCGACCCGCCGCCCGATCCACCTCCGGCGGCGGGCTGGGCGTAGCGGCGTTCCGCCACCAGCGGCGGCCCCTTGCCTCGGTTCGCGGTCATGGCGGTCTCGGCGCTCTCTCGATCCGGTCTGTGGTC
>JBFKOW010000006.1:0-43071 GCA_041628615.1 Paracoccaceae bacterium | reverse complement strand
GCGTCCCTGGCCCTGGGCGGTGACGGAGGCGAGCCAGATGCTCGCGACCTTCGGACTGATCACGGGCGTCATCGTGACCGGCATGCTGCTCCATCAGGGCCAGCAGAGGATCCGCCGGCTCGACCAGCAGATCAGCGCGGTGAGCGGGCAATACGAGAACCAGCTGAAGGCCATGTTCGCCGACTGGAACCTGTCGCAGTCCGAACAGGACATCACGATCTACGCGATGAAAGGCTTTTCGAACGCGGAGATCGGCACGTTTCGCGGCACCTCGGTCAGCACGGTCAAGAGCCAGATGAACGCCATCTTCCGGAAGACCGGGTTCAGCAACCGGCGGCAGCTCATCTCGTTCCTCGTCGAGGAGATGATCGACGGGGTCGAAATCGACCGGCTCACGCCGCCGGCGGGCGTCGCGCCGCATGGCGATGCCGATGCGGACCCGAAGCCCGCCCAGACGCGCCCCGGCGATGCCGAGCGACTGCGGCCGGCGCTGGTGGCCGTGAACGGCTGATCCGCCGCGCGTCAGCCAAGCGCGATCAGGAGGGCGACACCGATCAGCAGCGCGCCCGCGATCCGGTTGATCCGGGCCAGCCGGCCGGGGGAGGAAAACCGCCGGTTGGCGTGGTCGACGACGAACGCGAAGCCGACGTTGCCGATCATCGGCACCAGCAGCGACACGAGCACGATGACCCCGATGTCGGTGCCGGTCACCGCGCCCAGGTCGAAGAAACCCGGCAGCATCGCCATGTAGAACAGCACCGCCTTCGGATTGGCGAGGATCGCGATCAGCCCCGACAGGAACCCGGCCCAGGCGCCGGGCCGGGTCAGCCGGCTGTCGGCGGCGATGCCGCGCGCGGCATGCCGGATCAGCAGCCAGCCCATGATCGCGAAGACCGCGACCGCCACCCAGCGCAGCGCCTCCGTCACCCAGCCGTAGGTGCCGACGATCCACGCGAGCCCCAGGAGGGCGGTCAGCGACCACACCGCGTCGCCGATCGCCACCCCGGCGATCAGCGGGATCGCCGCCGTCCAGCCATGGGCCAGCGCCCGCGCCCCGGTCGCCAGCCAGACCGGCCCCGGGGTCAGGAACAGCGCGAAGACGGCCGCGACATAGAGCGCGATCTGCGCCGCGGTCAGGGTCATGACAGCCGCTTCCGGGCGGCGCCGAGGGCGCGGTCGTGGGCGGCCTCGACCAGCGGCCAGAGGTCGTCCATCGTGGCGGCCGAAGGGCAGTTGACGGCGAACCAGCCCATCCAGCCGTAGACCGGGTGCGGCGTCACGCGGTCCCGCGCGGTGAAGTCCCAGTCGCCGGCGACGACCCCGCCCTTCGGCGGCCGGGCCGGGCGCGGCCCGAACCGCGCCTCGAAGGCCGCCGGGCCGGGACCGAGCGACAGCCGCCAGAGGCCCGGACGCGACAGGCCGGACGCCCGGTCGTTGTCGCCGTCGTGGTCTTTGATCGTCGCGAAATAGGTGCCGTTCTTCAGCCGCCCCGCCGGATTGACGAAGAACGCGGTCTCGCCCCAGCTTGCCTTGGGCCGGACCTCCGGCAGGGCCGAGAGCCGCGCGATCAGCCCGGCGCGCCCGTCGTCCCGCTCATCCATCGACCGCCTCCACGTTCACGCGGCTTTCACCCTCGGTCTCGGTCACGGCGAGATGCTGTGCCCGGTCGCCCAGTTCGGCGAAGAGTTCGGGTCCGGTCCCGGTCATCCAAGCCTGCGCGCCGAGGGCGCATATCTCGTCGTAGAGCGCGGCGCGGCGGCTGGCGTCAAGATGGGCCGCGACCTCGTCCAGGAGCAGGATCGGCGGGGTCCCGGTCCGGTCTGCCAGCGCCCGCGCGTTGGCGAGGATGAGAGAGACCAGCAGCGCCTTCTGCTCTCCGGTCGAACAGTCCCGCGCCGGGGTGTCCTTGGCGGCATAGACCGCCTCGAGGTCGGCGCGGTGGGGTCCGGTCAGGGTCCGCCCGGCATGAAGGTCCTGCTGGCGGCCCGCGGCGAAGGCGGCGCGCAGGGCGTCCGGGTCGTCCGGGGCGTCGCAGATCGGGTCGGGGTGGGTCAGGGCGAGATCGGCCACCGGAAAGGCGGTCTCGGCGGCCTGCTGGGCGGCGGCGAGTTCGGCGATGGCCGCCATGCGGGTGCGTTGGATCTCGGCCCCGGCCCCGGCCATCTGCGCCTCCAGCGCGGCATACCAGTGCGCGTCCCGGACCTGGTCCTTGAGCAGCCGGTTGCGTTCGCGCATCGCCTTCTCGTAGGTCAGCACGGTCTCGGCGTGGCCGGGCTCGAAGGACAGGGCGGCGCGGTCGAGGAACCGGCGGCGGCCCTCGGCCCCTTCGATCCAGAGCCGGTCCATCGCCGGCACCAGCCAGAGGATGCCGGCAATCCGGCCCAATGCGGTCTGCGGCGCCGCCTTGCCGTCGATCCGGACCTGACGGGCCGCGCCGTCTTCGGCCCATGTCTCGATCTCGTGCGCCATGCCCGGCGTTTCCACCGTGGCGCGGACCTTCCAGCCCAGCGCCTCGGGGCGGCGGGCGATCTCGGGCGCAGCGGCACGGCGCAGGCCCCGCCCCGGAGACAGCAGCGACACGGCCTCGAGCAGGTTGGTCTTGCCGGCCCCGTTCGGGCCATGGATCGCGACCGGGCGGCCGTCGGTGCGCAGGACGGTGTGCCGGTGTGACCGGAAATGCGACAGTCTGAGGTCAGTCAGGTGCAGCGCGCTCATCTCGGGCCCGGCGCGTCCCCGTGCTCGGCCCGTTCGGGCCCGAAACCCGTCCAGCGGAGGCCTTTCCGGGCGGTTGGGGGCTTCGCCCGATCAGACCTGAAAAGCGTCCACCGGACGCTTTTCCGGGCGGCCCTCACACCCGCATCGGCATGACGACGTAGACGGCGCTCGTGTCGCTGCCCTCGCGCATCAGCGTCGGGTCCCCGGACGAGTTGAACAGGAAGATCGCGTTCTCGCGGTCGACCTGGCTGGCGATCTCCAGCAGGTACTTGGCGTTGAAGCCGATTTCCAGCTTCTCGTCACCATAGGCCACGGCCAGCTCCTCCTCGGCGGCGCCGCTGTCGGGGGCGTTAACCGACAGGACAAGCCGGTCCTCGTCCAGCTGCATCTTGACCGCGCGGGACCGCTCCGAACTGACGGTCGCGACCCGGTCCACGGCGCGGGCGAACTCCGCCGCGTCGACTTCGAGCCGGCGCGAATTGCCGAGCGGGATGACCCGGGTGTAGTCGGGGAAGGTGCCGTCGATGACCTTGGAGGTCAGGGTGATGTCCGGGGTGGCGAAGCGCACCTTGGTCTCGGACACCGAGACCGCGATGTCGAGATCGTCGTCGCCGAGCAGCTTCATCAGCTCGCCCACGGTCTTGCGCGGCACGATCACGCCCGGCATGGCCTCGGCCCCGGCGGGCAGGTCGGCGTCGATCCGGGCCAGGCGATGGCCGTCCGTGGCGACGCAACGCAGCACCTTGCCGTCCTCGCCGTCGGCGACATGCATGTAGACGCCGTTCAGGTAGTAGCGGGTTTCCTCGGTCGAGATCGCGAAGCGCGACTTCTCGAACAGGCGCCGCAGATGGGGTGCCTTGCAGGTGAAGTTCGACGCGTATTCCGATGTCGCCATCACCGGGAAGTCCTGCCGCGGCAGCGTGGCGAGCGAGAAGTTAGACCGGCCGGCCTCGATCGTCAGGCGGCCGCTCTGGCCGTCCTCGGTGAGCGAGACGAGGGCGCCGTCGGGCAGCTTGCGGACGATCTCGTTCAGGGTCACCGCGTTCACGGTGGTGGCCCCGGCGCGTTCCACCTTGGCGGGGGCCTTGTCCACCACCTCGATGTCGAGATCGGTGGCGCGGAACTCGATCTGGTCCCCCTCCGCTTCGATGAGGACGTTGGCGAGGATCGGGATGGTATTGCGGCGTTCGACCACGGATTGCGCCTGGGCCACGGCCTTGAGCAACACGCCGCGTTCGATGCTGACCTTCATGTCCTCGCTCCGTCCTGATCCCCCTTGTGCCGGGGGCGGACCGGAAACCTACCGGTTTCCCACCCCGGCTCAAGGGTTTTCTGCGGGGCCTACTCTTCCAGCGTGCGGCGCAGCATCTCGAGATCGTCGGCGATCTGGCTGTCGGTCGCCCGCAGTTCGTCGATCTTGCGGACGCCGTGCATCACCGTGGTGTGGTCCCGCTTTCCGAACCGCCGTCCGATCTCGGGCAGGGACCGGTTGGTCAGATGCTTGGACAGCCACATCGCCACCTGCCGGGGCCGGGCCAGCGTGCGGGTCCGCTTGGGACCGATGAGGTCGGAGATCCGGATGTTGTAGTGCTCGCTGACGCGGCGCTGGATCTCTTCCACGGTGATCTTGCGGTCGGAGGCGCGCAGGATGTCGGCAAGGCAATCCTGCGTCAGGTCGAGGGTGATCTCGCGCCCGACCAGCGAGGCGAAGGCGAAGAGCCGGGTCAGGGCGCCTTCGAGGACCCGAACGTTGGTCGAGATCCGGTGCGCGAGGAATTCGAGAACGCCGTCATGGACAGTGACGCCGGGATAGGTGGCCGAGAACTGCTCGACCTTGGCCTGCAGGATGCCGAGGCGCAGTTCGTAGTCCGTCGGATGCAGGTCGACGACGAGGCCGCATTGCAGGCGGGACTTGATCCGCTCCTCGAGGTCCTTGATCTCGCCCGGCGCGCGGTCGGCCGAGATGACGATCTGGCGGCCGCCATCAACCAGCGCGTTGAACGTGTGGAAGAACTCTTCCTGCGTGCTGTCCTTGCCGGCGATGAACTGCACGTCGTCGACCATCAGCACGTCGACCGACCGGAACAGCTGCTTGAAGTCGATCATCTTCCGCTCGCGCAGCGCGGTGATGAAACGGTACATGAACTGCTCGGCGGACAGGTAGATGACATTGAGTTCAGGGTTCCGGGTGCGCAGCTCGTTGGCGATGGCGTGCATCAGGTGCGTCTTGCCGAGACCGACGCCGCCATACATGAACAGCGGGTTGAACGTGACCGAGCCTCCCTCTGCCACCTTCCGGGCGGCGGCATGGGCGAGCTCGTTCGGCTTGCCGACGATGAAGGTGTCGAAGGTGAAGCGGGAGTCGAGCTGACCGCCTTCCATGATGGAGTTGCCGTCCGTGTCGGATGTCTGGGGGTCCCGGGAGGGGGCGGCAGCGGCGGCCGGTCTCGCGCGGGGGGCCGCCGCGGTATTCGCGGCAACGAAGCGCAGGCGCTCGACATCGGCGCCCCACTTGGTGAGTTGATAGATGATCTGGTCGCCGAAGTTCTGGGACACGAAATTGCCGAAGAAGGGCGTGGGAACCTCGAACGTCGCGACGCCCTGGGCGACGTCGGTGAGTTGCAGGGGCTCGATCCAGCTCTTGTAATTGTTGGCCCCCACGAAGGTCCGCAATTCCTCGCGTACCTCGCCCCACGTCTCGTTGGTCATCGTGTCCCCCTTTATCGTGCCTGCCCGGCCTGTCTGCCCGCCGGTAACGCGTCGACACACACCGGCAGCCCCGACGCGGCAGCGTCGCGCAGGGCACGCACCGGGCGGGAGAAGCCCGGGATGACTTACGGAAACACGGCTTCCCGGCCCGCATTCGCGGCACCCAGGTACACCCCCGAAAGAACACCCCAGTGAGAAACCCGACCCTGTCCCACGCCGGTTCGCAGCCAGGGCCGCGCCGACAAATCCGGTTCCGGTTTCGCTTGTCCCCCCAGGGACCGAAGTGAATCGCCTGAGGACGTTAGCGCGCGATGGCAGGCGGCTTCAACGAAACTGTTTGCTTGACACCACCAGATCGAAAACGAATCTCCGACGGCCTTGAAACCCAATAAAAACAGGTGTCCCGTTATTGAAATGCCAAGCGGCGCCCGCCCGCAGGGGGAGGCGCCGCCGATCCTGGATTGCCGATATGTGTGGCCGCCGCGCCCCGGAATCGGGGGCGCGTCCGGGCGTCAGCCGAGCGCTTTCACCCGCGCGCTCAGGCGCGACATCTTCCGGGACGCGGTGTTCTTGTGGAACACGCCCTTGGTCACGCCGCGCATCAGTTCCGGCTGGGCCAGACGCAGCGCCGCACCGGCGGCATCCTTGTCACCGGAGGCAATCGCTTCCTCGACCTTGCGGAGGTAGGTGCGGATGCGCGAGCGGCGCGCCTTGTTGACGGCGTTGCGGCGCTCGTTCTGGCGGGCGCGTTTCTTCGACTGGGGAGTGTTGGCCATGGTCTTGCGGTCTCTCTCGGGTCTCGTTCGTTTCAGTCGCGCGAACGACACCCGTCCCGGCCTTTCGGGGCCGGCGACCTCGTGCCTGAGCGGGCATCACGCGCATGTTCCGGAGCGGCGCATAGACGATTCCGCCGCGGATGGGAAGCCCCGTCGCGTCAGCGGTCGCGGAACTGCGGTTCGCGCTTCTCCTTGAAGGCGGCCATCCCCTCGGTCTGGTCGTCGCTGGCGAACAGCGAATAGAACAGCGCGCGTTCGTAGCGCAGGCCCTCGGACAGCGGGATCTCCTCGGCGCGGTTCACCGCCTGCTTCACCGCCGTCACCGCCAGTTGCGACTTGGTGGCGATCTTCTGGGCCGCCGACAGCGCCTCTTCCTTCAGCTTCTTGGGCGGCACGACCCGGCTCACCAGCCCCGCGCGCTCGGCCTCCTCGGCATCCATGAAGCGGCCGGTCAGGTGCATGTCCATCGACTTGGACTTGCCGACCAGCCGGGTGAGCCGCTGGGTCCCCCCCATCCCGGCCATGACCCCGAGGTTGATCTCGGGTTGGCCGAACTTGGCGGTATCGGCGGCGATGATGAAATCGCACATCATCGCCAGTTCGCAGCCGCCGCCGAGGGCGTAGCCCGAAACCGCGGCGATCATCGGCTTGCGGACATTGGCGATGCGGTCGCCCTCGCGGGCGAACATCTGCTCCAGGTAGATCTCGACGAAGCCCTTGTCGGCCATCTCCGTGATGTCGGCGCCGGCGGCGAAGGCCTTCTCGGAGCCGGTGAGCACGATGCAGCGGACCTTGTCGCTGGCGTCCGCTTCCTCGAGCGCCTGGACAAGTTCGGTCAGCAGCTGGGAATTGATCGCGTTGAGCGCCTCCGGCCGGTTCAGGGTGATCAGGCAGACGTCGCTGGACGTGTCGACGGTGATCGTCTCGAAGGCCATTCGGTGCGTGTCCCTTGTTGCCACCGGCTGAGACCCCACGCTTAGCAAAGGTGGCCGGTCTTGCAACCTATCTTTGGCAGCGGGTGCAGTAGAAGGTCGATCGGCCGGACTGGACGATCCGCCGGATCGACCCGCCGCAGCCGTCGTTGGTGCAGGGTGCGCCCTCGCGGCCGTAGGCGGCGAATCCGTGCTGGAAATACCCGAGTTCCCCGTTGGCCTGCCGGTGATCCCGCAACGACGATCCGCCGGCGGCGATGGCTTCGGTCAGCACGGTGCGGATGATCGGGACAAGGATCTCGATCCGGCCGCGCGACACTCTGCCGGCATGGCGCGCCGGGTGAATGCCGGACCGGTGCAACGCCTCGCAGACATAGATGTTGCCCAGCCCCGCGACCACGTGCTGGTCGAGCAGCGCGGCCTTCACTGGCGTCCGGCGTCCGCGGAACCGGCCGGCGAGGTGATCGGCGTGGAAATCGTTGCCCAGCGGTTCGGGCCCCAGATCGGCCAGCAGCCAGTGGCTGTCGATATCGGCGGTCGGCCAGAGGTCCATCGCGCCGAAGCGGCGGGCGTCGTTGAAGGTCACCCGGGCACCGCCCGCCATGTCGAGCACGACATGGTCGTGCCGCGCCGGGGCGGGGTGTTCGTGGTGGAACACGCCGAGTTGCATGCCGGAGACGAGCATCCGCCCCGACATGCCGAGATGGATCAGCAGGGTTTCCCCGCTGTCGAGATCGGCGAGGATGTATTTCGACCGCCGGCCGAGGCGCACCACCCGCCGTCCGGTCAGCCGATCGGCCATCCCGGCGGGGAACGGCCAGCGCAGGTCGGGCCGATTGACCTTCGCGCGCAGGATCACCGCGCCCTCCATTGCCGGGGCCAGCCCGCGACGGACTGTCTCGACCTCTGGCAATTCGGGCATGGCGCGCTTCCTTCTCTCCTCGCCGGAGTGTAATCCCGCCGGGGCTGTCCGTCCCCTGCGGCGGACGAGGAAGGTAGCACGACCGATGGACGAGGACACGGGCAAGACGACGCATTTCGGCTTTCAGACCGTGCCCGAGCAGGACAAGGCCGGGCGGGTCCGGGGCGTGTTCGAGAGCGTCGCAAGCCGCTACGACATCATGAACGACCTGATGAGCGGCGGCGTTCACCGGCTCTGGAAGGACGCGATGATGGACTGGCTGGCGCCGCGCGCCGGTCAGCGGCTGCTCGACGTGGCCGGCGGCACCGGCGACATCGCCTTCCGGTTCCTGCGCCGGGCCGGGCGGGGCCATGCCACGGTGCTGGACCTCACCGGCGCGATGCTCGAGGAAGGGCGGCGCCGGGCCGAGGCCGCGCGGCTTGCCGACAGCCTCGACTGGGTGGTGGGCGACGCGATGAACCTGCCGTTCGAGTCCGGCAGCTTCGACGTCTACACGATCAGCTTCGGGATCAGGAACGTCACCCGTCCGGAGAAGGCGCTGAAAGAAGCTTACCGCGTGCTGTGCCCCGGCGGCCGGCTCATGGTCCTGGAGTTCAGCAAGGTGCCGCAGCCGGGGATGCAGGCGCTCTACGATCTCTATTCGTTCAACGTGATCCCGCGGATGGGCCGGTTGGTCACCGGCGACCGGGACAGCTACCAGTACCTGGTCGAGTCGATCCGCCGGTTCCCCGACCAGGAGACGTTCCTCGGGATGATCCGCGACGCGGGGTTCGGCAATGCCGGCTACCGCAACCTGACGCTGGGCGTCGCCTGCCTGCACTCGGGCTGGAAACTCTGAGCCATGCGCGGCCCGCACAACATCTTCCGCCTGATCCGCACGGGCGCCACGCTCGAACGGACCGGCGCGATGCGGGTCATCCTCGACGCCTTCGACGCGCCGGGCTACCTGCGCGTCGTGCTCAGGGGGCTGGCGTGGCCGTTCCGGTGGCTCGGGCTGCGCGGCGATCCGAACATGCCGCCGGCCACGCGGGCGCTCACCGCGCTGGGCCCGGCCTACATCAAGTTCGGGCAGATCCTGTCGACGCGACCGGACGTGGTGGGCGACGAACTCGCGGCGCAGCTGCGGGTCCTGCAGGACAAGCTGCCGCCGTTCCCCGTGCGCGCCGCCAAGGAGGAAGTGGAGCGCGAGCTGAAGCTGCCCGTGGACGCGATCTTCTCCAGCTTCTCCGAGGCGGTGGCGGCCGCGTCGATCGCGCAGGTGCACCGCGCCCGGCTTGCCGAGACCGGCGAGGAGGTGGCGGTCAAGGTGCTGCGGCCCGGGATCGAACGGGCCTTCCAGCGCGACATCGACGCCTTCTACTTCGCCGCGCGGATGATCGAGATCCTGTCGCCCGCGTCCCGGCGGCTGCGCCCGCTCGACGTGATCCGGCACTTCGAGGGTGTGGTCCTGGGCGAGCTCGACCTGCGGCTGGAAAGTTCGGCGGCCTCGGAATACGCGGCGAACACCCGGGGCGACGACGGCTTCCGGCTGCCCGAGATCAAGTGGCACCTGTCGGCCCGGCGGGTGATGACCCAGGGCTGGGCCGAAGGCATCGGCGCGGGGGACCTCGCGGCGCTGGACGCGGCCGGGCATGACCGGTCCCGGCTGGCCGCGCGGGTGCTCCAGCTCTTCCTGCAGCATGCCCTGCGCGACGGCTATTTCCACGCCGACATGCACCAGGGGAACCTGAAGGTGGCGCCGAACGGCGACATCATCGCCTACGACTTCGGGATCATGGGCCACATCGACGAATACACCCGTCGGGTCTATGCCCAGATCCTGTTCGGCTTCATCCGCCGCGACTACCGCCGGGTCGCCGAGGTTCATTTCGAAGCCGGCTACGTGCCCCCGAACCGCGACGTGGACGAGTTCGCCCGCGCCCTGCGCGCCGTCGGAGAGCCGATCTTCGGGATGGATGCGAGCCGGATCTCCATGGGCCGGGTGCTGGCCTACCTGTTCGAGGTGACCGAGCGGTTCGGGATGGAGACCCGGACCGAGCTGATCCTGCTGCAACGGACCATGGTGGTGGTCGAGGGGGTCGCCCGCAGCCTCGACCCGAGGATCAACATCTGGGATGTCGCCCACCCGATCGTCGAGGACTACATCAAGCAGAGCATCGGGCCCCGCGCGCTGATCCGGGACCTGTCGCGCACCATAGAGGTCCTGGGCCGCTTCGGGCCCAAGCTGCCCGAGATCGCGGAGGATTTCCTGGTCCGGCAGGGCAAGCCGTCCGACCGGCCCGCGGCGCCGGCGCCGTGGTGGCCTGCGGTCTGGGCGGGCGGCGGCGCCCTGGTCGCCCTGGCGGCGGTCTGGGCCACGACGCTGATGTAGCGGGCCCCGCGGTTCAGCGCAGGTCCGGATCCCGCAGCGCCGTCACGTCGCCCGGGCCAACCTCGCCTCCGCCCTGAAGGATCAGGACGGTCTGGCCGTTCTCCGACCTGATTTCGCGGACGCGCGCATAGACCTCGACCGGAGCCTTGGTGATCGCGTCGCCCTGGGAATAGCTCACCAGTTCGAACCTGTAGTTGCCGGCCGGCAGCGGTGTCCCGCGCGACGACAGCCCGTTCCAGTCATAAAGGTCGTCGCTGACCGGAATCTCGCGCCGATCCACCTCTGTGCCCCAGTTGTCCTTGACCACCAGCTCGGCCCGGTCCGCGATGGCCAGCGGCCGGGGCGCGAGCGTGATGACGTTGGCGGAATCGAACCGGGCGGGCACCGCGGCGCGGGCTTCCATCCCGACCCAGCCGGCCATTTCCGCCATGCCGCCCGTCGCCATCCGCGCCGCCAGATCGGCCAGGAGATCGTTGGTCCGGACCTGCTGTTCGACCCCGGAGAACGTGGCCAGTTGCACGGCATAGTCGGTGGAGTCGATCGGGTTCAGCGGATCCTGATTCTGCATCTGGACCGTGAGCATCTTGAGAAAGGTGTCGAAATCCGAACTCAGCGCGCTGGCGCTGCCCGCGCCGCTGCCGGTGCTGCGCGGGGCAGCGGCGCTGGTCCCGGTCGGGTTGATGTCCATGCTGCGGGCTCCCTTACAGCCTGAGGTCGAGGCCGGCCCGGCCGGCCGTTGTCGGATCGGACGGCAGCACGTCCGACGCGGTTGCGGTGTCCGCCCGTTCCGGCCCGGCCGCCGCCCCGCGGTCCGCATGTCTCTCGCTTCCCCGGTTCTCCCCCGCGCGGCCGGAGGAGGCCCCGAACCCGCCAAAGCTGAACTCGGTCTGCTGGTAGCCCAAGTCGCGCAGTTCCCGCGCCAGGATCTCGATGTGCCGCCGCATCAGGTCGCCGGTTTCGGGGCGTTCCGCCTGCAGTGCCACGGCCACGACGCCGTCGGTTGCGGACACGGTCAGCCTGACGCGGCCGAGCTCCTCGGGGGACAGGCTGATCTCGACCGATCCGGTGGGCAGGGGCGTCACCGCCACGGCGATCTGCCGTGCCACGTGCTGCGCGATGGGCGCGGAACCCGGCGACCCGGCCGGTGCGCCCGGCGACCCGGCCCGCGACAGTCCGGGGGGCGCGGGCTCGGCCAGCTCCGGGCCCATCCCGGCGGCGGGTCCATCCACCGCAAGGTCCGGATTCGTGCGCCCTGCGGAGGCAACCAGGTTCTGCAGGCCGATCGCGGGGGGAGAGGCCGCCGGAATCGCTCTCGTCATCGTGACTGACCAGGGGGCCCGGGTGTCGGTTCCGGCGCGGAAGGGAAGCTCCGGCTGCCGGGACCCGGAGAAGACTTCTGATTTCCCGGCGGCTGGCGCCAGGACATTACCGGCGGCGACCCCGAGGCCGGGCATGCTCGGCACCGCCGGGCGCTGATCGGCGGACGGCTGCGGCGCATCCGGCCGCGGCAACGGTCCGCTGCCGGGCAGCCCGGCGCCGACGGACTCCACCGGCTTGGGGAGCCGCGACTCGAGCCGGGCTTGCGCCTCGCCGCGAGCCGTCGGGTCCGGTCCATCGGGCACGGCCGCGTCCGCGCGCTGCGGCATCGCGGAGACCGGCGCGGAGCGCTCCCCCGCGGGCGCGACCGCGGCGGGGCCATCTCCTGCCTGAAGCCGGCCGATCTGAGCGAGTCCATCGCGCGAAATCCGGCCGCCCGTCAGGCGCCCGCCTCCCTCGCCGGCATCGATCGAAGTTCCGGCCCCCGATCCACCATCGGGCCGGGCAACGCCGCCGGCCTTCGCGGCTTGAAGTGCCCGAGGGTCGGTCGCGGCGGCAGCCGTCTCGACCGTCGCCTGCCGGGACAGCATGGCCCCGGCGGATCCGGCGGACTCCTTGGGGTCCGCGGCGCTGGCCCGAGGCACACCCGGGAACGGTTCCGCGTGCATGGCATGTCGGGTCTTGCCGTAAACAGCAGCGCTCCCGGGAACCCCGTTCCAGCCGGGCGCTGTCCTCAGCCCCACGGCAACGCCAGGCGGCGATCCGGCGGGCGGCGGGCCCGACCTCTCGTCGAGCCGACCGAACTGCGGCGCTTCTGCCAGCTCCTGCCGCCCGGTCGGCCCGGTAGCGGTATCGGCATTCGTCTCTTTGCTACAGGGGGCCGCCCCGGAATTCGGGGCACGCGGATCCTCGGTCGGTGACTCGGCGCCCCGGCCCGCCCCCTGATCCCCATCGGCCTCGGCCTTCCGGTCGGTGTCGCCGTCCTCGGTCCCGGATGCGTCCGTCGGATCCTCCGCATCCGCGGCCGGTTCGGCAACGGCCGGAACAGCGGGCCAAAGCGGGCCAGAGTCGTTCGGAACCCCGGCAAGGCCCTGGAAGACCCGGGCAAAACCGTCGCCGGATCCTGCGCGGATCACGCCTGACGGCCTCGCTGGCACCGTCTGCCCGGCCGCTCCGAGCGCGAAATGTTCTGCCATCGGTTCTCCGATCCTGGACGACGTTTCGGCGGACCAATCGCAGAAGAAGCTTACCCATTCTTTACCCCGGCAAGCCTACAAGGCCGAAATTCGATCGAATTGGAGAAACCGATGGAGCTGCCCACCACCGCCCTCGCCACGCCGTCGCCGGATCGCAGCGCGCGGTTGCGCGCCGCCGCCGAGGCCCTCGAAGCCAACTTCCTGAGCGAGCTGCTGAAATCCTCGGGCCTGGGCGACATCCCGAACCCCTTCGGCGACGGCGGGGAGGAGTCCCAGTTCGCCTCCTTCCTGCGCGAGGCCCATGCAGACGAGCTGGTCAGGGCCGGGGGAATCGGATTGGCCGAAACCCTGTTCCGGGCGCTCGAGGAGCGAACCCATGTCTGACCGCCGCGCCCGCGAATTCGAGAAATTGCTTCAAAGTGAACGGGAATTGCTGCTTGCCGGGGCCTTCGACGGCCTCGCCGAGCTTGGCGAGCGTAAGACCCGCGCGCTGGCGGAACTCGGTGACTGGGGCCTCGACGCGGAACGGCTCGAGTCGATCTCGCGGCTGGTGTCCCGAAACCAGGGCCTGCTCTCCGCCGCGATCCGCGGGGTCGAGGCCGCGCGCCGACAGATCGCGACGGCCAGCAAGGCGAGCGGCAGCCTCGCCACATACGACAATCACGGGCAGAAGACCGAGCTGGCGAAGGCCCCCGGCGGACTGGAAAGGAAGGCGTGAATTTGAGGAAAAGCCCGCTCAATCGGACCCTCGGCCGTTAGCAATTCCTTCAGGGGTTCGGAGCGAGGGTCGCCGGGCGTTCCTCGGAATGCGCAGCCGACGGACAGAACAGTCCGCTTTCCGGCAACAGTCAGAATGACGTTTCAGGCCGCCCGAAACGGGACGGTCTCCATCAACTTGAAATCAGGGGTTCGAACACCCCGCGAGAAAGGACCAAAACATGTCCAGCATTCTGACCAACAACAGCGCCATGGTGGCGCTGCAGACCCTTCGGTCGATCAACACGAACCTCACCAAGACCCAGGAGATGATCTCGACCGGCAAGATGGTCGGCTCGGCCAAGGACAACGCCGCCGTCTGGGCGATCTCGAAGGTCATGGAGTCCGACGTTCAGGGCTTCAAGGCGATCAGCTCGAGCCTTTCGCTGGGGCAGTCGACCGTCAGCGTCGCGCGCCAGGCCGCGGAAACCGTCACCGATCTGCTCACGCAGATGAAGGACAAGATCGTCGCCTCGCAAGAGGACAACGTGGATCGGGCCAAGATCCAGACGGACATCGAGGCGCTGCGCGACCAGATCTCCTCGGTCGTGGGCGCGGCCCAGTTCAATGGCCTCAACCTGCTGTCGAACACCTCGACCGTGGCCGGCACGGGCACCGTTAACGTGCTCGCATCGCTCGACCGGTCGGGAAGCGGCGTGCAGTCCAGCGACATCGCGGTCCGCAAGCAGGACCTCGGGACCGGTGCCTCCGGCATCACCGGGACGTGGACCGCCTCTGCCGTCGATACCGGCACCCTGAACGGGACGCAGTCCGACAGCCTGGTGATCGCGGCCCCGTCCGCCGCCGGCACCGTCTACAGCCTGTCGGTCTTCGGCACCGATGCCGACAACAGCAGCTTCACCCAGGCCGATTACCGGACCGGTGCCGCAGCCGCCCCGGCCAACGCCGCCGAACTGCAGCAGATCATGTACGTGTCGCGCGACGGTGACACCGCAGCCGACGTCGCCAGGGGACTGGAGACCGCCTACAAGATCTACGCGGCCGAGAACGGGCTCGACTCGGACGTCCTGAGCGTGACGGCCACGTCCACGGGGCTCGACATCGCGTCCACCGTCACCGACGGCACCGATACCCTCGCCGTGGGTGTCTACACCGGCGTCGCGGGTGCGGGAGCCGAAGCGACCATCGGCGGCGGGCTCGAACTGCTGTCCAACATGGACGTGAGCACCAATGCGGGGTCCGATTCGGCCCTGGTCGCGATCGAGTTCCTGATCGACAGCTCGATCAGCGCCGCGGCCTCGTTCGGTTCCGCCGAAGGCCGGATTGAGATCCAGGCCGACTTCATCGGCAAGCTCACCGACGCGCTGAAGTCGGGTATTGGCACGCTGGTCGATGCCGACATGGAAGAGGCCTCGGCGCGCCTGCAGGCGCTGCAGGTGCAGCAGCAGCTGGGCATCCAGGCCCTGTCGATCGCCAACCAGGCGCCGCAGTCGATCCTGTCGCTCTTCCGGTAAGGGCAATCTGGGGAGGCGGGTCACCGCCTCCCCTTCCCGCTGGAGCAAAGCTCCCGCCAACGCTTGACCGTCCGGAAAGGACCGCACCGTGAATGCATACGCACAAGCGCAGCAGGCTTACGCCCCGACCAAGTCGCCGATGCGCATCGGCCGAAGCGCCGAGATCGAACTGATAAGCCAGGTCACGTCGCACCTGCGCGCCGCCGACAAGCCCGGCATTCCCTTCGCCCGTCTGGCGGAGGCCCTGCACGACAACCGGATGATGTGGGCCCATTTCGGGGCGTCCGTCGCTGACAAGGACAATGCCCTGCCCGCGGACCTGCGCGCGCGCCTGTTCTACCTCGCGGAATTCACCGATACCCACACCCGCCGGATCCTGGCCGGCGATGCCAGCGCCGGCCCCCTCATCGACATCAATTCCGCGGTCCTGCGCGGGCTCGGCGCCGGGGAGGCTGGCTGATGTCGGGGCTCGTCCTGAAACTGGGGCCGAAGGAAAGGGTGCTCGTGAACGGTGCCGTGATCGAGAACGGCGACCGCCGATCGAGACTGTCGATCCTCACGCCCAACGCGAACATCCTTCGGCTCAAGGACGCGATCTCGCCCGATCAGGTCAACACACCGGTTCGACGGGTCTGTTACATTGCCCAACTCGTCCTTTCGGGCGATGCCGAGGAGTCCGAGGCGGCGCCGCAACTGCTGCGCGGCATCGAGATGCTGAGCCAGGCGCTCACCGACGAGGACAGCCGCAGCCACCTGGACGCTGCGACACAAGCCGTCGCGGAAGGAGAATTCTATCGGGCGATGAAGCAGCTGCGGGCCCTGTTGCCGCGCGAGGAACGGCTGCTGTCGCTTTATCCGGCGTCGCGCGCATCATGACCTACGTGCCGTCGGTTCCGGTCGGCGGGTATGCCGGGTGGCGTTTCCTGCAACGCACGATGGACATGCAGAAGGCCGCGTTCGAGACCAGTGCGCCCGTCCAGCGCGCGACAGACGCCTTCCGCGACAGAATCGGCAGCGTCACGTCGGCAGCCGATCTCGTCGATGACCGACAGTTGCTCGAGGTCGCGCTCGGCGCCTTCGGACTCGACGACGACATCGACAACAAGTACTTCATCCGCCGGATTCTCGAGGACGGCTCGCTGAAGGAAGATGCCCTCGCGAACCGCCTTGCGGACAAGCGCTACCTTCAGTTCACCCAGGCATTCGGTTTCGGCGATATCGGCGGGGCGGGGCACACGATACGCTCGAATTTCGCCGACGGGATCATCTCCCGTTTCGAGGACCGGCAGTTCCAGCTTGCTGTCGGCCAGCAGAATCCGGACATGCGGCTGGCGTTGAATTTCGGGCCGGAACTCTCGGACATCGTCGAACGCACCAAGTCGAGCGACGCGCGCTGGTTCAGCATCATGGGCAGTCCGCCCCTGCGGCAAGTGGCCGAAGCGGCCCTGGGGCTGCCGTCCGGCCTGGCGCGGATCGATCTCGATCAGCAACTCGAGGCCTTCAAGGACAAGTCCAGGAAGACCTTCGGATCCGAGGATCCTGCGGACTTGCTGGCCCCGGATGCCATGGAGAAGCTCGTCCGCCTGTTCCTGATCCGCAGCGAAGCCGCCGCGATCGGCGGACAGACCGGCGCCGCGGTCGCCTTGTCGTTGCTGCAGGCGATACCGCCCGCCCCCCGCTGACCGAAACCGGGCGCTGAACAAAACCGCCCGGGCGGGGTTCCCTAGGCACCGGACGCCGCGCCACCGACTCACTTGCCGGATCGGCGAATCGCGACGGCGCGGGACCGCGAAGATGCGGGCAGGGCCCGTCGCAACAAACCGAACGCGGCCGCAACTCCTCCGTCGCCGCTCTTGAGCCCGAGAAGCTCGTCGATGGCCGGCACCGCCTCGATGGCCTCGTCGATGGCCGGGTCGGATCCGGCCGCGTAGAGCCCGGCCTGTATCATCATCTCGCTGCGGGCGTAGACCCCGAGTATCTGGCGGGCGGCGGAGATCAGCACGTTTTCCTCGGCGGTGGCCGCTCCGGGAAGCGACCGCGACACCGACCGCAGGATATCGACCGCCGGGAACCGGCCGCGCTCGGCGATCTCCCGGTCAAGGACGACATGCCCGTCGAGAACCCCGCGCAGGATGTCCGCGATCGGCTCGTCCATGTCGGACCCGGCGACCAGAACCGACATCACCGCGGTGATGTCGCCGCCGGAACCATGGCCCGGGCCCGCCCTCTCGCACAGGGCCGCGATGGCCGGACCTGTCGATGCCGGGAAGCCGCGCAGGGCGGCGGCCTCACCCGATGCCACGGCCAGCTCGCGATGCGCCTCGGCGAAGCGGGTGACCGAATCGATCAGCAGTGCCACATGGGCGCCCTGGTCGCGGAAATGCTCGGCCACGGCCATCGCCGCCCAGGCACAGCGACGGCGCACCTGCGGCGCACGGTCGGATGTCGCGGCGACCACCACCGACCGAGCCAGCCCCTCGGACCCGAGAACGTTCTCGACGAATTCCCGCACCTCCCGGCCCCGTTCCCCGACGAGGCCGATCACGATCACGTCCGCGGTCAGCCCGCGAGCGAGGTCGGCGAGAAGGGTCGATTTCCCCACGCCCGAACCGGAGAACAGACCGACCCGCTGGCCCCTGACGATCGGCAGCAGCGTGTCGAACACCACCAGCCCCGTTCCCATCCGGGGGCCGAATCCGCGCCGCGCATGTGGTGGCGGCGGCGATGCCTGAAGCGGGCGGGTCACGGGACCGGGCAGCAGGGGCCGGCCGTCGAGGGGCCGGCCATCGGGGTCGATGACCCGGCCGATCCAGCCGCGGTGCGGCCGGAACCCGCGCGGAGGATCCGCCCGGACCCTGTCGCCCACCGACACGCCCTCGGCCATTTCTTCGCCCAGCAGGATCGCGAGATCGCCATCGAGACGAATGACCTCGGCCCGGATCGGCGGGGATTTCAGGATCCGTGCGCGGTGCCCGAGGGCGACCCGGCGACCCAGGCCGCGTACCTCGATCCGCCCTCCCGAAACCCCGACGACGGTTCCGAGCGGATGGCAGGCCCGCAGATCCTGCACCACGCGGGTGACGAGTTCGATGGTTTCAACCGACATCGCGGGCTCCTTCTGGCTGCCGACAACGCGATCTTAAGGAATCACCCCTAACCAATCCTTGAAATCGCTCGAGGGAGAATCCCCGATGTTCAGCAAGCTGGAAGTATTCCAGACATCGATCGCCATGGCCCGGCATGCCGGGTCCCGGCAGGCGCTCGTGGCGCGCAATCTGGCCAACGCGGATACCCCGGGCTACCGCGCTGCACACCTCGGGGCGTTTCACGAGATGGTGGATCGCGGAACGGGCCTCGGCCCCCGGACGACCCGACCGGGCCACATCGCCGCCCCCTCCGACCTGGCGCACCGGTCGGCGGCCGCTGCGTCCGAACCTTCGCCCAACGGCAACTCGGTCTCCCTCGAGGAAGAGATGTTCGCCTCGGTCGAGGCCCAGCGCGAACACAGCCGTGCCCTGACCATCTACAAGCACGGCCTCGACATCCTGCGCCTGTCGATCGGGCGGAGGTAGCCACGATGACCGATTTCAGCGACGCCATGAAGATCGCGGCAAGCGGGATGCGGGCACAGGCCGGCCGGTTGCGGCATGTCTCCGAGAACATCGCCAACGCCGACACGCCGGGCTACCGCCGCAAGACCGTCAGCTTCGAGGAAACCGTGGACCGGGGACGCAGGCTCGGGACGGTCGAAACCGGCCGGGTGCGTCTCGACCGCACAGAGCTTCCGCAACTCTACGACCCGAGCCACCCGATGGCCGACGAAACCGGCCACTACCAGGGGTCGAACGTCGATCTCCTGATCGAGATCGCGGACGCCCGCGAAGCCCAGCGCAGCTACGAGGCGAATCTCAAGCTGTTCGACCAGGTCCGGCAGATGTCGTCGTCGATCCTCGAGATTCTGCGCAGATAGGAGAACCCAGAATGGACAATCTCAACAGTATCGCCGCCCAACAATACGCGGCCAGCCGCACGGCGACAGCGGTCGACCCGGCATCCGGCGCGGGCGGGGCGCTGGGGACCGCAGCGCAGGACTTCCTCGCCGCGCTGCAGGGCTCCGAGACGACCGCGATGCAGGCGATGGCCGGCGATGCCGATCCCCACACCCTCGTTCAGGCCCTCGCGCAGGCCGAACTGGCGGTCGAGGCCGTGGTCACGGTGCGCGACAAGGTCGTCGAGGCCTACCAGGAAATCCTGCGGATGCCGGTCTGAGCGATGGACGAGGCCGTCTTCTTCGACACGATGCGGCAGGGGCTCTGGATCGCGGTCGCCGCGTCGCTGCCGATCCTGTCGGTCGCGCTGGCGGCCGGTCTGGTGGTTGGCCTGTTCCAGGCCCTGACGTCGATCCAGGAGATGACTCTCACCTTCGTGCCCAAGCTGGCCGCGATCGTCGGCGTGTTCTGGCTCTCGATGGGGTTCATGACCGACACGCTCGTCAACTTCTTTCAACGCAGCCTGATCCCGCTGATTGCCGGAGGGTGAGATGGAAAACAGCACCTACACGACACTGACGCGACAATCCGGGCTGATGCGCGAAATGGCGCTGATCGCCAACAACATCGCCAACGCCAACACCACGGGCTACCGGACCGAAGGCCTGATCTTCTCCGAGTTCGTCTCGGCGCTCGGCAACGACGCGCCGTCGGTGTCCATGGCGACGGCGGATGTCCGGCGCACCGGCGGCAGCCAGGGCGCCCTGACCCGGACCGGCGGCACCTTCGACCTCGCCATCGAGGGTCCGGGTTTCTTTCTCGTGGAAACGCCGGACGGGCCGCGGCTGACCCGCGCCGGCCACTTCACGCCCAACGGCGAAGGTGATCTCGTCACGCCGGACGGATATCCGGTCCTCGACGCCGGCGGCTCCCCGGTCTTTGTCCCGCAAGGCGTGGGCAGCATCGGCATCGCGCCCGACGGAACCTTGAGCGCGGATGGCCAGCCCGTCGGCCAGATCGGGATCGTGCTGCCGTCGGAAGATACCGACCTCTTCCGCGAGGCTGGCACGCGGTTCCGGGCCGACGGCGACTGGGAACAGGCGCCCGAGGGCCGGGTGCTGCAGGGCTTCCTCGAGGAATCCAACGTCGACCCGATCCTCGAGATCGCCCGGATGATCGAGGTGCAGCGCGCCTACGAGCTCGGCCAGAATTTCCTCGACCAGGAAGACCGTCGCATCAAGGGCGCGATCGAGGCCCTCGGCCGGTCCAGATAAGGAGCAATTGACATGCGTGCACTGAAGATCGCGGCAGCCGGGATGGCGGCGCAACAGATGCGGGTCGAGGTGATCTCGAACAACCTCGCCAACATGAACACGACCGGCTACAACGCCCGGCGCGCCGAATTCGCCGACCTCCACTATCAGCAGATGGCCCGGCCGGGCACGGTGAATGCCTCCGACGGCACGATCCTTCCGACCGGCATCCAGCTGGGGCTTGGCGTCCGGCCCGCGTCGGTGACGATGATGCCGGAGCAGGGATCTCTGGGCGCGACGGGCGGCGATCTCGACCTCGCGATCGAGGGATCGGGCTATCTGGAGGTGACGCTGCCCGACGGGCGCGCCGCCTACACCCGGGATGGCGCCCTGAAACGCACCGGCGACGGCCTGATCGTCACGGCCGATGGCTACCCGGTAGCGCCGAGCATCACCATCCCCTCGGACGCGCGCTCGATCTCGATCAATGCCGACGGCGAGCTTTACGCCTACTTCAACGATCGGGTCGAGCCCGAGCTCCTCGGGCAGTTCACGGTGAGCGGGTTCACCAATCCGAAGGGCCTGGAGGCGATCGGATCGAACCTCTTTCTCGAAACCCCGGCCTCGGGTCCGGCGAGCGTCTCGACCCCGGGACAGGACGGTCTGGGCGTCCTGCGGCAGGGCTATCTCGAGGACAGTTCGGTCGACGCAGTCAAGGAAGTGACCGACCTGATCGAGGCCCAGAGGGGCTACGAACTCAATTCGAAGGTGATCACCGCGGCCGACCAGATGCTCGCCTCCATGGTCCAGATCCGATGATCCGCCTCGCCGCGTTCCTGCTTCTCGTGGCCATGCCGGCCTCGGCGGACACCGTCTTTGCCGCCCGCACGATCCGGGCGCAGGAGGTGATCGGACCCGAGGACGTCCTGATGCGGCAGGTCGAGATGGCCGGTGCCGCGACCGACCCGGCGGCGATCATCGGCAAGGAAGCGCGGGTCGCGCTGTATGCCGGACGGCCGATCCGGCAGGGGGATGTCGGGGCGCCGTCCGTGGTTGATCGCAACCAGGTCATTCCGCTGATCTTTTCTCGGGGCGGATTGTGGATCTCGACCGAAGGTCGAGCGCTCGACCGGGCCGGGCCCGGCGACACGATCCGGGTCATGAACCTCGCCTCTCGCACCACTGTCACCGCCACGATCGACGCCACGGGGGCCGCCCATGTCAGTTACTAGACCGATCTTCGCGCTATTGCTGGCGGTCAGCCTCACCGGTTGCGGAAAGATGCGCCAAATCGGGCAGGAGCCCGACTTCTCCCCGGCCCAGGCGACCGAGGAGCATACCGCAATGGTCACCCAGGGCCTGCCGATCGCGCTGGCCGGTGCCACCACCGCAGACCCGGCCTCGCTCTGGTCGCGGTCCCGGGGCTCGCTTCTCGGCGACCGCCGCGCCATGCAGCGGGGCGACATCCTGACCGTCGTGATCGAGATCGACGACAGTGCCTCGATCTCGAACTCCACCGACCGGGCGCGCAGCGGCAGCCAGCAGATGGCGATCCCGTCGCTGTTCGGTCTGCCCCAGCGCGCGAACGAACGGCTTCCGGACGGCGCGACGCTCGATCCGGCGGTTCAGTTGTCGAGTTCGAGTTCATCCAGCGGCGACGGGTCTGTCCGCCGGAACGAACAACTGACGCTGCGCGTCGCCGCGACGGTCGTGGATGTCCTGCCCAACGGGGTCCTCGCGATCTCCGGCAACCAGGAGGTCCGGGTGAACTACGAGCTGCGCGAATTGCTCGTGACGGGCTATGTCCGGCCCGAAGACATCACCCGCCAGAACCAGATCACCTACGACAAGATCGCCGCCGCTCGCATTTCCTACGGCGGGCGCGGCCAGATCACCGACATGCAGCAGCCGCGCTACGGACAGCAGGCCGCAGAGATCCTCCTGCCATTCTGACAAGACCGGGTTCGGCCATGAAGAAGCTTCTCCTGCCACTCATCCTCCTGATCGTCGGCATCGGCGGCGGCGTCGGCGCCGGGCTGTTTCTCTCTCCGCCCGACGCCGGAACCGATGCTGCCGAGGCAGCCGTCGAGTGCCCGGAGCCGGCGGAGGACGGAGTTGCCCACGCCGAGGAACGCCCGACGCCGGCAAGCGCCACCGGACCGACCGAAGGGCGCGACTATGCCCGCCTGAACAACCAGTTCGTCGTTCCGGTGGTAAAGAACGAGCAGGTTGTCGCCCTCGTCGTCCTCTCGTTGAGCGTCGAGGTCGATACCGGCCATAATCAGGACGTGTTCAGCCAGGAACCGAAGCTTCGCGATTCCTTCCTTCAGGTCCTCTTCGACCACGCCAATTCGGGCGGGTTCGATGGCACCTTCACCAGCACGACGAACATGCGCAGCCTGCGTAACGGATTGCGGGAAAGCGCCCGCCGGATCGTCGGCGGCGTGGTGCACGACGTTCTGATCGTCGAGATCGTCCGTCAGGACGTCTGATCCCTCCGCTTTTCGGCCTCCCGGCGGTGGATCCGGGCGGCGCGCCGCTGCAGGGATTCCGTCACCTTGTCCCGACCATGAGCGGCCTGGAGATCCTGACGCATCGCCTCCTTGCGCGCGCGCAGCTGCGCGAGAGCCCTGTTGAGGGCAATGCGCCTGCGATCCGCCCAGCCCTGCCAGAGCAGGTCGGCACCGGCCCGGGCCGCCGCGTCGATGTCCTGGGCGACGGCGGCCGCACGGTGAGACCGGGCCTGGTCCAGAACCCTGATCGTTTCCGACAGACGGGTCTCCTCCGCGACGATCGATGCCAGCCGCGCTTCCTCGGCCCGGCGGACGGCGTCGGTCAGGATCTTGAGTCTTCGAAGGTTCTCCAGCCGACCCTTCATCCTTAACTCCGGGACCTTCCCTTCGCCTTGCGGCGAACGAGTTCCGCGAACCGGATGGCGGCCGCCACCGGGGCGTAGTGCTCGGGCGCGATCTGCTCCCCGAGACCGACCGAGGCATGCAGCGCCCGCGCCGTCGGCGGATCCGAGTGGATCGGTATCCCGTTCTCGGAGGCGATCTCGCGGATGCGGGCCGCGATCTCGTCGACGCCCTTCGCCACGCAGACGGGGGCGCCGGGACTGCTCCGGTTCCATTTCAGCGCGACCGCGAAATGGGTCGGGTTCACGATGACCACGTCGGCCTTGGGGACGTCCTTGAGCATGGAGTTCAGCGCGATTTCCATCCCGCGCTGCCGGCGGTGCTGCTTGAAATGCGGATCGCCCTCGGACTGTTTCAGCTCGTCCATCATCTCCTTGTGCGACATCCGGTTCCGGCGCAGGTGTTCGGCATGCTGAAACACCGCGTCGAGGACGCCGAGACAGATCGCCACCAACAGGACGATGGTCGTCAGCCCGAGGGTCAGACGTCCCAGTTCCGCCGCAACCATTCCGGGCTCGAGTCCGATCGTGCCGACGATCCGGGGCATCTGGACCGTGAGATAGACTCCCAGCGCCGTGGAATAGATCGCCAGCTTGGTAAAACTCTTTGCGAACTCGAACAGACCCGATCGGCCGAATTTCTGCTTCGCAATCGAGATCGGAGAGACCCGGGACAGTTTCGGCACGAGCTTCGAGGGGGCGAAGACCAGTCCTCGCTGCGCGACGATCGCGAGGAGTGCCAGCGCGGCCGGGCCAAGAAACCAGGGTGCGGCGACCGCCGCGGTCTCCACGATCAGCACGCCGAGCAGCGGATCGCCGATCCGGACGAGGGCATGGCTTCCGCCCAGCAGTTCGGCCAGCAGCGTTCCCAGCCGTTCGAACGAGATCGCGCCCAACGCGGCAGCGGTAACGACGAACCCGCCGTAGCTGGCCGCCGTGGCAAGGTCCACGGAGCGCGCGATGTCCCCCTTCTTGCGCGCCTCATCGAGCTTCTTCTGCGTCGGCTCATACGGCTTGTCGGCGGTGTCCTCCTCGCTCATCGGTCGACCCCGAACGGATCGTCGAGGAAGGCGCCAACCTCGTCCGCCCACACGTCCAGCGCCAGCGGCACCGTGAGCATCAACAGCACTAGTCCGCCGGCGGTGATCGCCGGGGCCCCGACGAAAGCGACCATGAGCTGCGGCATGGCCCGGTTAATGGCGCCCAGGGTCACGTTGTAGATCAACGACGCGATCAGGAACGGGGCGGACAGAACGAAGGCCAGTGAGAAGCAGCGCGAGATCTCCTGCACGCCCACCTCGGCCAGCAGCGCGCCGGTGGGCAGGGTGCCGAGGGGAACCAGCTGGTAGCTCAGGATGAAATACTCGGCGACCTTCACGTGAAAGCCGAGCAGCGCGAGTAGCGCCAGACCGGCGATGGTCAGGACGTGCCCCATCGCGGGCTGCGGATCGGCCCCCGCCGAACCACCGAAGATCTGCGACAGCGACGTCGACTGCGCCGCGATGGTGCCGGCGATCTGCAGCACCATGATGAACAGCCGCAGCCCCAGCCCGAGCAGCAGGCCGGCGACGCTTTCCGGGACGATCAGCGCGAGGTAGTGCAGCGGCCCGGCAGTCGGAGGCTCGAGGCTCGTCCCCACGGCGGGGAAGACGACCATCGCGAAGGCCACCGCGGCGGCCAGGCGCACCCGAACCGGCACGGACTGTTCTCCGAACGCCGGCAACACGGCCATCGCCGCGGCGATCCGGACGAAAACCAGACCGATGGCTCCCAAGTGGGGTTGCAGCAGCGCGACCGCGGCGTCGAGACCTTCGATCATGCCGCCGGGACCAGGCCGACAAGGGCCGGTTGGGCGTCGAACCCGATTTCCTCGAACGAGAGAACCGGATTGGGGATTCCCTTTGCTGCCATGACCGTCCGAAGGAACCTGCGCCGCCGCATCGAGGTCACGAGGGCCGGGAAGGTTCCCTGTTCGGCGGCCTTGCCGACCTTCTCGGCGATCCGGCTCGCCAGCTTGTTGAACTCGTCGGGAGGAAGGGCGACGTCGCCGAGCCCCTTTTCGCTGGCCAACTGGTAGGTCACGAAGATCTCCTCCCATTCCGGCGCGAGCTGGACGAGGGGGATCGTTCCGTCGGGTCTCTTGAGCGTCGCCATGATCTGGAACCCCAGCCGCTGGCGGACGTGCTCGGCGATGCCTTCGGCGGTCGGGTGCAGCTGCCGGCCCTCGGCGGCGGCCTCGATGATCAGCGGCAGGTTTCGTATCGAGACCCGTTCGTCCAGCAGCAGCCGCAACACGGCGAGCAACAGGTCCGGCGCCACCTTGTCCGGGACCAGTTCGTCGAGCATCCGGCGGTTGGCTTCGGACCGGGCGCCGTCGGACAGGTTGACCATTTCGTCCAGCAGCCGGCGCAGGGCCTTGTGCGTCAGCAGCCTCGCGAAATTCCGCTTGATGATCTCGAGCAGGTGCGTGGCAAGCACCTCGGTCGGAGAGACCGTGGTCAGTCCGTCGAGGGCGGCCGAGTCCCGGTCCTCCGGATTGATCCAGCGGGCCGGCGCGCCGTAGACGGGTTCGGCGACGTCTTCGCCTTCTATGACCACCTTGTCGTCTCCGGACAGGAGAACCAACACGCTGTTCGGCCGCACCTTGTCACGCGCCTGTTCCACGCCGAGGATCTTGATCGCGTAGGTCGCGGGCGGAAGCGCGGCGTTGTCGGTGAGCCGGATCTCCGGCAGCAGCAGACCGAACTCGGTTGCCACGTGGTTGCGCATGCTGCCGATGCGCGCATCAAGACCGGTGGCCGGGTCGAGGACCATGTCGACGAGATCCGGCGCGAATTCGACGTGAATATCGTCCAGATCAAGCACGTCGCCGAGCGACGCCGTCCGGCGCGGAGCTTCCCGGGTCGCCGAGTCGGCCCGCGCGATCTCGGCCTCGCGCTGGTTGCGCCGGGCGACCAGCCAGGCACAGGCGCCGAGCACGATCGAGCCGAGCACGAAGGGCAGGAACGGCAGGCCCGGCACCAGGGCGAACAGGACCATCAGGACCGCCACGGTCGCGAGCGCGGCGGGGTGACGGCCCAGCTGCCCGACGATGGCGAGATCGGTGGAGCCGGTCGCGCCGCCCCGCGCAAGCAGGAGGGCCGAGGCGATCGAGATGATGACGGCGGGGATCTGGCTGACCAACCCGTCGCCGACGGTCAGGATCGCGTAGGTCTCGAACGCGGCGCCCAGCGGCATGTCATGGATCACCACCCCCATGATCAGGCCCATCACCAGGTTGAGGACCGTGATCAGCAGGCCCGCGATGGCGTCGCCCTTCACGAACTTGGACGCGCCATCGAGCGAGCCGAAAAAGGTCGTCTCGGCCTGCTCGCGCTCGCGCCGCGACTTCGCTTCGGCATGGTCGATGGCACCGGCGCTGACATCGCTGTCGATGGCCAGCTGCTTGCCCGGCATGCCGTCCAGCGCGAATCGGGCCCCAACCTCGGCCATCCGGGTCGCACCCTTGTTGATGACCACGAAGTTCACGATCAGCAGAACCCCGAAGACCACCAACCCGAGGAAGACGCTCCCGCCCATCACGAACATCGCGAATCCGGCGATCACGTCCCCGGCCGCCTGGGTTCCGGTGTGTCCTTCCCCGATGATCAGCTTCGTCGAGGAGACGTTCAGCGACAATCGCAGCATGAGCGAGGCGAGAAGGATCGTCGGGAATGCCGAGAAGTCCAGCGGCCGCTCGATGAAGAGCGTCACCGTGAAGATCAGGATCGCCAGCGAGAACGACGCCGCCAGACCGATATCGAGAACCCAGGCCGGCATCGGCAGGATCATCATGACGATGACCGCCATCAGGGCCAGGGCGAGAAGAACCGTCGGCTGGAACAGATGTGTCAAGGCCAGCTTCGGCATCGACTGCCCCCTCACGCCGTCGGGCCGAAGAACGACGGCCTGCCACCCGGCCGGCACGCGGGATCATCTGAATCCGATCCGGCAGAACCGAGGGGGACGGGTCCCTTTTCGCACCGGCGGCCAGTTTCGGAACCGTCGACATCCGGCGCGGGATGGCCGAACGGGCAAGGGCAATTCGGGTGCGTGTTCATTCCGATCCGACCTTCTGATGCGGATGGTCCCGGTCTAGACCGGCATGGTTCACAATTGGTAATCGCCGGGCCTAATTCGTCGCTGCGGCGCCCGAACCTGACGCGATGTCGAACCGGTCCACGATCCGCTTCGCGAGGTCGCGCGTGCTCGCACTGTCGGACAGCAACTCCTGCCGCCACGCCAGTGGCGGCATCACCGCTTCGTCGGCGATGTCGCGACCCAGTCTCAGGTCTGCCAGTTCCGCGAGCAGCGTGTCCTCCTGACCGACGAGGTTCGGCCAGGACTCGGCACGCAAGGCCATGAGGGCGTAGGACGGGTCGGAGCCCCCCCGCGCAAGCAGCATCGCCCGTTCGACATCACCGTTCCGGGCGGCGGCCTCGGCGAGAATGCGGTTCGATTCCGGATCGGACATGCCGGCGAGCGATCGCTCCACGTCCTCGAAGCGGCCCAGGGCAAGGGCAAG
Organism: Paracoccaceae bacterium; assembly: GCA_041628615.1. Lineage (GTDB taxonomy): Bacteria > Pseudomonadota > Alphaproteobacteria > Rhodobacterales > Rhodobacteraceae > JAMWZF01. Next base: position 15,182 of record JBFKOW010000006.1, on the reverse strand, counting down.
CCGGGCTTTCAGCAGGCGGCGGTCGCGCGCTGCCTCCTGCCGCGCCTCGGCCCGCAGGAGCATCTCGGCCCGTTCGGCGAAACCCAGGGCAAGAAGCCGGGCCGCCATCCGATTCTCGGTTTCTGCGGTGACGGCCGGAACGTCGTCGAATGCCATGGCGAGAAAGGCATCGTCCGTCGCACCGTCGGTCAGGTCTCGATAGACGCGCGAGATCAGTTGCGGGCGTTCCTCTTCGGCGATGCCCCCGGGCATCTCGAGCAGGGCCAGAGATCGGTCGAACTCCTTCCGGGTCAGCCAGCCGATGACTTCGGCCCGAAGCAGGTCCGCGACGAGAACCCGGTCCGATGCGTGTTCGAACCGGAGGATTTCAGCCAGCGCGAGGATGTCTTCCGGAACGACGTGTCCCGCGTCGGCGGTCAGATCCAGCAACCGGACAAGGCTTTCCGGGGTCAGCCGGGGCTCGCTTTCGGCAAGTCCCGACAGCCGGTGAATGGCGAGATCCGTGTCCCCCTTCTGTTCCGCTATGGCAGCCTCGACAGCCTGCACCGCGAAGGCTTCGGCGGTGGCCCCGAACTCGGATATGGTCAGGATCGCTTCCGCCGTGTCCGCGTCGCCGCCCTCGGCAAAGCGGGCTGCCAGCCGTTGACCGAGATGACCGCGAATCGGATCCGGCAGGCCCCGAAGCGCCTGCAGCACGCTTCCCGGATCGGCGAAGCCAACCGCCTCGGGATCGGTCGAGGCGAGGATCGACCACAGGCCCGCGGCCGAGGGACAGTCGGCCTGATCGGCCAGGATCGGGTGGCTCGGCATCCTGTCGTCGACGACATGGGCCATGCTGGCAAGGACGAGCGTCTCGAGATCGGACGTGTCGGCTCGTGACAGCGCCGCGAGTGCCTCCCGGCCGAAGCCGTGATGGACGTAGAAGCGGGCAAGCGCGACAAGCGCGTCGGGATCGGGCCGATCCGCCTCGGTCGTCAGGCCGGCCCGTCGATCGGCCAGCTGGAGGTGAAACGGCCGTTCGTCAGCCCACGACGATACCTCGAAATAGGTCGCGTCAAGGCATTCGGTTCCATCCCGCCGCACAGCGGGGCCGGACGCTGATGTCAGGGCACGCTCTATGCTCGTGCTTGTGCGAACCCCGGGCCCGGAAGCTTCTGCCGTGGGACGCTCGATCGTCAGGTTGACGGGAGGTTCGCCGACCCGATCGGGGCTGTCAGCCTCCGGCTGCCTCGTCATCGTCTGCAATTCGGAGCCATCGGTCGCGGGAGAGAGCAACCCCTGGCTGGTCGCCCGTGACAGGCTCTCCAGCAGTTCCTGCTCCAGTGCGGCGACCCGCGGCGCGGCCTCCAGTGCCTGATCCAGCCCGCGGTATTGCCATTGCGGCCGCCCGCCGCTCGACTGGTCGAATATGCTCGGAAAACCGGCGCCCGACTCCGGCCGGTAGTCGGGCGGTTCGGACCGGGCCGGTGCTGGCGTCGCAGGGGACGGCGCGGGACTGGTCGGAACCGCCGGCTCGCGGTTCTCCGCCAGATCGGCGGACGGCGCCACTGTCGGGAACGGCGTCTCGAATCGGGACCCGGGTGGCGGCGGACCGTCGTTGATGTCGACCACAAGCCGGTCTTCCCGCCACAGGTACGCGGTCACATGACAGTCGCAGGCCAGGTCCAGAAACAGATTGCCGCCCTGATCGACAAGCGACCTCAGGCGTGTCCTGGGGATGCGGGCAAAGACGCCGTCGGTCTCGATCGAAAGCTCGGACCCCGGGAAGCCGAGCAGGTATCCCGCCCCGCTGCGTCCCAATTCCCACTCGGCCCGCGCCGGGATCGACAGGACGAGGCGCACGAAGGTGTCGTGCTCGCCGCTGCGGATCGTGACCGGCTCGGCGGCAAGTGCCGAAGGCAGAAGGACAAGCAACCGGCATAGTCGGCGGATCATGCCGCTTCCTCGTTCTTGGTCGCCTTCAGCGCCTCCTCCAGCTCGGTGAAGGATGGCCGGTTGTGACCGGGCGTGTTCTGGCGACCGACCTCGATGCAGATGTTGGTCGGATGCTGGTGCAGATTGGCGACAAGCACCTCCCGGATCAGCGCGTAGAAATGGGAATCCTCCTCGACGATCGCCTTGACCTTGGTGGCGAACGGACCGGCGAGCCCATAGGCGAGAAAGACGCCGAGAAAGGTGCCCACGAGGGCGCCGCCGATAAGCTTGCCGAGGACTTCCGGCGGCTGGTCGATCGAACCCATCGTCTTGATCACACCGAGCACCGCGGCGACGATCCCGAGCGCCGGCAGCGCGTCGGCCATCGACTGGAGTGCGTGCGAGGAATGCAGCTTGTGATGCAGGCTGGCCTCGAGCCGCTTGTCGAGGACTTCCTCGACCTGGTGCGGATCGTCGTAGTTCATCGAGGCCGATCGAAGCGTGTCGCAGATCAGCGACACGGCTTCTCCGTCCTCGGCGATACGCGGATAGCGGTTGAAGATCGCGGATGTTTCGGGGTTCTCGATATGCTCCTCGAGGGCCACGGGATTGGACCGGGCAACGCGAATCAGTTCGAACAGAAGGCAGAGAAGGTCCCGGTAGTCCTCGGGCTTCCAACGGGTCCCCTTGAAGACCTTGCCGACGTCCTTGACGGTGTGCTTGATCGCGGGGAGGTCATTGGCGATCACGAAGGCGCCGATCGCGGCCCCGCCGATCATGATCATCTCGAACGGCAGCGATTTCAGGATGATGCCGAGCTTCCCGCCGGCCAGCAGGTAGCCGCCGAACACCATGACGAAGATGATGCCTATTCCGACAAATCCGATCATGCGATGCGCTCCGCGCCCCCTCTGGATGCTCTGGTCCGACCGTTGCAGAAAGGTCTTAAGTCTTGGTGTCCGGCTTCGCTTCGGACCTATTCCGTCGGCACCTCGGCATTGCGGCCGGCGAGCACGACGCTGATCGCATAGGCGGTGGTCGGATCGAGGCCGGCCATGATCGCGGCGGCGGCATCCGGACGCATCCGCCCGACGAATCCCGCAGCGAAAGCGGGCGCCATCTCCTCGAACAGGGCGGATGCCTGCGCCGGCTTCATGTTCTCGTAGACCGCGGTCAACCGCTCGAGATCGCCGCTCGAGGCGGTTTCGGCATCGGCGATTGCCGCCTCGAGCGAAGCCTCCGCCGAGATCAGCTGCTGCAGCTTGATCTCGAGCTCCTGCTCCGCGATGGCCAGTGCATGCAGCCGGTCCTCCAACTGCCGCTCGCGCTCAGAGACGCGGCTCTCCCGTTCCAGGAGCGCCGCCGCAAGGGCTGCCGGCGTGTCGCCGCAAGCACAGGCAACGGCCGGCGCCGGTGTTTCCTCGGCCCTTGTCGCGCCCAGCGCAAGGGCCTGCCCGGCGTCGGAACCGATCCGGATCGCGCCCGAGGAGACCAGCAGTCCGGCCAGGATCAGTAACGCTCCGCGCGCGGGGCGGCGAGGTCCGCTCATCTTGGGAAACCCTCCGGAACCGGTCGCCGCATGAACGACGGCGACGCCGACGATTCCTTCGGTGCCGGGCCGGCCGATGGCTGTTTCAGGGCGGCGTCGGCGCCGACGTCCTGGACGGCCGCGATGAGGAGTTCGAGCCGCTGCGAGGTCAGTTCGGCCCGCTGCACGAGGTCGGTCAGCTTGGTCCGGGTGATCTGGGCCGACTCCTGGGCCCCGGAAAGGGCCTTCGTCAGATCGTCCACCTGCGCCGACAGCAGCGCGACCGCGCCCCCGACTCCCTTCTCCAGGCTGGCGAAACGGCGAAGCCGGACGGAAAGGACAAAGCAGTAGAACCCGGCCCCGATGGCGCCCGCAGCCAGCAGGATATCGGCGATTTGTGACATCTTCCCATCCTTCAGTTCATTACGAATTCCATGATCAGCAGGTCGTTGACCCTGCCTTCCCCGGTCACGATCTTGACCCGGCGCAGCATCTGCGATCGCAGGGTCATCAGCGCTGCCGGGTTCTCGAGGTCGGACGTCTCCACCGCGCGCAGGTAGGAGTTCAGCACGTCCGTGATTCGGGGCTTCACCGCCTCCACGTCGGCGACGAATTCCGGATTGACTTCCAGCTGCGCCGAGAACCGCAGGTGGTTGCGGGCCGACTGGCCGGGAATCGTGATGACCAGCGGGTCCAGCGGCACGAACGCCAGTTCGGGAATGGGCCTCGGCGGTGCCTCGGTGTGAGCTTCGGCCGAGTGCGACGGGGCCCCCAGCAGGCCCAGCTGCACTGCGGCGAATCCGCCGGCGCCGCCGGCGATCGCGAGGACGATGCCCAGCAAAAGCGGCAGTTTGGACGCCTTCTTCGGTGCCTCGTCTTCGCTTTCCGCGGTCTGTGCCATGACGCTCCTCAAGATCGGTTCGAGGCCCAAATAAACCGATATGCACTAACCGATTGTTAAGCCCGTTCGGGCATCCATGCCGGCAAGCCGGGCAGAACGCCCGCTTCGGCATGAGGTGTCAGGTGGAAAGTCTGATCAGCGTTTGGACGAACCTTCCGGCGCAGCGGAAGCTGGCGGTGATCCTTGCGACCGTCCTGGCGTTCTCGGCGGTGATCGCCCTTGGCCGGATGAGCGGCGGGAACAGCATGTCCCTGCTCTATGGCGGTCTCGACAGCGGCGCGGCGGGGGAAGTGCTCCAGTCGCTCGATGCCGCCGGGGTCAGGTACGAGGTTCGGGGTTCGGCGATCTATGTCGAAACTGGCCAGCGGGATACGCTCCGGATGACGCTGGCGAGCCAGGGACTGCCGGCCAATGGCGCGCAGGGATACGAGCTTCTCGACGGCCTTTCGGGTTTCAGCACCACCTCGCAGATGTTCGACGCGGCGTTCTGGCGCGCGCGCGAGGGCGAACTGGCGCGCACCATCGTCGCAAGTCCCTTCGTCACGGCCGCCCGGGTCCACATTTCCGCTCCCACGGGACGCGGCTTTCAGCGCGAGATCAAACCGACGGCGGCGGTCACGGTGACAACCGGCGACGGGTCCCTGTCGCCAGGGCAGGCCAAGGCGTTCCGCTACCTCGTTGCGTCGTCGGTTCCCGGCCTGCGACCCGAGGACGTGGCCGTCATCGATGGCCAGGGCGGTCTCGTGGCCTTTGCCGAGGAAGCCGGCCAGTCGGGAAACGACCTCAGCGAAGAGATCCGCGAGAGAGTTCAGCGACTGCTCGAAGCGCGGGTCGGCATGGGCAACGCGGTCGTCGAGGTGGCGGTGGACACCGTGAACGAGACGGAACAGATCATCGAACGCCGAATCGACCCGGAGAGCCGCATCGCAATCAGCACGGACGTCTCCGAAAGCAGCAGCAACGCGCAGAACAGCGGCCGCGGCGGCGATGTCACGGTGGCTTCGAACCTGCCGGACGGCGACGCCGGAAATGGCGGCGAGAGCTCGAACAGCCAGGGTTCGGAAACCCGGCAGATCACCAACTTCGAGGTCTCCGAAACGCAGCGGGAGCTTGTCCGCGGCCCCGGCGCCATCAAGCGGATCACGGTCGCGGCGCTGGTCAATCATGCCGAAAGCGTTGCCGCGGACGGAAGTGTCACGACCGCAGCACGAGGCCAGGACGAACTCGACGCGCTGCGCAGCCTGATCGCGTCCGCCGTCGGTTTCGACGATGCCCGCGGTGACCAGATCACGATCCAGAGCCTTGCCTTCGAGCCGATGGATGCCCGGGGGACGGAGGTGACGGAGGCAGGTCTGCCCGGTGCTCCGCTCGACGTCATGAGCCTGATCCGGCTCGGAGTGATGGCTGGCGTTGCTCTTGTGCTCGGGTTGTTCGTGGTCCGGCCCGTCCTGATGACCCCGGCCCGCCAGGACGACCCTGCCGGAATGCTGGCCTTGCCCGAAAGATCCGGCGCCCGGCAGGCCGAACAGCCGAACGGCGACGATCTGGAACTGCCCATGATGGCGCCGATCGCGGCGATCGGGCTCGACGGCGGCAATGGGCAGTCCGACCCGGTCGACCGACTCCGGGATCTGATCGAGGACCGGCCGGACGAGACCCTGCAGATTCTCCAGTCCTGGATGGAAGACCCGGCGGCCCGGGTGACGGAGAAGGCATAGGATGACCGTTCTGGACCTGGAATGCTTTGCGGGAGCCCCTCGGGACAACGAGGCGCCGGCTCCCACTTTCGAGGACGGCTTCGCGACCGGCTTCGAGGCCGGGCTGGCCGAGGCCCGGTCGGAATCGGCGGCGCTCAGCACCGAAATCGTGGCGTCCCTGCACCGGATCAGTGCTTCCGAAGAGGCCGCCGAAGCGCGGGTGATCGCCGCGCTGCGGCCGCTGTTCCAATCCATCGCGGACGCGGTCCTGCCGGAACTGCTCGTCGATGTGATCGGCATCACCCTCGCCGACGAACTGGTGCGTCGCGCGGAAACCGCCCTGAGCGCCGTTCGGGTGCTGCGGGTCTGCGAGCAGGATCTGGCGGGGATCCGGGATGCCGTCGCCCTGACCGGCCTGGAACTCCCGATCGAGTCCGATCCGCGGCTCGCGAGAGGGCAGGCCGTGCTCGGGGCCGAAGACACCGAGACCATGTTCGATCTCGCCGAGGTCGCGGACGCGATCCGCATGGCTCTCGCCGCCCTGACATCCCCCGACACAGGAGACCAAGACGATGACTGAGACGCCCGCGGCCGAAAGACCGAAGGACTCCTCCGACAATCCGCTGCGCAACGTGCCGATCGAAATCACCGTTTCGGTCGGCAGGGCCCGCCCAAGCGTCGGCGACCTGCTCAATCTCGGCGAGAACGCGGTCTTGCCGCTGGATCGTCGGATCGAGGATCCGGTGGAGCTCTGGGTCGGTGACCGGCTGATCGCCCGGGGCGAGCTTCAGGAATTCGACAACGGTGAGCCCGGGCAACTTGCCGTGCGGCTGACGGAGGTTGCAGCTGGTGTCGGCGGTCTTGAATAGAAGGACGGTCCGGCTCGGATTCCTGCTGCTCGCCGCGACGCTGGTCTGGGGCGAGCCCGCGCTGGCCCAGGACGCGCCGCTGTTTCCCGGCGACGACGGATCGCTGACCGCGCGATCCGTCCAGCTGCTGATCCTGATCACCGTGCTCAGCCTGGTGCCGGCGCTGGCGATCACGATCACCTGCTTTCCGTTCCTCGTGACAGTCCTCGCCATCCTGAGACAGGCCATCGGCCTTCAGCAGTCCCCTCCCAACATGTTGATCGTGTCTCTTGCGCTGTTTCTGACCTATTTCGTGATGGAGCCCGTTTTCGTGTCGGCATGGCAGGCGGGCATCGATCCTCTCCTGCAGGGCCGGATCGAGATCGAGCAGGCCTTTTCGCTCACCGTCGCCCCGTTTCGCGAGTTCATGTCGGGCCGGATCGACCCGGATACCTTCGACAGGCTCGCCGCCCTTCGGCCCTCCCCGGCTCCGGCCGCGTCGTCCCCCGATGCGCCGCTGTCGCTGCTTGTCCCGTCGTTCCTGCTCAGCGAGATCGAGCGGGCGTTCCAGATCGGCTTCCTGATCTTCCTGCCGTTCCTGATCATCGACCTCGTTGTCGCCGCGGTTCTGATGTCGATGGGGATGATGATGGTGCCTCCTGCAATCGTCTCGCTGCCGTTCAAGCTGGCCTTCTTCGTCATCGCCGACGGTTGGAGCCTGATTGCGAGCAGCCTGGTCCAGGGTTACTTCTGAGACCGCCCGCCCTGACGCGGATCCCGCAAGCGATCGCCTGAACGCCACGCTCGTCCTGCCAACCGGCATCCCTCGGGACACTGACGGTGAAGCGGAGGGGATCATCGCGACCGGCCGGCCACCACGCGACGCCAACGAACCGGCGCCGCTCGGCGGCGCGGTCCAAGCGTTCCTGGAAGGGCGCTCCCGCATCTGAAGCTCATTCCGCTCGACCGATGGGGACGGGTCGTTCGACCGGTCTGCCGGCCCGGAGACCTGTTGCGGGTCGCCGCCTGACCGACCGGCCTATCGAACGACGAACTCGGCGTGGAGGGCGCCGCTGGCCTTGATGGTCTGAAGAATGTCGATCATGTCCCGCGGGGAGACGCCCAGGGCGTTGAGGCCCGCGACGACTTCGGACAGCGATGTGCCGTCCCGCAGTTCGGCCAGCCCGATACCCGGCTCCTCGACGACGCCGGCGCGGGTGCGCGGAACAACGACCGTCTCGCCGTCCGAGAACGGGTTCGGCTGCGCGACGAGGGGGGCTTCCTCGATCCGCAAGGTCAGATTGCCCTGGCTCACCGCGACCCGGCTGATCCGCACATCGGCGCCGATCACGATGGTTCCGGATCTCTGGTCGACCACGACCCGGGCCCGGCGCTCCGGCTGAACGAGGATGTTCTCGATCACACCGAGCGCATGCGCCGGCGACCGACTTCCGGTGCCCGCGATGTTGATTTCGACGGTTCCCGCGTCCGTCATCAGTGCGACGGAACGCCCGAAAGTCGCGTTCACGGCGCTCTCGATCCGCGCGGCCGTCGTGAAATCCGGATCGCGCAAGGCCAGGCGGAGGGTGTCCATGGTGCCGAAATCGAACTCCACCTCCCGCTCGACGGTGGCGCCGCCCGGGATGATCCCTGCCGTCGGAACACCCTGCGTCACGGTCGCGGCATCGCCGGACGCGGTCACGCCGCCGGCGAGGACGGTGCCTTGTGCGACGGCATAGATCTCGCCATCGGCCGCGTTCAGGGGGGTCATGATTAGGGTGCCGCCCATGAGGCTACTCGCATCGCCGATGGCCGAGACGGTCACGTCGATCGGGCTGCCGGCCCGGGCGAAGGGCGGCAGTTTCGCGGTCACGAGTACCGCGGCCACGTTGCGCGGCCGGAATTGCTCTCCGGTGACGTTGACGCCGAGGCGCTCGAGGATGTTCGTCATGATCTCTTCGGTAAACGGCGCGTTGCGCAGCCCGTCCCCGGTTCCGTTGAGCCCCACGACAAGTCCGTAGCCGACAAGGCCGTTGGTCCTCACGCCGTCGAACTCTACAAGGTCCTTGAGCCGGACGGGGCTTGCCTGGGAGACGGTCGCGATCAGAAACAGCAGCAGGGTAAAGAGGGCCCGACCCATCACAGGTACTCCGTCAGGGAGAGCCGGGACATTCGCGCCGTGAGCGCATAGTGGGTTTCAAGTTGGGTTTGCAGCTCTTGCAGTGCCGTCGCGGTCTCGAACGGATCGACGTTCACCATACCGTTGCGCGAGATCCCGAGTGCCGAGGCCTCGGTCTCGAGGCGGGTCCGCGCCTCGGCGACGCGGGCTTCGGTGGCTCCGACTTGCGATTGCAGGTGCACCAGCGGTTCCGCTGCTCCGACAAGCGCGACTCCGGCGGCGCGGGACAGGGCGACATGATCGTTCGCGCTCAAGGCTGGCGCCGCATGGCCGGCGAACCCCATCGACACCGCCTTGAGGACCTCGCGGATCTCCTCGCGGTCAGCCCGGGTGGGCATCGTCAGCGTGACGCCGTCATCAACGCCCCGGGTGAGCGGGTCACCGGTGTCGCCGAGATACGCCATCGTCGCAAATCCGCCGGAAGGATCGTCGAACCAGAACTCCAGCGCCGCCTCGACATCCGCCGTGCTGGACGCGCCGGCGACGGCCGCTTCGATACCGGCGATGATGTCCGCTGCCGGCGCGAGCGCCGGACCGTCCGTCGCGGCGCCTGCCATCGCGGACCGCCCCGCGACGCGAGCGTTGAGGGCGCCGACCATGTCGGCGAATGCTTCCCGCGCCGCTCTGGCCAGGCCTTCGCGCTGCAACGGGCTGTCCGCCAGATCCGCGTTCACAAGCGGGCCCGCGAGTTCGCCGCGCACGTTGTCGATCCGGCCGAGAAGTTGCTGCGTCATCGCGAGCAGCTGCTCGGTCTCGGCAGCGGCGCCGCGGTAGGCGCTGATCAGGGACAGCCGCCGGTCGACCTCGGAGAGCCGGGCCGTGTCCGAACCGAGGGCGCGGGTGAGATCCTGCTTGCGACCGGTCGAAAGCTCGGAGGTCAGCGAGCCGAGCCGGTCGCGCAGCGCGGCATTGTGCTTCTGGGTCACGAAGAACCGGGCCATGTTGCCAATCGTCGGTGCGGTCATGGTCACAGCTCCATCAGGGTGCGGATAAGGATGTTCACGGTCTCGATCACCCTGGCGTTGGCGGCGTATGCTTCCTCGATCCGAAGCAGCATCTGCATCTCGAAGTCGGTATCGACGCCCTGCCCCAACTCGGTTTCGCGAATGGTCTCCCATCGTGCCGTCGAGAAACTGAGGCCGTCCTCGGCCGCAACCCTGAGCCGGCCGATATCGGCCGCGAAAAGTGCGGCATGACCGGCGGCCGACCGCAGCGTGCCGGAAGCGTCCGGGCTGAGTGCGGCGAGGCCGTCCTTCCAGCGGATCAGCTGTGCGGACTGGCCGGCAGGGCCGGGGGCCGCCGCGGCGACGCCGTCGCGCAGGCGCCAGAGGTCTCCGCCGAGGTTCGGGTCGACGAGGGCATTGACGGCGATCCGCCCGGCGAGGCCGTCGATATCCACCGGGTCCAGCATGGCGCCGGCGTCGGTCAGGAGCCCGGGAACGCCGCCCGGAAGGGTCGGGTCGGTGGCAGGGTTCTCGAAGCGGCCGATCAGGTCGGCGGCGATCCGATCGAGCCCCGCCTGAGCCGAGACGAGCGTCTCGTCACGCAGGGTGAAGGCTGCGCCAAGGGAGCCGCCCGACAGTTTGCCGACCGGTCCCCGCGATACCGGGTCCCCATTGACGGTGAGGCCGCCGAGGCCGCCTGACGTAAAGGTCATGTCGGCGGTGATCGTCGCCCGCGGCACGAACCCGATTTCGGCAGCCGGTCCGTCGAGCAGGACCTGGCCCGACGTCGTCATCAGCGCGACACGGTCGCCCGACCGCTGCAATTCCCGGATTGGCACGATCCCGGCGATCCGGTCGATGATGACCTGCCGCTGGTCCATCAGGCCGGACGGGTCGTTTCCGGTCTGACGGGCGCGGAAGACGTCGGCGTTCAGCGCCTCGACCTGGCGCAGGGACGTATTGAGCATCTCGACCTGCGCGGCGATATCGGCGTCGGCCTCCTGCCGCATCGCCTGCACATCGGCGCTGGACCGGTTCAGAGCCGCGACCATCTCGGTCAGGCGGTCCCGCACGACGCCGAGCCGGACATCGGATCCGGGATCGGCGGCGGCCGTCACGAGGGCCTGTTCGAAGGCCACGATCCGGTCCTGGATGCCGGGCGCGCTTCCGGTACCGCCGAGCTGGGCCTCGAGCCGCTGGAGGGAGGCCGCCAGCCGGCCGTCCCGCGCCATCGCGGACTCCGCAATCCGCCGGTCGGCCAGGATCGCCCGATCGACGAGGCGGGCGACCCCGTCGATCCGGACCCCGGCCCCGCGCCCGCCGATCTGGTGGGCGGAGAGATCGAGCTGGCGGCGACCGTACCCGTCGGTCATCGCGTTGGCGACGTTCGAAGAGACAACCTCCGCGGCACGCGAGGCCGCCGTGAGGCCGGAGAGGGCGTTGTTCAGCGAGTTCGAGATGCTCATGTCCCGCTCCTTTCAGGTGGGTCGTCCTGGAGATCAGCGCTTGATGTTGGTGGTCTCCTGCAACATCTCGTCCACGGTCTGGATGACCTTGGCGTTCGAGGAATAGGCGCGCTGGGTCTGGATCAATTGGGTGAGTTCGCCCGCCACGTCCGTCGCGGATTCCTCGCGCGCGAAGCTCACGATGTCGCCGGTCGGCCCGTCGCCGGCATCCCAGAGGAAGAAGTTCCCGCTGTCCGGAGAGGCCCGGTAGCTCTGGTGGTCTAGCGCCTCGAGACCATTGACGTTCGACACGTCGATCAGGGGAATCTGGTAGATCACGCGGTTGATCCCGGTATCGAAGTAGGCGTTGACGTAGCCGTTCGCGTCGACCTCGATTGAGGTCATGTTGCCGACGGGGTTGCCGTTCTTCTGGATCGAGACCGGGGTGAAGGCATCCGACAGCTGGGTCAGGCCGGCGGACGTGCCCAGGGCGCCGATGTTGACGGACAGCGGGCCTCCGGCGACCGAGATGCTCGCCTCGCCGGTCACAGGGTCGTAGGGGTTGCCGCCGAGGTTGTCGGTCACCGAGAGCAGGGTTCCGCCGGAACCGCGGGTGTCATCGAAGACCAGGGTGTACTCGCCGACGATGGCGCCGCCGGAGGCGCTGTCGGACAGGGTCATCGTCCATTCGTTGGATTCGCCGGTGGCGGGCACCGTCGGGGTGAACGTGACAGAAAGGCTCTGCGACTTGCCGAGGTTGTCGAAGTACTCGATCGAAAGTTCTTCCGCCGCACCGTCCGCGCCGGCCGTGGTGGCGGTGGCGGGGAGGTTCGCGGCCAGTTCGATCGAGGTCGTCGCCTCGCCCGCGAACTGGTTGGAACTGATCCGCACGGGTTCGAGCCCGTCCGGCGTGTCGCGCGGGAAGGTCGGGATGGTTCCATCCGGGTTGGCGGGCCAGCCCATTAGGACGAGTCCGCTCGTGGTCGTCAAGTAGCCCTGCTCGTCGGCCCGGAAGGACCCGGTCGTCGTCAGCAGCATCGGGTTGTCGCCGTTGGAAACGCCGATCGACGCCTGTGTCGTCACCGGCAGAAGCCCGCGTCCCCGGACCGCGAGGTCGGTCGCGTTGCTGGTGGTGACGAGTGACCCGCGCTGATCGATCAGCCTTTGCGTCGTGACCCGGACCCCGCCGGCAGAGTAGGTGCCCTGCCCGTTCTCGATCACCATCGAGTGGAAGTCCGTCACCGCGCGCTTGTAGCCGTAGGTCGACGAGTTCGCGATGTTGTCGGAAATCGTCGCCAGCTTGCTGGCATTTGCCGACAGACCGGCAACACTCGCATTCAGGGAGGAGGAGATCGTCATGGGCGCGCCTTTCTGCGTCGGTACTCGGAGTCCGGAACGCGGATACGCCCTTGCGATTAACGGCGGCCTAACGTTTCAAATCCAACCCATTACTGGTCCGATCGCAGAAGGACGATCTCGATCCGGTCGTTGCGCACGGCGAGCGGGTCTCGGGCGGCCGGCGAGCGGTCCGCGTGCCCGGTGACCCTTGCGATCCGCGCGGGTTCGAGGCCGTCGGTCTCGAGCAGGCTGCGGATCGTCTGGCCCCGGCCAACCGACAGGTCCCAGACCGGATTGTTGCTGATCACCACCGGACGGGCACGAACGTAACCTGCGATCGCCACGTCGTTGCGGACCTGGGCGAAGACCCGGGCGAACATCGCGGCCAGTTCCCGCGTCACCGGCATGGGCTCCACGCTGTCCTCCATGAAGAGGGGGGCGCCGGGCAGGGCGAAGATCTCGATCACCAGACCCTCGTCGGTCAGCTTGGTAATGACATGGCGCAGCGCACGTTCCGCCACGGCGCTTTCGCCACCCCGGCCGAGCAGCACTTCTTCGAGGGCCTCGAGCGCGGCCACTTCCGCGGCATCCTGCCCGGGGGCACTTTCCACGTCCGTCATGAGGTCGGCAGCATTGGGACCGGGGATCTCGCGGGTGGCCCCGGTTCCGTTCTGGGCAAGCGTCTCTTCCGAGAATATGCTGTCGCCCCCGAAGGCGCCGTCGCCGCCGCCGGAAATGCGGTTCACCGGCAGCGTCGGCGAGAAATAGTCGGCGATGCCCTTGCGCTGCTGCTCGGTCGTGGCGTTCAGCAGCCACATGAGCATGAAGAAGGCCATCATGGCGGTGACGAAGTCGGCATAGGCGACCTTCCACGCACCGCCATGGTGACCGCCGCCGACGACGACCTTCTTGCGCTTGATGATGATCGGTTGTTGGTTCGACATGCCCGTGCCACCCTTCTGCTCTCTGGCTCCAGTCGTCACGCGAAACCGGGCGGAAAAGGGGCAGCGAAGCGGCCTGCCGGGCCGGCTTCCCCGCTATCAGGGTTAATCGGGCCGAATAACAGGGTTAATGCCGTCTGTGGCCATCGGCGCGGGGGAGGTCAGGACCCCTCGCCGGCATGGAACCTCTCGACGATCTGGGACGATCCCAGAAGCGCGTTGATCTGCTGCTTCACCTCTGCGCGCCGGTCGTCGGTGATGCAGATGGCGCGCGCGAGACCGATGAAGCCATTGCCGAAATCCCCGCGACGCTCGAGGGCGCGGATGTCCTCTTGTACCTGCATGAGGTCGCCGTTGATCTCGAGAAGCTGGTCGCGCAGCGCGTCCAGGGCAGGCAGGTCCGGAAGGTGATCCTGCGCGATCGCCTCGAGCCGCGCGAGCTGATAGCGCAGGTTGGCCCGGCAGACCGGGTCTTCGGTCCGCTCGCTCCGAACCCGCAGGATGGTCAGCCTGTCGATGAATTCGCCGGGCGAAACCGGCATCAAGACGTCATTCATGGGCCCGTGCCTCCAGCCAGGCATCCGGTGCGCGGCGCACCTCGCCGGGGACGGTCCCCCGTTTCGGAGTCGGTCTTCCCCACCGCGCCACGTCAACCAGCGGCGCGGCACGCCCCGTCCTTCGTCCCTGTATAGACGGGAGCGGCCGGGAACGAGAATGCTCCATGATGGCACACCCGTCCCGGTACACGGGCGGAACCGGCATCGCCGGGGACAGGGGGTCCGCTTGTGACATGCCGGGCTCCTTCCGTGATCGCCGCCCCGGCAGGACTGTAGCGCAGGCCCCGGCTCCTGCGCAAAGGCCGCGGAGGACCGGGCGCAACGGCCGCCGTGCGGTGGCTCTGATGCCGGAGATTTGCCGGCGGCAACGGCGGACTAGATCACGCCGGGATGAGACCGACACGCAACCTTCAGGTGGTCTGGTTCAAGCGCGACCTGCGGGTGGCGGATCACCGTGCCCTCGCGGGGGCGGCGCGGCATGGGCCGGTGCTGCCGCTCTACGTGGTCGAACCGGACCTCTGGGCCGAACCCGACATGTCGGGCCGGCAGTGGTCCTTCGTTTCCGAATGCCTCTCGGAACTGCGCGCCGATCTCGGGCGTCTCGGGCAGCCGCTGGTGATCCGTACCGGCCGGATGGTCGAGGTTCTCGCGTCGATCCGGGCCGAGTTCGGGCCCTTCACGCTCTGGTCCCATCAGGAGACCGGCAACGGCTGGACCTACCGGCGGGACCGGGCGGTTTCGGCATGGTGCCGGGCCGAGGGTGTGGACTGGCACGAGGTCCGGAACCACGGGGTCGGCCGGGGCCCCATCGGTCGGGACGGCTGGGCCCGGCGCTGGGACCGGTTCATGGCCGAGCCGGTCACCCCCCCGCCCGCCCTGATGGCGCTCGG